>JBASAY010000132.1:0-48408 GCA_049650865.1 Tunicatimonas sp.
TGATGAACCCACTACGGATTCAATTCAAAAATTATCTTTAGGAACAGTAGGCTGGTTAACCCGAACAAAACCATAGTGGCAACCCTCAAAACAGGGAGGACTCAGCGTAAGCGAATCAGGAGTCAACAGGGTGATGTAGGCAACGGACTCATCGGCGCCCGAGCTGGAGAACGCTACGTAGTCCGTTGCCTGGGTAGAATCGCTTACCAAACGATACTGGCGGTGCGAATCGAAAAAGCCTAGTTGTTCGCCTTTCACGTCTACTGTTCCGTTGCTGCCGAAGGTAATCGTCTGTGCCGGAACCGAAGGGACTTCTTCAACAAAATAACCCGATCCCGGAGACCATCCGTACTCGTATAATTGCCATGTGCCTACCAACTTTTGGCTGGTGGGCGACACCTCATTTTCCTCGCAAGCGGCAGCAATTAGAAGCAGACCTAGAAAAGTTACTAATCCAAAATGTCTCATAGCTAATACGTTTAGTCTTTACCAAGACCCGTATTAGCAAGAAATGGTTGGAAGCCCTACGTTTTTTATCCAATTGCTTGCTCTAAATCTTCTATCAGGTCTTCTACATCCTCAATGCCCACGCTGAGGCGAATTAGGGAATCGCTTAGCCCGGTTTTGGCACGGGCTTCGGGGGGGATGCTGGCGTGGGTCATGCTGGCCGGGTGCCCCGCCAATGACTCTACTCCGCCCAGCGATTCGGCCAGCGAAAATACCTTCAGCTTCTCCAACGTGCGGAAAGCATCCTCCTGCCGGTCGCCCTTGAGCACGAACGACAACATACCGCCGAAGTCGCGCATTTGCCGCTTGGCTACCTCGTGGCCCGGCAGCGACTCCAGCCCCGGCCAGTAGATGCGGTCTACCTTGGGGTGGTCGTTAAGGTACTCGGCTACTTTTCGGCCGTTCTCGCAGTGGCGCTGCATGCGCAGGTGCAGGGTTTTAATACCCCGCAGCACCAAAAAGCAGTCTTGCGGACCGGGCACCGCCCCGCAGCTGTTCTGAATAAAGGCCAGTCGTTCGTCCAAGTCAGCGTCCTTTACGACCACGGCTCCCATCACGGTATCCGAGTGCCCCCCCAGGTACTTCGTGATCGAGTGCAGCACCATATCGGCACCTAAATCCAGCGGATTTTGCAAGAACGGACTGGCAAACGTATTATCCACGACCGACATTGCGCCGTTTTCCTGGGCAAGCTGCGCCATCGCCGCAATGTCGACGATGTTCATCATGGGGTTGGTAGGCGTTTCTACCCAAAGGAGCTTGGTATTAGCATTGATTTTTTCTTTGACGGCATTAACATCATTCATCGGCACGAAGTGAAACTTGATACCGAAGTTAGCAAATACCTTGGTGAAGATGCGGTAGGAGCCACCGTACAGATCGTTGGTGCTGATCACCTCGTCGCCCGGCTTCAGCAGCTTAATGATGGCGTCGACGGCGGCCATTCCGGAGGCAAAGCAGCGGGCGTGGGTGCCGTTTTCCAGCGCCGCCAGATTTTTCTCCAGCACGCTGCGCGTGGGGTTCTGGGTGCGGGCGTATTCATAACCCTGGTGGTCGCCCGGCGAGGCCTGCACGTAGGTGGAAGTCTGATAAATAGGGGTCATGATGGCCCCGGTGGTGGGATCGGGCTCCAGCCCGGCGTGAATTGTCTTGGTGCCGAATTTCATGGGTAATACGTTGGGTAAGAAACAATATGGGTTGGGTACTATTACTAAACCGCCGCCCTAAGGTTGCCGTTCCGCTAAAAATTAGTACGTGTCTCGTCGCAAACCGCTCCCCTGGAAATCGCTACTGCTTACCGGCTGGGTAACCGTTACCCCGCTGGCGGTGAGTTCGGTGGTTACCTACTACGCACTTATTTACGAGCCTGCCATCCGGCAGTTAGGTCCGGGTGCGTGGGCCGCCGCTTTCGCGCTTAGCTGCCTCACCATGGGACTAGCCCTTACTCCGACCACCTTCGTGGCCTTGGTGAGCGGTTACTTTCTGGGGCTACCGGCGCTTGCCGGGGTCATCGCCAGCTACACGGGCGCTTCGCTCATCGGATTTCTACTCACCCGCGCGGTGGACCAGGGGCAGCTGATCAATAGTATCTACGGCTGGCTCGGTGATGAACGAGCGAAACGCCTGCACCAGTTACTCAGCGGTATTGCTGATCATCAGTTTGGAGTTATTGTGATGGCCCGGCTGTCGCCCCTGTTGCCCTTCGCGCTGATGAACGTAGTGCTGCCGGTGGCGGGAGTGCGTCTGGTGCCCTTTCTGGTAGCGGGTACACTGGGGATGCTGCCCCGCACCGCCTTTTTTGTATGGCTCGGCAGCGAAGCGAAGACCCTGCGCACGCTCATGGAAGAAGGCGGAGCCGGACTGGCGCCGCGTCTGCTGTTGATAGGCCTACTGGTGGTGTCGTTGGTGGGGTTCTTTTACTACGGGCGGCGGATTGTTAACCGAACATAGCCCCATGATTAATCATGGGGCTACGATTAATCATGGGGCTAATCAATCTTGAAGATGTATCTGATAAAGACGCGATACATCGCGTCTTTACAGGTGGATGACCTCTTCATAGGCCGCCGCGGTGGCTTCCATCACGGCTTCCGACATGGTGGGGTGCGGGTGGATGGCCTTCAGGATTTCGTGGCCGGTGGTTTCCAGCTTGCGAGCCGCTACTACCTCGGCAATCATTTCGGTCACGTTGGCCCCGATCATGTGCGCGCCCAACCACTCGCCGTACTTCTTGTCGAAGATCACCTTCACGAAGCCCTCGTTCGCTCCGGCGGCGGTAGCTTTGCCACTGGCCGAAAAAGGGAACTTGCCCACCCGGATGTCGTAGCCGGCTTCCTTAGCCTGCTTCTCGGTGTAACCCACCGAGGCCACCTCGGGCCAGCAGTAGGTGCAACCGGGAATGTTGTGGTAGTCGATGGGCTCGGGGTTCATGCCCGCGATAGCCTCGACGCAGACGATGCCTTCAGCCGAGGCCATGTGAGCCAGGGCGGGGCCCTTCACAATGTCGCCGATAGCGTACACGCCCTCTACGTTGGTGCGGTAGAAATCATCGACCTCTACCTTGTCCTTACGTTCGTTGAGCTTCACTCCGGCTTCCTTAAGGCCAATGTTTTCCAGGTTGGTTGCCACTCCTACCGCCGACAGCACTACATCACACTCGATCGTGGTTTCTTTGCCGTCTTTGTTGCCCTTCACTGATACTTTGCAACCCTTGCCCTTGGTATCGACCTTCGTTACTTCGGAGTTGGTCATAATTTTCATGCCCGCCTTCTTGTAGATGCGCTCCAGTTGCTTGGACACTTCTTCGTCTTCGAGCGGAATGATGTTAGGCAGGTACTCCACGATGGTCACCTCGGTGCCGATGGTGCTGTAGAAGTAGGCAAACTCCACTCCGATGGCTCCCGAACCGATAACGACCATCTTCTTTGGTTGCTTCTCGAGCACCATCGCCTTGCGGTAGCCGATCACCTTTTCGCCGTCAATCGGGATGTTGGGCAGGGCGCGGGCGTGGCCGCCGGTGGCCAGGATGATGTGCTTGGCCTCGTAGGTGGTTTTCTTGTCGCCCTCGCCGGTTACTTCCACTTTTCCCTTTCCGGCGAGTTTACCGTGACCCACTAGGGTGGTGATATTATTCTTCTTGAACAGGAACTGGATGCCCTTATTCATCTTACCCGCCGACCCGCGGCTGCGCTGGATCATATCGTCGAAGTTGACCTTGGCTTCTTTCACATCAATGCCGTAGTCTTCGGCGTGCTTGATGTATTCGTATACCTGGGCGCTCTTAAGCAAGGCTTTGGTGGGAATGCACCCCCAGTTAAGGCATACTCCGCCTAGTTCGGCCTTCTCAACCACCCCTACGCTCATCCCGAGCTGCGAGGCTCGAATCGCGGCGACGTAGCCGCCGGGGCCGCTGCCAATCACTATTAGATCATATTTTTTATCTGCCATAGCTGTTTTAAGGTTTGTGCAAAAATAAGCGAAATGCTTACATATGAAAACACTCGCTGGCTGGGAATGATTGCATCGCACACCGGAACAAGCCACAAAAAAGGCGATGAAGCCTTGTGCTTCATCGCCCTATAACTGACAACGAATTAGCTTTCTAGAAAGTTTGTCCGATCGAAACCTGAACAACGGAGTTAGACCCCGACGCTGACTGAAAAAAGTCACTGCCCAGCGCATCGGCAAAGCCTTGCTGATAGCGCAATCCTAAGTTAAACCCACTGTTGAAGGTATAATTGGCACCGGCAACGAAGCCTACGTCTACGAAGTTAGTCTTATCAGCATCCGCCTCTATGCCGTCTCGGGTAACGTCCAATCCACCGAAACTCTGCTGCGCGCCTAACAACACTCCCAAGTAAGGGCCTAGCTCCAGGCGGAATCCGTTGGCCACTTCAAACTCACCCGTAACAATCAATTGCAGGTAGTTGAGGTGGATAAAGTAGTCGTCAAAAATATAAAACTCATCTGCCCGTGCTCCCAGGCTAGAGTACATAATTTCGGCCTTACCACTCAGTCGTTTCGACCACAGGTATCGTCCGTATAGCCCTAGGTGAAGTCCGGTTTGCGAATCAGGATTAAACGTTTCGGCGTCGTTGAAAGTAGAGAAGTTGAATCCGGCTTTCACGCCAAATTCCGCTTTGCGCTCCAGATAATCTTCTACCTCATCAATGGCTTGTTCTACTTTCTGCGCAGCTTGGTCAACTTCCAAACTAAGTAGGTGAGCGGAAATAATCGTCACAACTTGACTTTGTAGAAAGACTGTTGTATTGTCTGGTTATGCGATATGTAGAATTAACTCAAAGCGAACGAATAACCCTAGAAGAGGGGTACAAGAATCACGTTAAATCCCATGTGCGTAAGCGTTGTCAGGCTTTATTACTTAGTGATGAGGGCTGGCAAGTTAAGCAAATTGCCAAATTACATCACACTCGTAGTCGTACTATTTACACCTGGATGAATCGCTGGCAAACTATGGGTTTGGCAGGAGTGATGATTCTGCCGGGCCGAGGGGTAAAACTCAAGTTATCGGTTCAGGATCAGGTTATGGTTGAAAAGGTAAAAAAAAAGCGATAAGACATGCCCGAAGTTTAAAGACAATGGCGTATCAACTCAGCGAAGAGCTTGGTTTTAAGGTGACTCGGTATATGCTGCGGCGTTTTCTGAAGCGATTGGGTTACTCTTGGAAACGCTTTCGTAAGAGCCTTAAGAGGAAGCGAAACCAGCAGGAGTACGAAGAGAAGTTAGGCGAGCTAAAGCAGCTCATTGAGCTGCATAAGGCCGATTATATTGATCTACGTTTTGCTGATGAGAGTGGATTTAATCTAGAAGGTTACGTGCCCTACGGATGGCAACCTAAAGGTGAATACATTGAGATTACACCGGCGAAAACAAAAGGAACACAGATTTTTGGACTTATGAATCTAGACAACCAGCTACAAGCATACGGTTTTCAAGGAAGTATGGATAGTGAAGCGATAATAGCTTGTTTAGATGATTTCCATACCACGATCAAAAAGCCCACCGTCGTCGTAGTAGATAATGCGCCCATTCATCACAGCAAAAAATTTGAAGCTAAAATGAAGCACTGGAAACAGGACGATCTGTACGTATTTTTCTTACCCACTTATAGTCCGCATCTAAATCTTATCGAGATCCTTTGGCGCAAGCTCAAATACGAATGGTTGCCTTACGAAACTATAGAATCGCAACAGGCACTCAATGAAAAACTAGAGAATATCTTGCGAAACTTCGGAGAGAACTACGTTATCAACTTTGAACAAGATAACCAAAAAATGTCGATTATATTCGCATAGGTACTTATCTTACTCTTGGGCAAGCAAGGAATGACTGGACGCTAACAGGACAACCACAAAATACACTAAAAAAAGTCTCATAATAAATTAGTTTAAGTTAAAAAATCAGTAACTAGTCCTACAACGGGGCATGCCAAAAACGGTTTTCTATTTGTTGATTTACTTCCCAAACTCGCTATCAATACTTACCCTAACTGAGCAGATATAACTAATAACGAGCAAAGATGGCGATGCCTATTGGTGGCTGTCAACTCTCGTTTTCCGATTTGGGGTGAGCAGTATTTGTGGAAGACACGTTGTTCAGTTTAACCATATGTAGCAAAACGAGTTTAAGCATAACATCCAACAAAATACCGCATGAAACGCTTGCAAGGACAAACCGCCATCGTTACCGGTGCCAGCTCTGGACTCGGGCAGGGCATTGCCATCGAGATGGGGAAGGAAGGGGCCAACGTCTGTATTAACTATTACAGCGACGAGGAAGGCGCCGATGTCACCCTAAAAGCCATTGAAAAAGCGGGCGGACAAGGCTTCACTATCCAGGCCGACGTGAGCGACCCGGACGATGTGGAGAAAATGTTCCAGGAAACCATCGACACCTTCGGTACGGTGGATATTCTGATGAACAACGCCGGTATTCAAAAAGACGCTCCCTTTCTGGAGATGAGCCACGAAGACTGGCAACGCGTAGTAGACGTAAACCTGTCGGGGCAGTTTTACTGTGCCCAGGCGGCGGCCAAGGAATTTGTGCGCCGTGGCATGACCGACTACTCCAAGGCGCTGGGCAAGATTATCTGCATGAGTTCGGTACACGACATTATTCCCTGGGCGGGGCACATCAACTACGCTACCGCCAAGGGTGGGCTACTTATGTTTATGAAAACCCTGGCGCAGGAGCTGGGGGCGCAGAAGATTCGCGTGAACGGTATCAGTCCCGGCGCGATTAAAACCGACATTAATGAAGACGTTTGGGGCAACGAAGCTACCATGAAGGAGCTACTCACCCTGATTCCCTACCAGCGCATTGGCGAAACCGAAGATGTGGGCCAACTGGCCGTCTGGCTGGCCTCCGACGAATCAGACTACGTGCACGGACAAACCATCTACATCGACGGTGGCATGACGCTGTACCCCGGCTTTGTAGGGAATGGGTAAATTGGGGATTGGGGATTGGGTTTTAGGAGGTAAGGCCAAAACCTAATCCCCAATCCCTAATTCCTAACCCCTTTAACCACTCTCATAAATCATCCAATCCCCCACCCCACTTGAGTAACCAGAGAAACGACGAACATTACCCCCCCATCGCCAACTACGGCGTGATCGGCAACCTGCACACCGTAGCCTTGGTCGGTAAGCATGGCAACATCGACTTCATGTGCTTTCCGCGCTTCGATTCGCCATCGATATTTGCGGCTCTGCTAGATTACAAAAAGGGCGGTAGCTTTCGCATTACTCCCGACCTGCACGAGGTAGAGCACAAGCAGCAGTATCTGCCCGATACCAACGTGCTGCTTACCCGGTTTCTGGCCTACGAAGGCATGGTGGAAGTGACCGACTTTATGCCGGTAAAGGACGAAGATAATACTAGCGAATGCGCCCTGGTGCGAAAGATCACCGTCATTAGGGGTGAAGTGAACTTTGACGTGGAGTGCGACCCGGAGTTCGACTACGCCCGCGCCTCTCACCATACCGAGTCGGTAGACGATCACAACGTGATTTTTACCAGCGAAGGCGACGACCAAACCATCGTGAAACTAGCCAGCGACGTGCCCCTGCGCGTGGGTGAAGACGGGGTGCACGCCAATTTTACGCTGAAAGAGAAAGAATCCGCCTGCTTTGTACTGTTTGCGGCCTCGGACCGCGATAAGACCATCCCCAACCTGTTCCCCATTAACGAGTACATCCACCGTAATTTCATCGCAACGGTGAACTACTGGAAACGCTGGATCGCTCAGTCAAACTTTAGTGGCAAGCGCGAGAGCATCGTCGACCGCTCGGCCCTTACCCTGAAGCTGCTCACCTCCCGGCAGTTTGGTGCTCCCGTAGCTGCCGCAACCTTCGGTCTGCCCGAAAAAATAGGGGGCACCCGCAACTGGGACTATCGCTACACTTGGATTCGCGATGCGGCCTTCACCATGTACGCCTTTATTCGCCTGGGCTTTACCCAGGAAGCGGGCGACTTTATGCACTGGATTCGCGACCAGTTTGAGAAGAACATCGACAAGAACAGCGACCTACAGCTGATGTACAGCATCGCGGGCGAAACCGACCTGGAAGAAACCGAACTGGAGCATCTGGAAGGCTACCGACAGTCGAAGCCGGTGCGCATCGGCAATGGAGCCCACGGGCAGCTGCAGTTGGATATCTACGGCGAGTTGATGGACAGCATCTACCTGTACGATAAGTACGGCGAGCCCATTACCTACGACTTCTGGGAGAAGCTGGTAGGTCTCATCGATTACGTATGCGACAACTGGCACCGGCCGGATCATGGCATCTGGGAAATCCGCTCGGAAGAAAAGGAGTTTATCTACTCGCGGGTAATGTGTTGGGTGGCGGTGGACCGTGCCATTCGCCTGGCCGAAAAGCGCTCGTTCGACTATGATTGGGATAAGTGGCGCAAAACCCGGGGCGACATATTCCACGATATCTACCACAACTTCTGGGATGAGGACCTGCAAACCTTCGTGCAGTACAAGGGCAGTAAAAGCGTAGATGCCGCTTGCCTACTGATGCCGCTGGTGCGCTTTATCAGTCCCTACGACCCCCGCTGGGTGGCTACGCTGCGCCGCATCGAGAAGGAGCTAGTTACCGACACGCTGGTGTATCGTTACAACAACGAGCGCAACCACGACGGCATCGAGGGCGACGAGGGCACCTTTACGATGTGTTCGTTCTGGTACGTAGAGTGCTTGTGCCGGGGCGGCGAGGTAGAAAAAGCGCGTTTGTTCTTCGAGAAAATGCTCGGCTACGGCAATCATTTGGGCTTATTTGCCGAAGAAATTGGCTTGCGGGGCGAGCAACTGGGCAACTTTCCGCAGGCGTTTACGCATCTGGGGTTAATCAGTGCCGCCTTTGCCCTGAACCGAGAGTTGAAGAACACTTAGAGTAGTTGTCTATTTACATCCTGCCTTGGGTAAAACCTCTTAACAGCTTTAAAAATGAATGAGACCAATCAGGAAAGACTGTTTATCTCTATGCTATCTGATTACGGCTTTATCACCAATTAGGAACGCTCAAAAATCAACAGGGTGAGGAGATGGACAACCAAATTACGCACGTGGTAGTTGAACTAGGCAAGTTCCAAAAGACGTTATCAGAAGTACGTACTGAATTAGACAAACTCCTCTATATCATGAAACTAACTGACACAGCTACGCAAGATACTCCTCTTCCTGACTTTGCTCAAGAAGACTGGATTGATGAAGCATTAAAAGAGCTTGATCGTGCTAACTTAACGCCTGAGCAGCGCGCCCAGGCCGAGATAACAATCGCTGGAAACGTGGCTGATCGCGAAATGATGACTGCTCAGGCAAAAGCAGAAGGCAAAGCAGAAGGCAAAGCAGAGGGGAAAGCAGAGGGGAAAGCAGAGACGAAGAACGAGACAATAAGGAATCTTTTAGCCATAGGTGCCCTGTCGGTGCGTCAGATTTCTGAAGCGTGCGAAGTATCGGAAGAGCAGGTACGGCTCATTGCTCAAGAGACTTACGATACGTAAGTTTCTTTGCCCTATTACATTGAGCCGGGGAGAGCAGCCGACGCATACTTTTTGTAAATATTTATCCACCTAAGGTCGATCGGTCAGGCTTATAGCTTCAACCAAGTTAAGGTACACCTAAAGTCACTCTTTTCAAGAAAACAGTTTCCGCATCTCGGGAGTGCCTTGCTTCCGGGCGTGGTCGGCTGCGGTGTTGCCGCCCTGGTCGCGCAGCGTAGGGTTGGCCCCTTGCCGGAGCAGCAAGGCCGCAATCTCAGTTTGTCCGAAGCTAACCGCATAAATCAGGGCGGTGGCTCCCTGAACGTTCTGGGCATCCGTATCTGCCTCGTACGCTAGCAGCAGCTCCGCAATCTTGGGGTAGCCCCTAAAGCTTACCCCAATCAGGGCGGTGTTACCGGCAGCATCCCGGACGTTCACATCGGCGCCTTGTTCAAGCAAAAACTGAGTTACCGCGTGCTGGCCGTTATAACTTGCCAGCACCAAGGGCGGAAACCCCCGAGCATCACGGGTGGCGAGTACACTTGGATCGGCAGTAACCTGCTGCTTCACCGCGTCAAGTTCGCCCTGACGAATCCCCTCAAAAAAGTCCATATAATTAGTGTTGATGGAAAGAAATGCCTCTACCCGATTAGGCAGGCGCTAAATCCCGATAAGAAGTAAAGGTAGGCGATCGGTAGGCATCAGACAAATTGATTACCTTTATGGACCAATAAGTTTTATCAATGACCATCACCCAGCTTGAGTACGTTGTGGCGTTAGATACCCACCGCAACTTCGCCACGGCCGCTTCGCACTGCCACGTAACGCAGCCTACCCTAAGTATGCAGCTAAAGAAGCTGGAAGAAGAACTTGGAACCGTTCTGTTCGACCGCAACAAGAAGCCGGTGGTTCCTACCGACATTGGCCAGCAGGTAATTGAGCAGGCCCGCCTAAGCATACAAAGTTTTAACCACATAAACCGTCTAGTGCGTCGCCACACCGACGACCTGACGGGCACCCTGCGGGTCGGCATCATTCCTACGCTTAGCCCCTACCTGCTTCCTCGCGTGCTGCCTACACTGGCCTACCAGTATCCCAATCTTACCCTGGAAATCGAGGAGTTGCTCTCGAGTCAGATTACGGACAAGCTCCATAAAGACCAGCTAGACGTAGGGCTGTGGGTGGCCCCCTCGGGCGAAAGTCATCTGGTAAGTACGCCCCTGTTCTACGAGCGATTTCTGGTGTACTTGCCCGAAGGCCACGCCCACCCGGGCACGGAAGTGTCGCTAGGTGAGCTAGACATGAAACAACTGTGGCTGCTCAAGGAAGGACACTGCTTTCGCGACCAGGTAGCCTCATTGTGCGGCGGACTACAGACAACCAATCACCACGCTAACTTTCTGAGCGGTAGCCTGGAAACGCTCAAGAAAATTGTGGATCAGCACTACGGATTCACGCTTCTTCCTGAGTTGGCGGTGCTAGACCTTCCGGCGGAGCAGCAGAATAACGTGCGCTCGTTTAGAAACATCTCGCCCCTGCGGGCGATAAGCCTTACCTATCACCAGCGATTTTGTAAGGACAAGCTTATTCAAATGCTGAAAACCCAAATTAGGGCGAACGTTCCACCGGCGCTGCAGGAGGAAGGGCGAGGACGGGTGGTTCGCTGGAAATGAGGGCTACATTGCTTTAAACCGCAAATATTCCCTACTTTAGGCGTATATATTACTCCTCACTCCCTTATCGAATCATGAAAAAGAACTTCCTCATCCTAGCAATTCCGTTCGCATCGCTTCTTCTGATGCAGTGCCAGGGGCCGTCGGCCACCAACGTGCGACCCGCCGAACTGTTTACCGACGATGCTGTGCTGCAACGTGGTAAAGAGATTGTGGTGTGGGGCACCGCCGACCCGGGCGGCACGGTTGAGGTTGAGCTAGGCGAAGCCGAAGTGCAGGGCGAAGTTGATGCGCAGGGGAAGTGGCGGGTGACCTTGCCCGCCATGGACGCCGGTGGCCCCTACGAACTGGAGATTGAGGGAGCCGAAGAGATAAAGCTAGAGAACATCATGGTAGGCGACGTATGGCTGGCCTCGGGGCAGTCGAACATGGAATGGGCTCTACAATCTACCGTAGATAACTTTGAGGAAGAAATCGCCAACGCCGATTATCCTGATATCCGTCTGTTTACCGTGGAGCGCCGAACCAGTTACGCGCCGCTAGACAGCATGACGGTGGCCGGCGGGGGCTGGGTGCCCTGTAGTCCCGAAACCGCCCCCGCGTTTTCGGCAGTGGCCTACTTCTTCGGTCGGCAGATTCACCAGGAGGAAGGGGTGGCCGTGGGACTCATTAGCTCCAATTGGGGTGGCACAGTAGCCGAGGCCTGGACGAGCGAGGAAATGCTGATGACCATGCCCGATTTTGCTAGTGAAGTTAAGCAGCGTCAGCAGGCTAACCAAGAAGCCGTTAGTCCTGAAGTCGCCGAACAACAGCGTAGCGCCATCATCGAGGCCGCGAACCAAAAGATTAGCGCCGCTGATTATCAGCCAGCGCTCAACTTAGAAGATGGCAAGACCATGACCTTACCGAACCTTTGGGAGTCGGCTGATACTGCTTTGCAAAATTTTGACGGCTTTGTCTGGTTCCAGAAAACCATCAACCTGCCCGGTCGCTACGCTGGTAAAGCCCTTACGTTGCACCTGGGAGCCATCGATGATGACGATATCACCTGGTTTAATGGCCAACGGGTGGGCGAAACCCAGGGCTACACCAAGAACCGCACTTACGAACTGCCCGCCGAGGCGGTGAAATCCGGAGAGAATACCATCATCGTGCGGGTGCAGGACAACGGCGGCGGCGGCGGTATCTACGGCCCCACCGAAGAAATGTATTTGGAGCAAAACGGCAAGAAACTGTCGGTCGACCTTGCCGGATCCTGGCAGTACGATGCTTCGCAAGAGCCGCCGCTTCCTGCCTCGGGCGGTTTGCAGAACCAACCGGCGACGCTCTACAACGGTATGATTGCCCCCTTGCTACCCTACCCCATCAAGGGCGTAATTTGGTACCAGGGCGAAAGCAACGCCAGCCGCGCCCAGCAGTACGCCACTTTGTTCCCTAATATGATTAAGGACTGGCGTACCCAGTGGAAGTACGACTTTCCGTTTTTATTTGTGCAACTGGCCAACTTTGAGTCAGGTGGACCCTACGACCAGTGGCCTTACCTGCGCGAAGCACAAAATCAAGCCCTGAAGCTGGAGAACACCGGCATGGCGGTGACCATCGACATTGGCGACTCAGCCGACATTCACCCCCGCAACAAGCAAGACGTGGGCGACCGACTGGCTCGAGCCGCGCTGGCGGTAGCCTACGGCGACGCCTCTAACTTCACGGGCCCCATGTACGAGTCGATGCGGGTAGCCGGTGATTCGGTCGTTATTACTTTTAAAGGGGTTGACAACGGACTAATGAAACTGCCCGACGAGGAGGTAATGGGCTTTACCATTGCTGAAGAGGGGAAGCCCTTTGTAGAGGCCAGCGCTACCATCATCGGGCCCAACGAGATATCGGTATGGGCCGCCGGGGTGAGCAAACCGGTAGCGGTGCGCTACGGCTGGGCCGACAACCCGACGGTTAATTTGTACAGTGAAGACGGACTGCCCGTGTCGCCTTTCCGTACCGATAGCAGGGTTCCGGGTGATGATATAACGCTCTGAAAGAAGCTTTTTGTAAAATGATTGATGTTTAGACAACTTTCTTCAGGATTGACAGTATAACTACCCTAAATCTATCATCTAAAAATTAGTTATGAAGACATTATCATTCCCGATTCTAGCCTTATTGGCTATCTTTTCTGTTTCCAGCTGCCAGCAAAAGCCCGGCGGCGACACCGCCGAAGTGGGGGCTGCGCAAGAAGTGGACGAGCTAAGCGCCCAGGCCGTGAACTACCCACTCGACACTGAGGCGAGCGAGCTTACCTGGTACGGCTTTAAGCCCACCGGACGGCACAACGGCACCATCGGTATTCAAGACGGCAAACTAGCCGTAGAGGGTGGCACCATCGTAGGCGGTAGCTTCACCATCGATATGAACGCTATCGACGTGCTCGACCTGGAAGGCGAAGACAAGCAAAAGCTCACCGGCCACTTGCAGTCGCCCGATTTCTTCGCGGTTGAAGAGTATCCTAACGCTAAGTTTGAAATTACCGAAGTGGTACCCTTCGCTGAAGCGACGATGGAAGCCGATACCTCGCGTCTGGACGTGGTGGTGAACGACGAAGCAGTAGACGAGTACAAAATTGAAAATCCGACACACGCGATTACCGGTAACCTTACCATGCGCGACACTACGTTGAGCATTATGTTTCCGGCAAAAGTGAGCATGAGCGGTGACCAGATTATGGCGCAGGCCAAGTTCAACATCGACCGCACCAAGTGGAAGGTTGCCTACGGCGATGAAAACGATTTGGAAGCTCGGGCGAAGGACAAGTTCATATACAACACCGTGAACGTGGGCTTTGACATCAAAGCTAACAAAGAACCCGAAGCTACTGCAAGCGCTTTATAATGCTTGTTTTAGCAAACAAAAAGGGATGCCTCGGTGAGAAGCATCCCTTTTTCTTTTTGTAGTCTATAGAAATCTACTCGCAACTAACGTCTTCGAAGTCGCTGTTCCAGCAGTGCCACGCTTCATCATCAAAATGCTTTTTGTTGCTCACCCGGCCCACCAGGGTTTCGGTGTGGTAGTTGATGTTTAGCTTGTTATCTTCGTTGCTCAGGTAAACACTGTAGGCAACGTTGTAGTCGCCCTCGCTTAGCGTCTGGTACTTTACGTAGCTTCCTTCGTACTTGCTTTCTGCTTCCAGATGCGTGTAGGTCAGTTCGGTCACCGTATCTGATGACGCTTTTTTCCAGTCTACGCGCATTAGCTCGGCGCCCTCCCTGTTCACAATCCACTGCCCCTGCTTACTACTTCGGTCAGAGGTTCCGGTGATCCACAAATAGTCTTGGAAGAAACCTTCTTTTGAGAGGTACATTTCCCAACCTACTTGCTCATCACCTTGATCTTTAGCGTAGAGTTTAACTTGATAGTTATCTACTGCTTCTACACTATACGTCCACAACCACTGGCCGTCGCTGGTTAGCGTCGGGGTTTGCTTAAACGCTTCATTCAGCGCGACGCTCGGCACTGCTACTTGCAGCTTCAGAATGGCGGTCCAGATATTAAATCCTAAGCCAGCGTAAAAGGCATTCAACTTCCCCTCGGCCATCGTCCGACCGTTGGAATTATCCTTTTCCGAGAAGGTATATATTTTCATATCAAGCGTAGCTGCCGACGGGACTGCCGGAGCTGCCAGTTCTGCCTGGGGATCGTCTTTCTGGCTACAGCCAATCAGATAGCCCGACAGTAAAGCCATCAAAAAGAGTCGATTGAGAGGTATAATTTTATTCATGCATACATTATTTGGTTACCTGCTAAATAAGGCAAGAATTTATCCAAATAAGTATACTAAATATACTAAAAGCACAATTTGTCTACTCCCCTGCGTTCACGCGTGCTTTAATGGTAAGTTGTTGGGTTGGATTGGTAGGATCGTCTGAGAAGACCGTGATGGTCTTCTGCTGCTTGCCCCGCCGCCCCTGTGAGTTGAAGGTAACCGCGATGGTGCTGCTCTCGCCTGACTTTAGTATCTTCTTGTCAGGCTGAGAAACCGTGCACCCGCAGTTGGCCTTGGTAGAACGGATGTGTAAGTCACCCTTTCCACTGTTCGTAAAGGTAAATTCGGTTTTGGCTACTTCGCCCTGCTCAATGGTGCCAAAGTCATGGGTTTTGGTACCGAAAGATATTTTAGGCGCCTTGCGCAACTCCTTCTCGGTAAGCGGGGCAAAATACTCCTGCACGGTAGCCATCACGGTAAACTCCTTTAGGCTGTCGGGTTCGTTGGTGTACAGGCGGATGCGATCGGTCGAGAATCCGAGGCGGTCTTGCGCCACGGCCTGGGTGGCGTCGTAGGTTACGTGGATGAAGCCCTTCTGGCGGGGCAGCAGTTCTCGGGGCTCAACGTCTACCGTAATGTGCGGTGGCGTTACGTTGATCGCGTCAAACAGAATAGCCTCGGCTCCGTCGTTGTACATTTCGAACGACTTGGTAAGCGGCTTGTTGGTGAGCACCTTGGCCATGTTGAGCGACTGGTACTTCACCCGTAGGTTGCCCATTGCGGTCGGGTAATCGTCGATGGGGGTTTTGGGCTTTGGGTTTACCACACCCTTGATGTACAGCACTTGGGTAGTTGGCTCAGCGTTAGAGGTAACGTTGATCGACTTCCGGAAGGTACCCGGGCGATTTAGTGGGTTGTACTGGGCCACCACCACACCGGTGTCGCCGGGCGCAATCGGTTCTTTCGACCAGCTGGGGGTGGTGCACCCGCACGAAGCCTTCACCTGACTGATCCGCAGAGAATCGTCGCCGGTGTTGACAAAGGTAAACGCGTGCGAAATAGGGCCGCTCTCTTCGGGTACCGTACCGAAGTCGTGGTCGTCGGTTTCAAAGCGTATGGCGGGTTGCTGGGCGTAGCTTACGGTTGCTACTGATAGAAATAGCGTGGCAGCGATAAACCACCGTGGTTTGTTCAAGATCATCGTAGATTTCGTTTACTTTGTCGTGAACTAAGAAGAGAACAATTTTTGTGCTAGAATGACCCGCATACTAACCGGAATTCAGAGTTCGGGCAAACCGCACCTGGGCAACATCCTGGGGGCGATCCAACCGGCCATCAGATTATCGCAGGCCACCGACCCTGAGGGGCGTGCCAACGAGTCGCTGTTTTTTATTGCCGACCTGCACTCGCTCACCACCATTAAGGAGGCTGAAACCCGCGTGCATAACGTAAACGCCGTGGCTGCTGCCTGGCTGGCCTTTGGCTTCGACACCCAGCACAACCTGCTCTACCGGCAGTCGAAGGTGCCCGAGGTGTGCGAATTGGCGTGGTACCTGAATTGCTTCACGCCCTTCCCGATGCTGGCCAACGCCCACTCGTTTAAGGATAAAGCCGACCGGCTGGCCGACGTGAACGCCGGTTTGTTTACGTACCCGGTGCTAATGGCCGCCGATATTCTGCTCTATGATGCCGAGGTGGTACCCGTGGGCCGGGACCAGCAGCAGCACCTAGAAATGACGCGCGACATGGCCAGTGCCTTTAACCACCGCTACGGCGATACGTTCGTGCTGCCCGAGGCCAAGATCGACGAGGCGCGAATGACTATCCCCGGCACCGACGGGCAGAAGATGAGCAAATCGTACGGCAACATTCTGGATATCTTCTTACCCGACAAGGCCCTGCGGAAGCAAGTGATGGGCATCGTAACCGACAGCACGCCGCTAGAGGAACCGAAGGACCCCACCAACGACACGGTGTTTGCGTTGTATAGCCTACTGGCTAGTGAAACGCAGGTGGCCGAGATGCGCGAAAACTACGCACGCGGGGGCTACGGCTACGGCCATGCCAAGCAGGCACTGTTCGAGCTACTTCGCGACTCCTTTGCCGCTGAGCGAGAGCGCTACACCTACTACCTGAACAACCTGCCGGAGTTGCACCAGGAGTTAGAGCAGGGCGAAGCCCGGGCACGAGAGATTGCTCAACCGGTGTTGGCGCGGGTGCGGAAGAAGCTTGGGTTTTAGCGCGCCTTAAGGTTCAAGCTCAATTATTCGTCGCTTCTTCAAATTCCAACAAATTAGCAAACTTCGCCACGGGTTGGCCCTCAGTAATCCGTACCGACTCATCGGTTGAAAGCCAAACTGCATCTATGCCAGCGGCTACCGCACCGAGCACATCGCACCGGTACGAATCGCCAACGTAGAGCACCCGGGCGGCCGGATTGCCCTGCCAAATAGGTTGAAGCGCACGGTTGAAAAATACCGGATGGGGCTTTATCTCGCGCCCGTCGCTTGAGAAGTGCCGACTACGAAAGTAGTCGGCGATGCCCCACTGCGCAAACTGATCGAGCCAGCGCTCCTTGGGACACCACAGGTTGCTAAGCACGCTCAGGGGTTTGCGGTCCGATAAATTCTTGAGGGCCACTTTGTATCCCGACGGCAGCACGCCGAGTTCGTGCGCGGCAAAGGTGGCGACAAGTTCATTGATGACTTCGGTAGTGAGCGCCTTGGGTGACGTCTGAGCCACGGCTTCGGCCACGCTCGGAAAGTTAGCGTAGTAAGCTTCATTAACGTAGCGCGCCGCCATGTAGTCGTGGGCGGCCCTTACCCGCCGGTGCGCTTCCTCCTGCCCGAGCGAACGGTAGCCTAGCGCTGCGTACGTTGCTCCGAAGTTCTGCTCCGGGCCAAAGCGGTCAAAGTCGAACACGAACGTTCCGTTCATGTCCAGTAGCAAATGGTCGTAGCGATCAAGGTTAAACTTCGTCTCGGAGTGGTGAGCCATGCGGGCGGCGCTAGGTTAGTTTATGGTTTTTTTCTAAATGTGCTTCAGGCGTCCGGTTTCTTAACCTCGATGTTCTCCGTATCAATCCGCGACAGTTCCTTTACCTGGCCCGCCTCAAACAGTTGATCGTAGTCGGCTAGCGCGAAGTTATCTACCGTACTTTCGTAGTTGATGTAGTCGTCGAACCGGATACCATTGACAACCCGAGTATTGTAGGCTTCGCGGAAGCGGGTGCCCCCGCCGTTCACCTCAAAGCTGTAGGCCAGATAGTCTACCGTGTGCTGGTCTTGGTGAATCCAGTAGATGTACTCGTCGTCAAAATCATCACCGCCGCCCGCCTGGCTAAAGGTAACTCGAATTTTGTGGTACGGCTCACCGCGGACGCTCGCTTCCTCCAAGTAGGTAGCGCTAACGGCGGGGTCGTTGAGTGGGTAGGGCAGCAGCACAAAGTACACCACCGAGTTGAGTGAGTTGCCGAAGCGTTGCTGGTCTTCGCTGTTTAAAGTAACAGATTGCCCATTCACTGTTCGCGTAAAACCTTCGTTGGTTAGCACATCGTGCACCTGCGCGCCGGTAGAATCCGTGCCGGTGCTTTGGTAGGTAAACTGCCCTTGGTCGAGCACTGCTTCGTAGTGTTTCTTGCGGAAGTTGAATGAGATATGCGCTGACGACAGTGCCTCTCCGCCGTGGGCAGTGATAGCCTGGTTGATGATGCGTTGTGCTGGGTGAGAGGAAGTGCCTTTTTCGGCAGCGGGCTGGCAGCCAATCAATCCTAGCCAAAGCGCTACGGCTGGTAGATAGTTCTTCATGCCTCTACCTACGCGAAGCCGAATAGAATGTTAATCAATGCCCGAAATCGTTTTATAGGAAAAACGTTTATAGCTGTTTTTCGTTTTGTGAGAAAAGCGTTTTGGCAAAGTTGGCGATTTTGTGATCGACAAGACGCTAACTTTTGAGGTAGGCGGAAGAAACAAATCGTATCAGCATATTAAGGGCACCGAACAGGCCTACGTAGCGGCTGACAATATCGAGATAGGCTTCAAAAACAAAGTTCCCCTGTGGCTCTTCGGGTTTTTATACTAGTAGATCCGTCCTCTCCTTTCTTATGAAAAAGGCCGCCCATTAAACTTCGCACTGGTTGGGTAGCCATACCAATGAGTACTTCTCTTTCAGGAAGTATAATTTTGCATTCGCCCGATTAGGTGCTACTATTGCACCGCTACGCTATGGATACCATTCAGGAAATTCAATCCCCCATTCGGCACGAGATGGCGGACTTCGAAAAGAAGTTTCGCGATTTTATGAAAAGCAACGTGATGCTACTCGATAAGATCATGGGGTTTATCGTGAAGCGCAAGGGCAAGCAGATTCGCCCGATGTTCGTGTTCCTGACGGCGGGCACCACCGGCACCATCGGCGAGGCTACCTACCGCGGGGCTGCCCTGATCGAGCTGCTGCACACCGCCACCCTGGTGCATGATGACGTGGTGGACGACTCCAACTTTCGCCGGGGGTTTTTTTCGGTAAACGCACTTTGGAAAAATAAGATTGCGGTGTTGGTAGGCGACTATTTACTGTCGCGGGGACTGCTGTTGTCGGTAGAGTACGAAGACTTTGATCTACTCAAGATCGTATCAACCGCCGTACGCGAAATGAGCGAAGGTGAACTGTTGCAGATTGAAAAGGCCCGGCGCCTGGATATCACCGAAGCGGTGTACTACGATATCATTCGCCAGAAAACCGCTTCGCTCATCAGCTCGTGCTGCGCGGTGGGCGCGGCCTCGGCCAACTCTAGCGCCGAAGTCATTGCCAAAATGCAACAGTTTGGCGAGAAGGTGGGCATTGCCTTCCAGATCAAAGACGATTTGTTCGACTACGGTGCGGCCGAGATCGGCAAGCCGGTGGGCATCGACATCAAGGAGAAGAAGATGACGCTGCCCCTCATCCATGCCCTGCAGCAGGCTTCGCCAGCCGACAAGCGGCGGATCATCTACATCGTAAAAAACCAGAGCGAGCAGAAGCACAAGGTGCGCGAGGTGATCGACTTTGTGAAGCGTTCGGGCGGCCTGGCCTACGCCACCGAGGCCATGCGGCAGTACCACGAAGAAGCGAAGGGCATTCTGCAAACCTTCCCTGACTCAGAACACAAACGATCGCTAGCCCGCCTGGTAGCGTATACCATTGAGCGAGAAAAGTAAGATTAGATAATCCTCTAAAAGACAACCTGCTGGGTGACTTGCTGGAAGGCCGCGGCCGCTGGTAACCAGCCTTACGTTAGCCCACTTCGCTAAAGAATATTTTGAATAGGGTTCCCCGCCCCAGTTCACTTTCTACTTCTATTTTTCCACCGCTGGCGTCCATAATAGACTTGATGGTGTACAATCCGACCCCGTTGCCTTCGGCTTGCTTCGGGTTAAACCGCTTAAAAAGCTTGAAGAGATGGCGCTGGTTGCGCTCGGTGTCTATACCAATACCGTTATCCTGGAAGCGCAACAACACGTAGTTGGCTTCGTGGTGCGAGCTTATACGAATGACGGGGGCTCGCTCGGGCGAGCAGTACTTAATGGCGTTGGTAATCAGGTTCTGCAGAATGCTTTGAAACAATACCGGCACAAAAACCATGGTCGGAGCCTCACTAAAGTCAGCCTCTATGGTAGCATTGGATTCTTCAATAAGTTGGGTGAATCCTGAAAGGGTATCCTGTAACGTCTCTGCTATCGACAGCTTCTCGGGATTCTGCTGAAACCCTTCTTCGGTTAAGAACACGCTCATAAAGCTATACAGCATACTGCTCAGCTTATTGATGCTACCGTCCATCATACCAATCACCTTGCGGTTGTAGTCATCGGTGATTGCCTCTTGGTCTAGCATATCCAGCAGCGACCGAAGGTTGCCAATGGGCGATTTGAGATCGTGCGATACTACGTAGGCGAAGTCTTCCAGCTTTTGGTTGGTGCGCTCTACTTGCTCCATGCTTTGCATCAGTTTTTGCCGCAAGCGGTGGCGTTCGAGCGCAAAGCTAATGGTGCGCTCCAGCAAGGAGCCCTCTCCGATCTCACCCTTCACCAGGTAATCTTCCGCTCCGCGGTTGATAGCTTCCAAGCCAACCTGCTGGTCGGCCAGGCCGGTGAAGATCACCACGGGTACCAAAGGCGAATGTTCCTTGATCTTCTCTAGGGTGGCTAATCCGGTGCTATCGGGCAGAGAAAGGTCCAGTAGAATAATGTCCGGCTGAGTTTCCGCAATGCAATTGGGCGCTTCCTGAACCCGTTCGCAGCTAGCGAGTTGGAACCGAAAGGTGGTAGCGTCCTGCAACACTTCCTCCACCATCACTTGGTCGGCTGGGTTATCCTCTACCAGCAGAATCTTAATACTACTCATCCAAGTCAATTAAAAAATAAGCGCTGGCACAACATCGGGTCAGGACATGGGGGGTAACCTGGCAATGGTGAACCAAAAACTCTCAATACTCGCTACAATCTTGGCGAACTGGTCGAAATCCAAGGGTTTAGTAATATAGCAATTAGCGTGCAATTTATACGACTTTATGATATCCTCTTCAGCCGACGAGGTGGTAAGCACCACTACGGGAATCTGTTTTAATTGGTCATCTTCCTTTATTTCGGCCAGCACCTCTCGGCCATCTTTCTTAGGGAGGTTTAAGTCAAGAATGATCAGGTCCGGAACGCGCTTGGTGCTAAACTTACCCTTGCGCCGCAAGTAACGGAGCGCCTCCACCCCGTCGTGCACCACACTTAGGTTCATCTTAAGTTTGCTGTCTAGCAAAGTCTCTTCTACCATCACGGCATCGGCCTCGCTGTCTTCTACTAACAGAACTTCAATGGGGCTCATATCGCTACGCTTTTCTGTTTACGAATCGTAAAGTAAAAAGTGGATCCCTGACCAAACTCTGAAGTTAACCAGATTGTTCCGTGGTGCCGCTCTACAATGCGTTTGCAAATAGCCAGGCCCATCCCCGTGCCCGTGTATTCGCTACCGGTGTGCAAGCGCTGAAAAACGATAAAGATTCGGTCGAAGTACTCAGCCTCGATGCCAATTCCGTTGTCGCTCACGCTAAACTGCCAGCACTCCTCCTGCTCTTCGCCAACTACCTTAATCTCAAGGGGGCGCTCGCTGCGGTATTTGATGGCGTTACTGATCAGGTTCTGAAAAACCTGGCCTAGTCGCTTGGCATCGCCCACCACGGTAGGTAGTTGTTCACTAATAATTTTAGCTCGACTCTTTTTAATCGACAATTGTAGGTCACGCTGCACATCCAGCAACAGTTCGTTGATGTCTACGGCACGGAGCTCCTCCTGGCGGGTTTGCAGGCGCGAGTAGGCCAGAATATCGTTAATTAAGGTCTGCATCCGGGCGGTTCCGTTCACAATAAAGTGAATGTAGCGCTGAGCTCGCTCATCAAGCTGGTCGTTGTAACGTTTTTTGAGCAGTGAGGTGAAGTTGGCCGTGGTGCGCAGCGGCTCCTGCAGATCATGCGAAGCAACCTGGGCGAACCGCTCTAGC
This sequence comes from Tunicatimonas sp., assembly GCA_049650865.1. GTDB lineage: Bacteria > Bacteroidota > Bacteroidia > Cytophagales > Cyclobacteriaceae > Tunicatimonas. Next base: position 22,468 of record JBASAY010000132.1, read on the forward strand.
TCGGCGTTCGACTGCTCAAGCAGCAGTTGCACCTGCTCGCGGGTGGCTACCTCTTCGTGCAGTTGGCGGTTAAGTCGCTCCAAAGATTCCTTTTGCTGTCGGTACTCATCAGCCTTGAACACAAACACGTCCTTGAGCGCGTTGCGCAGGGTATGTGCTACCTCCAGATGGTACTCCTCCCAGGGTTTTGAGTTGCCGTGTACCCGTTCTTTCCACTGAGCAAACGACTTTCGGGGGTGCAGCCGGTACTTACCGTCTTCTTCTTGCACCACAAACTTATCGGGTTTCCCACCCCAGGCTACCTCCTGGGCTAGCTCGGGCCGAAACCAAAGGATGTAGCTCTGCTGCGGTTTGGCTACCTGGACGGCCAGCAGTCCGGCGCCCACAGCGACAAAGTGCTCGGCGGGGGCGTACTCCTGGGCTAGGGCCGACGAACTGAACAGATACTCCGTTTCGTTCAGTTGGGTTTTTAACCACTCGAACAGATCCGTTACCTGCTTGGCGGTGGGGGTTTGCCCCAGCAACTGCATGGTTCCTTCGTGAAACACCGCGGCCCCTTGGGCACCAACCAGGGTGAGGGTTTCGGATGAGGCCGTTAGAAATCCCTGGGTGTAGTTCTTACTGCGCGTGATGGTTTCCATCAGCAGCGAGTGAATCCGCCGCTGTTCCACGTCGACCAGCTTCTGGTCTCCCTTCTGCTTAAGCGCCAGTTGCAGCGATAAGATTTGCCCGATGTACTCGCTGGCGATGCGGGTTTGGTAGGGCACATAGCGCGGACGAAGGTGGTGGCAGGCGATAAGCCCCCACAGTTGGTTGTCTTTTACCAGCGAAATAGTAAGAGTGGCCCGGACGCCCATATTGCGCAGATACTCTAGGTGAATGGGCGACACGCTGCGAAGCACGGCGTAGCTCAGGTCGAGGGGTTCTTGGGGTTGGCCTTGCTCGTCGGCAAGAATGGTGGCAGGCTGGTAAGCCACATCAGGGATAAAGCGTAACCAGTTTTTGAGGTACAGCGCCCGCGCCTGGGCAGGAATATCAGTGGCGGGAAACCGCAGTCCTAAAAAGCTATCCGCCACGTTGGGGCTACTGGTTTCAGCAACCACCTCCCCGTTCCAATCGTGGTCGAAGCGGTACACCATCACGCGGTCAAAGCCGGTAAGTTGGTGCACCTCCCGGGCGGTCACTTCGTAGAGCTCCTGTAGGTTTTCGGTATTCTGTAACGCCAGCAGCGACTTGCGCGAGAGATCGTAGAAGTGTCGAAAGGTCAATCCTTTACTACTTTCTAACGGCTCCAGTTCCAGAATTAGTCCGTGGTTACTGCGGTGCAGAATGCCATCAAAGGTTAGCGCTTCGTCGGCCACCGCTACGGACAGCTTAAGCGGATTGATATTTTTTAGAAAAGGATTTTTAGGCGAAAAATCGCTTTGTTCGGCTTCTTCGGCCACGTAAGCGTGTTGTTCGGCTCCGACCAACCGACTCAGCGGCTGGCCCAGCACCTGCTGTGGGTCCATTTTGAGGAGTGCCCGAATGTTATCACTCACCCGCGTTACCCGGAGCGTTTGCTCTTCTAGTACCAGTAGCAGCCCGTGCGCCTGCGTAGCGCCCGGAATGTGGATCGGCTCGTCCGCGCAATTTTCGACGGTCAGGGGGGCATCGGGTAGTTCGGATGCTTTCATGCAGATTGTTACGTTAGCAAAGCGTGGCTACCGGAGCTTGCGTGACGGTGGCAGGCTTGGTAAAACTCAAAAGCGGCGCGGGCCGTAGCAATGGCCGCCACTTCACCGTCGGGGTCCGTTACGGTAGATTCTAGTACGCTAACAAACGACTTCCAGTAGGCGCCGGTTTGGGTACCGTAGCAACCCAGAAAGCGAAAAGAAGTGTACGGACCGATAGCAGCGTCAGCAGCCCACGTCTTTTTCATCATTACGCCGCCCAGCGTAGAGCCTTCGGCCACGTAGAGTGCCCCCAGGGCCTGCGGCACTGCTTCAATCGTGAACGGAAGCGGCAGTAAATCACCCGCCGGATTAACCCCTAGCTCGTGCAGGTCTTGCGCGATGCGTTCGGTTTTGAGCCGATCTGGCCAACGCAAGTCTTCTTTAAGCGATTGAGGCAAAGAGTTCGTTAAGCTACTTTCCAGGCTACTGTGAAACAGCCAGCCGGTAAGCAGAAACGTACGGTAATCGGTGAGCGTGAACCCATCGTTAGGACCCGCCACGCGCTCGGTCTGGTCGTGGTAGGGCTGGGTAGCAGCCTTTAATTGCTGGCGAAGCGACATAATCTTGTGGTTTAGCGAAACGGCACAGACCCCATCAAGAATAAAACCTTTTCTGGACTCCCCCGGTTGTCAAAACTAGCGATAAATTATTGATATGAAAAACCCTCTTTTCAACCGTTCCTTCACCACAAGCGGTTCGTTTTTAGTATTGCTGTTCGGCGTCTTTATGCAGAACGCGTCGGCCCAGTCTGGCTACTGGCAACAAGCGGTAGACTACCAGATGGAGGTAGCTATGGACGTGGACGCCGACCGGTTTACCGGAAAGCAGGTTCTGACGTACCAGAACAACTCGCCCGACACGCTCACGCGGGTGTTCTACCACCTTTACTTCAATGCTTTTCAGCCCGGCAGCATGATGGACGCGCGCTCGCGCACTATTTCTGACCCCGACCGCCGGGTAGGCGACCGCATCGTGGGCCTTCAGGAAAACGAAATCGGTTACCAACGGGTGATTTCGCTCACCCAAGACAGTGCTCCGCTGCAACCTACCACCGAAGAAACGATTCTGGTCGTTCCGCTGGCCAAACCCGTACTGCCCGGGCAGTCTACCACGCTCGCCATGGAGTTTAAGGCGCAGGTGCCCGAACAAATCCGCCGCTCGGGGCGCGACAACGCCGAAGGCATCCGCTACTCGATGGCCCAGTGGTATCCGAAACTGGCCGAGTACGACGAGGACGGCTGGCACCCCAATCCCTACATTGGCCGGGAGTTCTACGGCGTGTGGGGTTCATACGATGTGAAAATTGCCATTCCGGCCAACTACGTGGTAGCGGCTACCGGGGTGCTACAGAATCCTCAGGAGGTAGGCCACGGCTACGCCGACCAACCGCGACCGGCCAAACGAAAGAAAGGTGCGTCGCTTACCTATCACTTCCGGGCCGATAGCGTGCATGATTTTGTATGGGCGGCCGACCCCGACTACGTGCACACCACCGCCCAGGTGCTCGACGGGCCGCTGCTGCACTTCTTCTACCAGCCAGATACCCTGGTGCAGCAGTGGGAGCGGTTGCCCGAGCTGACGGTAAAGGCCTTTCAGTACATGAGCAAGCACTTCGGAGAATACCCTTACCCCAGCTACTCGGTGATCCAGGGCGGCGACGGGGGCATGGAGTATCCCATGGCGACGCTCATCACCGGGCACCGACCGTTCCCTAGCCTGGTGGGAGTTACGGTGCACGAGCTGATCCACAGTTGGTACCAGGGGGTGCTGGGAACCAACGAGAGTCGCTACCCCTGGATGGACGAGGGCTTTACGACCTACGCCACCAACCGAACCATGAATTTTTTATTTAACCCGGACTCCGCGCTTTCAGACCAGTCGGCCAATCCCCAGGCCGATACTTACGATAGCTACTTTGCGCTGGCAGCCTCAGGATTAGAAGAGCCGATGACTACCCACGCCGACCACTACGCCACCAACCGGGCCTACGGGTCGGCTTCTTACTCGAAGGGAGCGGTGTTCCTCAACCAGTTGAGCTACATCGTGGGGCAACAAGCGTTTGAGCGAGGAATGCGCCGCTACTACAACACTTGGAAGTTTAAACATCCCGACGCGCACGACTTTTTGCGGGTGATGGAACGAGAGTCGGGCTTGGTGCTGGATTGGTACCTAGAATACTTTGTGAACAGCACCCGTTCGGTAGACTACGGCATTGCGTCGGTAGCGGACAGTGCCCAGCAGACCACCGTAACCCTTAAGCGGATTGGCCCCATGCCGATGCCCCTCGACGTGCGGGTGACCTACCAGGACGGCCACCAGGAACTGTTTTATATCCCCCTGCGCATGATGCGGGGCGAGAAGGAAAACGAAGTTGATCTATCGCGGACGGCGCTGGCCGACTGGCCCTGGACGAACCCGACCTACCGCATGGCAATTCCCCGGTCGCCGGAAGATATCAAGCGTATCGTGATTGATCCGTCTATGCGACTGGCCGACGTAGACCGTGCCAACAACCGCTACCCCGCCGACAACGTCGAAAACTAATTTGTTTTGGGATTTCCTTTATCCAAGTCTCCCTAATCGTTTGCGCTAATGCCCGAACTTCCTGAAGTTGCTACGTATCAGAAATTCTTCGAGCAAACTGCGCTGCACCGTCGGGTAACCTCAGTGGCAGTACTCGAGCCGCGGGTGGTACTCTTGTCGCCCGAGTTGCTCACCGAGCGGCTGGTGGGGCAGACCTTTGAACGCACCCAGCGCATTGGCAAGCAGCTTTTTGTGGCCCTCAGTGGGGATGCCTGGCTTACCCTACACTTTGGCATGACCGGCTCGCTACGCTACTACCGCGACTCGGAAGATACCCCCCGCTTCGCCAAGGTGGTGTGGGGATTAGACGATGGCTTCTTCGTAGCATTCTGCTGCCCGCGCATCTTGGGGCGGGTGGGAGTGGTTGACGATCTGGAAGCCTTTCGGAGGAAGAAGAAACTGGGCGAGGATGCGCAGCGCATCAGCCAGGAAGAATTTAGCCAGCGGCTGGCCGGACGAAAGGGCCTTATCAAACCTCTGTTGCTAAACCAAAGCTTGGTGGCTGGCTTGGGTAACTGGATCGTGGATGAGGTGCTGTACCAAGCCAAGGTGCACCCGATGACTCCGGCTAATATGCTGAGTGAAAAAGACGTCACGACTATCTACGAGAAGATACAGCATGTGTTGGCAACGGCAATTCGGCACGAGGCGCGGTACGAAGACTTTCCGCGAGATTTTTTGGTAACCTACCGCTGGCTGGAGCGAGACGGGCACCCGCTGCAGCAGAAAAATATTGAGCGCATAGTGGTTGGCGGGCGAAGCACCTACTACTGCCCTGAAGAGCAGGTACTAGCCTAGCACTTGTTTAAATTCATTCTAAACAACTGAATAACAGCTATTTAGACCAGCTTCAAATTAGTTTGGTTTGCAACCATTGCTTGGGCGGGTCAGTTTATAAGACTGTAAACGAGTTGATCATTTAACCCTTATAGTCATGAAAAATCAAGAAACCACCCAGTCAGCTGATGTAGCGCACTGCCCCATTTGCAACGCCAATGCCGTAGAGCCCTGCCAGCAGCCTAAGAAAGACGAATGCCCCCGCGGCGAAGAGCGCAAAGGATAAGGCATAGCGATACTTTACTGATAGAGAGAACCGAAAGGTTCTCTTTTTTTTTTACCCCATAGAAATTACTCTACGGCAGTCAGCCCTTCAAACAAGCACCTATGAACCTAACCTACAACACCGTTATCTTCGATCTGGGCGGTGTGCTCATCGATTGGAATCCCGCGTATCTGTACCGCAAAATCTTTGCCGACGAAGCACAGATGCAGCACTTCCTCACTGAAGTGTGTCACTCCGACTGGAACCGGGAGCAGGACCGGGGGCGCCCGTTTGCCGAAGCGGTGCAAGAGCGCATCGAGCGGTTCCCGGAGCACGAAGCCAACATTCGGGCCTACCACGAGCGCTGGGACGAGATGCTGGGAGGGGCTATCGAGGAAAACGTGGCGGTGCTGGAGGACCTTCACCAGCAAAAAAACGTTCGTCTGTACGCCATCACCAACTGGTCGGCCGAAACCTTTCCGGTGGCCCAGCAGCGCTTTCCTTTTCTCAGCTACTTTGAAGACACGGTGGTGTCTGGTTCGCTCAAAATGGTGAAGCCCGACCCCAGGATTTATCAGACCCTACTCGACCGCCAACCCATCGTGCCCGAACAGGCAGCCTTTATTGATGACGTGCAAGAAAATGTGGCGGGTGCTGAAGCGCTGAGCATCCATGGTATTCACCTGACTCCAAAAACCAATCTACGCGAAGCGCTGCAAAAACTGGGGATGCTAACTTAGGCCAACTGTGGCCATCACTCTTTTGTCTAACAGGTAGCCTAAATCTCAGCACTGCGTAAAATTTGGTACATTAGACAAAAATCTACAGTATGCAGAACAAGCACTATCCCTCCCGCCGCCAGGCCCTGAAAAGCTCCGCCGCCCTCCTCGGATTAGCCACCGTCAGCCCCGGATGGGTCGTCGCGCTTAACCATCGCAAAGCCCCCTACCCCATCGGCGTTTGCGACTGGTCTATCAACCAACTGGGCGAGGTGGACGCGCTCGCTTTTGCGAAGAAGATCGGCCTAGACGGGGTGCAGGTCAGTTTGGGAACGTCGGCTAACGATATGCACCTGCGGCAGCCAGCAGTGCAAAGCATCTACCAGGAAGCGGCCCAAAAGCACAACGTACGCATCTCCAGCCTGGCCATCGGCGAACTCAACCAAGTGCCCTACAAATCGGCGCCCCAAACCGAAACTTGGGTGCGCGATAGCATCGATGTGGCCCAGGCGATGGGCTGCCCCATTGTTCTGCTGGCCTTCTTCAGCGAAGGCGACCTGAAGGGTGACGAAGCCGGACAGCAGGAGGTAATCCGCCGCTTGCGCAAGGTGGCGCCCCACGCCGAAAAGTCCGGAGTGACGCTGGGCATCGAGTCGTGGCTGAGCGCTGATGAGCACCTGGCGATCATTGAGGCTGTGGGCTCGCCCAATGTGCGGGTGTACTACGACGTAGCCAATTCGCACAAGATGGGTTACGATATCTACGAAGAGATGGCCCGCCTGGGCACTGAGTACATTTGCGAGGTGCACATGAAAGAAAACGACCACCTGCTGGGCAAGGGAGAAGTTGACTTCACGCGGGTTAGTCAGATTTTGAACGACATGAACTATTCGGGCTGGGTGATCATTGAAGGAGCGCGGCCCAAGGGTATGAATCTGCTGGATACTTACGTGGCCAACAACCGCTACATTAGAAGCGTAATGAACAAAAGCTAGTACCTTGATACGCTGCTGCAATCAAACGACCACATAAGCCTCTGGCTGGTTGCGAGGTATTAGACAAGTCTCCGGCTAACCAGCGGGGCAAAGGTCTTGACAGCACGCCCAATCGAATTCTATGAGACTCCAATACTGTTTACCCGCTCTGCTTCTCGTCGCCCTGAGTTGCTCGCCGCAGAACGAGGCGCCCCCCGAAGGCCCCACTTCAGAGCCGGTGCTCTACCTGCCCGACGATCTGGAAGCGACCGTCTGGGCCGAGTCGCCGCAGTTTTTTAATCCCACCAACATCGACGTAGACGCCCGCGGACGGCTGTGGGTCACCGAAGCGGTAAACTACCGCGACTTCAACAACCACGAGGACCACCGGGAGCACCCCCAGGGCGACCGGGTGATGATTCTGGAAGATACCAACGGCGACGGCGTGGCTGACTCCTCTAAAGTATTCGTTCAGGACGAGGACTTACGTTCGCCGCTGGGCATTGCCGTCATCGGCAACCAGGTGATCGTCTCCTGCGCACCCTCCATCATCATCTACACCGACGAAAACAACGACGACGTGCCCGACCGCAAAGAAGTGCTACTTACTGGCTTCGGAGGGCTCGATCACGATCACGGTCTGCACTCGGTGGTGGCGGGTCCCGACGGGCGCTGGTACTTCAATACCGGCAACGCGGGTCCGCACGTGGTCACCGATCAGTCTGGATGGACACTGCGCAGCGGCAGCATCTACAACGGCGGCACGCCCTACAATAATACTAATTCTCCCAACCGCCGCAGCGACGACGGCCGCGTGTGGACGGGCGGCCTGGCCCTACGGGTGAACCCCGACGGCACCGGGCTGGAGGTGCTCGCTCACAACTTCCGCAACTCCTACGAGGTGTTTGTCGACTCCTACGGCGACCTATGGCAAAACGACAACGACGACCAGGTGGCTACCTGTCGCACCACCTGGGTGATGGAAGGCGGCAACGCCGGTTACTTCAACGCCACCGGCGAGCGCACCTGGCAGGCCGACCGGCGGCCGGGGCAGAGCATTGAGGTCGCCCATTGGCACCAGGAAGACCCGGGGGTAATGCCTGCCGGAGATATCTACGGCTCGGGCTCGCCCACCGGGGTGGTGGTGAACGAAAGCGACGCCCTAGGAAAGCAGCATCGCGGCCTGCTACTGAGCGCCGACGCCGGACGAAACATTATTTTTGGCTACCACCCCAAACCCAAGGGCGCCGGATACGATTTGTCAGAACGCACCGCTTTCGTGGCTTCGGTGGATACTGACAATCCCGATTACCGCTGGAACGACGTAGAGGAAAATAAGCGAAAGTGGTTTCGCCCCAGCGACGTAGCCATCGGCACCGACGGGGCCATCTACGTGGCCGACTGGTTCGACCCCATCGTGGGTGGGCACCAGATGTACGATAAGAAAGGCTACGGACGCATTTATCGCATCGCCCCGAAAGACCAGGCGTTAACCACTCCTGAAATTGACCTAGGCAGCCCCGAAGGGCAGGTAAACGCCCTGCTTAACCCGGCCATCAACGTGCGTCAGCTAGGATTTTCCCGACTGAAAGCCCAAGGCGCATCTGCCCTTCCGGCCGTAAAAGAAGTGCTGGATTCTGACAATCCCTACCACCGGGCCCGGGCGGTGTGGTTACTGGCCCAGCTCGGCGCGACGGGCACTGAGGCCGTAGAAAACCTACTCGATGACAATGATCCTCAGATCAGGATCACCGCGTTCCGTGCCCTGCGACAGGAGCAGCCTGAGCAATTGATGGTTTATGCCCAACGGCTCGCTGCAGATACGTCGCCTGCCGTGCGGCGGGAGGTAGCCATTGCGCTGCGCGATATTCCGCTATCCGAAAGCAGCGCCACCTTTCTAGCCCTTATTGATCAATATGACGGTGAAGATCAAGCCTATCTCACCGCGCTGGGAATTGGACTGCAGGGCAAAGAAGAAGATTTCTACGCAACCCTGCTCAACCACGTTAACGCCCCCGCTCCAGAGCAGTGGTCGCCCGCGCTGGCTTCGTTGGTAGAAGCGCTGCACCCCGCCGCCGCGGTGAACGCCCTGGCAACCCGAGCCGACTCAGAGCAACTCACCGAGACCGATCGGAAAAAGGCCCTGACGGCACTGGCGTTTGTTTCTACCACCGCGGCGGCCGCGGCCGCCCGGCAGTTGGCCGAAGCCGGACCCAGTAAAGTGGCCAGCCTGGCGCAGTACTGGTTGCAGTTTCGCAAAACCAACGCGTGGCGCGCCTATCTGAAAGACTGGGAGTCGCCCGATGATTTTTCGCCCAAGGCGCATCCCGACCTACTGGCCGCCCGGCAGCAGGTTGCCGACACCACGCTTAGCCTGGAAAAACGTACGCAAGTGGCTCAGGAATTGGCGAAGCAAAAAGCCGGAAAACTGCACTTAATCTACTTGGCCGCCGAAGGGATACTGCCTCGCTCGCTGGTTCAACAACTTAGCGAACCGATGATGCAGGAAGACGATCGCAACCTCCGGGCACTGGCCGCGCACTATTTTGTACCGACCGACACGGCATCGTACCAAATTGAAACCGTAGCGAACCTTTCGGCGGATGCGAACCGCGGCAGAGGTTTGTTCTATAGCAACTGCCTCACCTGCCACAAAATGGGCGCGGCGGGCAGCGAGGTGGGTCCGATGCTCACCAACATCAGCACCAAGTACGACAAGCTGGGCATGCTCGAAGGCCTACTGCACCCGGAAGCGGGCGTGGCCTTCGGCTACGAGCCTTATCTGGTGATGCTCAACAACGGAGGAGCGGTGTACGGACTGCTGCTCTCCGACGGGGCGGTAGTGACGATGCTGGACACCTACGGGCGGCGTTATATGATCGATGAAGCGCAGGTGGAGCATAAAAAACGACTTGACCTCAGCATCATGCCCTCCCCCCAGCACCTGCAACTCAGTGAGCAAGACGTAGCCGACATCACCGCGTTTCTTTTGCAAGGCCAGCGGGCGCTTAGCAGTCGGTAGAATTTCGGCAAAACCGCTATCTTTGGCCTTTGCCTAACCAATGAACCAAAATCATAGCATTCGGGTGTTCGCTCCGGCCACCGTGGCCAACGTGGCCTGTGGCTTCGACATTATGGGCTTCGCTATTGATCATCCGGGCGACGAGGTAGTGATGCGGCTCACGGATCAACCGGGCCGGGTGGTGATCGAAAAGATTGTGGGCGACGAGGGCAAACTGCCGCTCGATCCGGACAAGAACACGGTGGGCGTGGTGGTGAAGCAACTGCTCGCGCAGGTGCAGTCGCGCCACGGCGTGGCCATCACCCTGTACAAGCAAATGCCGCTGGGCAGCGGACTGGGCTCGAGTGCCGCCAGTGCGGTGGCGGGGCTGTTTGCGGCCAACGAACTGCTCAAGCGCTACGAACCGGAAAAGGCGCTCGCCGATCAGCATGACCTGCTTCCCTTCGCGATGGAAGGGGAACGGCTAGCCTGCGGCTCGGCCCACGCCGACAACGTGGCTCCGGCCCTGCTGGGAGGCTTCGTGCTCATCCGCAGCTACGATCCGCTCGACGTGATCCGCGTGCCCACCCCCGAAGCCCTGCGGGTTACGGTAATTCATCCCCACGTGGAAGTACAAACCCGCGATGCCCGCAGCATCCTGCGCAAGCAAATCTCCCTGAAAGACGCCACCGTGCAGTGGGGCAACACCGCGGGCTTGATCGCCGGTTTGTGGCAATGCGATCTGGATTTGATCGGCCGCTCCATGCAGGACGTGATCATCGAGCCCATTCGCTCGCTGCTGATCCCAGGCTTCGACAGTGTGAAGGCCAACGCTCGGGAAGCCGGGGCACTGGGGTGCGGCATCTCCGGCTCGGGCCCTTCGGTGTTTGCCCTGAGTAAGAACCGAGAGACCGCCGAGGAGGTGGGCCGCAAGATGCAGAACGCCTTTGGAGCACTCAACATCGACAGCGAAGTGTACGTGTCGTCAGTGAACCGGCAGGGCCCGCGGGTGGTAGATTAGTTGAGCGACTTAAGGATGAAAACAACAACAAGATGGGCGAGACGAATTCATTAGACCTTATCAAACGCGTAAAAGCTCTGGCCGACACGGGCCTACTGTACGCCGATAACGAATATGACAGAGAACGTTACGAAGAACTAGCGGCTATCAGCCTGAACCTACTAAGTGCCACTTCCGGACAATCGCTGCCGGTGCTTCGGGATTTCTTTATGCCGGTGAAAGACTACCCAACGCCCAAGGTAGACATTCGGGGGTTGATCCTGAACGAAGCCCGCGAAGTGCTGCTCGTAAAAGAGTCGCTCGACGGAAAGTGGTCGCTGCCGGGTGGTTGGGCTGAGGTGGGTTTCAGTCCGTCCGAAGTCATCCAAAAGGAAATTAAAGAAGAAACCGGTTTGGAGGCAACGGTCAGCCGGTTGCTGGCCGTCTACGACAAGCGGTGCCATCCGCATCCTCCGCAGCCCTTGTACGTGTATAAACTGGTCTTTCTTTGCGAAGCACTGACCGAAAGCCTAAACCCCGGTTTTGATATCCTGGATGCCCGCTATTTTGCGATAGAACACTTGCCCGAGCTATCCGAAGAAAGGATTTTAGCTTCTCAGATCAAGCAGGTGTATCAACTAGCTAGGCAGCAGGAAAGCAGCGTCCACTTCGATTAATCTATGGTCTATTAGTCCCCAATCCATTCAATCATCTACTTCCATGCAACTCTACAGCACCTACGATACCCACCAAACCCAGCCGTTCACCTTTCAGGAAGCAGTATTTAAGAGCCTACCCGACGATAACGGTCTGTTTATGCCCGAATCGTTGCCCCGTCTGCCCGCCGCGTTTTTCGCCACCATTGAGGCACGTACGTTTTCCGACATTGCCTTTAAGGTAGCCGAAGCATTGCTGAGCGACGAAATTCCCCCCGAAGAGCTGCGCCGCCTGATTGACGATGCCATCGACTTCGACGCTCCGCTGGTGCTGCTCGACGATCAGGTGCAGGTGCTGGAGCTGTTTCATGGCCCCACGCTGGCGTTCAAAGATTTTGGGGCGCGCTTTATGGCGCGGGTGATGTCGTGGTTTCTACAGAAAAGTCCGCAGCAGCAGGACGTTAACATCCTGGTGGCTACCTCGGGCGATACGGGCGGTGCGGTGGCGCAGGGCTTTCTGGGCGTGCCCGGCATCCGAGTCACGTTGCTCTACCCGAAGGGCCAGGTGAGCATCCTGCAAGAAAAGCAACTCACCACCGTAGGCCACAACGTGACCGCCCTTGAGGTGGACGGCACCTTCGACGATTGCCAGCGTCTGGTGAAGCAGGCCTTTCTGGATACCGACATCAACCGGCGGTTGAACTTGGCCTCGGCTAACTCCATCAACATTAGCCGACTAGTGCCGCAGTCTTTTTACTACTTTTGGGCCTATGCCCAGCTAAAGCAGCAAGCCCGCTTTGACCCCAACCGCGAACTGGTTTTTTCGGTGCCTAGTGGCAATTTTGGCAACCTCTGCGGCGGACTCATCGCCCAGCGGATGGGCCTGCCCGTGCATCGCTTCGTCGCCGCCACCAACGCGAACGACATTGTGCCGCAGTACCTAACTTCGGGAGAGTTTACGCCGCGCCCCTCGGTGCGCACGCTATCGAATGCGATGGACGTGGGCAACCCCAGCAACTTCGCACGCTTGCTGGCCTTCTACCAAGCCGACGACGCCGATGCCACCGTGCGGTGGGGTGCGATCAAGAAGAATATCATCGGCAAGTTCTACACCGACGCGCAGACACAGCAAGCCATCCGCGCGGTTTATGAGCAACACGACGGCTACGTGATGTGCCCTCACACGGCAGTAGGTTACTTGGGATTGCGCGACCACCTTCGGGAAACCGATTCGGATGCGTACGGCGTGGTGCTGGCCACCGCCCACCCGGCTAAGTTTTTAGACACGGTGGAAGCCGCCATCAAGCGAGAGTATCCGTTGCCGCCCGCGTTGCAAGCCTTGGTTTCTCAGAAAAAGCACGCTATTCCGTTGGATAATCATTACGAGACGTTGAGAGCTTTTTTGCTGGAAAATCAGTAACTTTCATCTTATGGACAAGTATGCTATCAAACTGCCCGAACGCCTTCGGTTCACCAACGATGAGTTCTTTGAATTCTGCCAGGAGAACCGCGATCTGAGATTTGAAAGAGACGTTCACGGAGAAATTATCATTATGTCACCAACCGGAGGACTTACCGGCAAGAAAAACGGCAAACTGACTGCCAAGTTAGACCATTGGAACGAAGAACACGAACCCGGCGAAGTGTTCAATTCTTCTACGGGTTTCATCCTGCCCAATGGAGCCATGCGCTCGCCGGATGTTGCCTGGGTAGAGAAATCGCGCTGGGAGGCGTTATCATATGAGCAACAAGAAAAGTTTCCGCCCCTGTGTCCCGATTTTGTAGCCGAACTGATCTCTCCTTCCGACACCTTGAGAGCTACCCAGGAGAAAATGCTTGAGTGGATGGACAACGGTTGCCGCTTAGGGTGGCTATTCTATCCCAAGGAGGAAAAAGCGTTTGTTTACCGGGCTGGGCAAACCGAATCAGAAGTACTTTCCGGCTACGACCGGTTGCTCTCCGGCGAGGCCGTGTTACCGGGCTTTCAGTTCGACCTGAAATGGTTGAAATAATCAGCTCGGGTGCTCTTCCGGGGGGGCGGGGAATAGTTACTGTGAATTGCTCTTCGTCTATGTAGTCTATAGTAAGTTCGTCAGAGCGAAACTGGTCGCCGCTGCGAAAAAGTCGAAGAATCTCCGCACCGTTCCCCTTCGTAAGTAGCAGGTTAAGCCAGTTTAATCACTGCAACGCTTTGAACAACGTGCCCAACATGGTAATGGCGCTCTCTACGGTCTTCTCGTTGTCTACGGGCACCTTCAAGTAGGTTTGCCCGGTGGCTTCGTCGCGCTCCGTGATAGAACGCACCAGTTTAGCGGTAGCTTCTTTGTCGCTAAGCGTCTCGGCCAGTTGACTAAAGAACTTCAGCCCGTTGGCCATCAGCTCCTGCCCGTCGGCCTGACTTTCCATCGCCACGGCCATGGCAGGCAAGGCTGGTTCTTCGGCTGGTTCCGCTTCCGTCTCTTTTCCGTTGGTCGATAGCGCTTCCGGCACGGTGCTCGGGCTAAACATCTCCTGCTGGTCGTGCACGTCTTCTTCCGAAACCGTAGCCATTTCGGTAACGGTGTCAGCACCGGCATCGGTGCCTGGCACCACATTTTCTACTGAGTCCATGAATTTCTTGAAGCGGTCTTCATTCATGAAGATAGCGTCCTCGCCCTGGTCGAGCACCCCTTCGGCCAGGCCCGATTTGAAGCTCAGCACGTCGAGCATGCGGTGCTCGATGGTGCCGGTAGACACCAGATTGATGATCGATACCCGCTTGCGCTGGCCCAGGCGGTAGATGCGGGCGATGCGCTGCTCCAGCACCGCCGGGTTCCACGGAATATCGAGGTTCACCATCCACGAGGCCGCTTGCAGGTTGAGCCCCACGCCGCCCGCGTCGGTCGAGAGAAACACCCGGCAGTCAGGGTCTTCGTTGAAGTTGGTAAACAGTTCCTTACGCTGGGCGCTGGGCACCCCGCCGTGCAGGTACTGAAACCCCACGCCCCGCTCCTCCAGGCCCTGGGCCACCAAGCGCGTCATACGCTCCCACTGGCTAAACACCACCACCTTTTCGCCTTCGGCTTCCACAATGGTGTCCAAAATGCTAAACAGTTCGTCGATTTTAGTATCATGGCGGGTCTTCTGGTCGATCACATAAGTGCTGTTGCAGGCCATCCGCATCATGTTGAGGCCGATCATGAGGCCCTTTCTATCTTTTTCGGGCAAAAAGCCGAGCCGCCGCCACTTAAGCACCAGTTTGGCCACCATCTCCCGGTACTCGTCGTGCACGGTGCGCTGCTGTTCGGTCATGGGCACAAACAGGTTTTTGTCTTGCCGCGTTGGTAGCTGCTTCATCACCTTCTTTTTAGTGCGCCGCAGCATTACGTCTTGCAAGATTTTGCCGATCTCGTTCAGGTGCTGGTAGCCCGTCACCTTGCCCGCGTCGTCGGTAATCTGGTAGCGTTGCAAAAAACTAAACAGCGAACCCAACAGGAAGGGGTTGATAAACTGAATGATGGAGTAGAGCTCTTCCAACTTGTTCTCCAACGGGGTGCCGGTGAGCACCAGAGCGTAGTCAGACTGCACCTTTTTAACGCTTTGCGAGGTTTTGGTTTGCCAGTTCTTGATGCGCTGCGCTTCGTCCAGAATCACCAGGTCGGGTTCGCTGTCGTTAATAGCCTCCAGGTCGTTGCCCACCGTGTGGTAGCTCACTATTTTATAGAAGTGCTCGGCATCGAGATACTGGGCCGGACGCGCCAGCGGGCCACCTTCTACCACATGGGCGGTGCTGTCGGTGAACTTTTCAATTTCCGACTTCCACTGGTACTTAAGGGAAGTAGGGCACACGATAAGCACCCGGCTGATACGGAACTCTTTCTTGAGCATCTCGGCCACGGCCAGCGCCTGAATGGTTTTGCCCAGTCCCATCTCATCAGCAATCAGGCTGCGCCCGGCCCGTACGGCAAAGTAAACCCCCTCGCGCTGGTAGGGAAAAAGGTCGGTCTTGAGTAAGGTCTCGAAGTAGGAGTCTTTTGTGTTTTTGATGCGCTCTTTAAGCAGTTGCTCCCGCTGGGTATTTGCGCGCTGTTCCAGGATAAACTCCAGCGCGTCGTCGTAGCAACGAAAGTCAGCATCAAGAGAGCGGACCTTACTCAGAAATTTGTCGAAGCTGGCGAAGGAAGCTGTTTTTAGCTGCCTGTTTTCGTCAAAGTAGCGGTCGGCTAGCCGCTGCATCTTTTCTTCGTGGGTGTCTGCCCCCAGCTCCTGCTTTTCATCCGGCCGCTTGCTGCCCACCCGGATCATCACCCGGCGCTCGCCGATGTAGTTCAGGTACACCGAGGTGTAGGGGCGAAGGGGCTTTTCTTTCCAGTGCTTGCGCAGGCGGGTGTTGCGCCACAGCTTGCGCAGCGTGGCCTCCAAATGTTTGCAAGTGCCCAGTTGGTTGGTTTTGAAGTCGTAGCAAGCACAGAAATTATTGTTTTCACCCTCATCCATCTCCTTCGGACTGCTACGAATGGCTACCTTGTAGGTGCTTTGGGAGGTAGGGTTGTAAACCGTGAAATCGGAGTAAACCGGATGCTCGCCCCGGTTCTCAATCTCGAATACATTGTCGGCCGCGAACTGCTTGCGCAGGGCCGTTTGCCAGTCGCGCGGCGTGAGGTTCTCCGGCTTTTTATGATAAGGAACGCGCGTTGCCTTCTTCTTGAT
The DNA here is from genome assembly GCA_049650865.1 of Tunicatimonas sp. Lineage (GTDB taxonomy): Bacteria > Bacteroidota > Bacteroidia > Cytophagales > Cyclobacteriaceae > Tunicatimonas. The sequence goes on from JBASAY010000132.1 coordinate 38,847, forward strand.
GATTTTCTTCTTTTTACGGGGCTCTTTCATACGTATTCGTGCCAAGGGTTTGGGGCAAAGTAAGCGAACCTTCGGGATAGATTGCATTGCCACAGCGGAAAATGTTGATGCTACCCAAGCTCCTTGGCCCCATACGCTGGCACTACGCCTCGGTTAGGCGGCCTTTACCACACTGGTCAGATGGTTGCACTTAGTGAACCTTAGCGCAACAAAAACGCTTTAAACGGGTAGTTCAAGAACCACCTTTTTTCTAACGGATACCGGCCTACGGTTGGCTCCTATAATGCGTTGTTAAGATGAGTACCTGGGCAATTACTGATATACACGGCTGCGCCAATACTTTTGCCGCCCTGCTGCAGCGTATTAACTTCTCGCAAGAGGATACGCTTTTCTTACTGGGGGATTACATCGACCGCGGGCCGCGCAGCAAGCAGGTGCTCGACCTGATTTTTGAACTGCGGGAGGCCGGCTATCAGGTAGAGTGTCTATTGGGCAACCATGACTGGGTGCTGCTGCACGCACTAGACGAACCCGACACCGAAGAGGCCTATAACTGGAAGAGCCGCTTCGGAGGCAAAGCCACACTCCGAAGCTTTGGCGTGACGACGGAGCAGGGCATCCCTGCTAAGTATATTGACCTACTAGAGTCGATGGAGTATTACCGTGAGTATAAGGATATGATTTTGGTGCACGCGGGCCTTAACCTCCGGGCGGCCAATCCGCTAGCCGACTACGAAGCGATGCTGTGGATTCGCAACAACGATCGGCGGATAAACCGCGACTGGTTGGGCGACCGCCTTGTAGTACACGGACACACCCCCTACCCCCGGCGAAAGGTTCAGAAGCAGACGAAGGAGTACGTCAAACACCCGCTCATTGGCATCGACAATGGCTGCGTATACCAACGCCCCGGAATGAACCACCTGTGTGCCTTGGAGCTAGACACGATGGAGCTGATCTTTGAGCAGAACGTTGACAATTAAGAAGAAGAAGAGTCTTGTTGCTTATTCTGAACAACAGTTGGTCTATTCAGTTAGAAGCCATTGATTTCAGTTTTAAATTAAACGTACCACCAATGGCTCTCTATGTACTTTCCTTAGGTGGATCAATTGTGGTTCCTGACTTAATCGACACCCAGTATTTGATTCACTTTAAAGAGTTTATTAATCGGCGAATTGTACAGGGAGATCGCTTTATCCTGACGGTTGGTGGAGGAAAAACCGCCCGGAACTACCAGGCCGCCGCCGAAGCGGTGAGCGGGGTAGACGACGAAGAACGCGACTGGTTAGGGATTCACGCTACTCGATTAAATGCCCACTTGCTTCGAACGATTTTTAAGGAGCAGGCCCATCCACTGATCGCTAAGGATTTTGACAGACCGTTGCCCGACTTTTCGGAACCCATTCTGGTGGGGGCGGGCTGGAAACCCGGTTGGAGCACCGATTACATTGCCGTGCTACTGGCAGAACGCTACCAGGCGCAACGGGTACTTAACCTGTCTAATATCGATTACGTGTACGCCGAAGACCCTCGGGAAAATCCCAATGCCCAGCGCCTCGAGCGAATAAGCTGGGGAGATTTCCGTCAGATTGTTGGTAACAAATGGACCCCCGGCCTGTCGGCTCCCTTTGATCCCATTGCCAGCCAAAAAGCCCAAGAATTGAAACTGTCGGTAGCGATTCTGAACGGCAAGAACATTGAGAATCTGGAAGCCTACTTGGCCGGTCAATCCTTTGAGGGAACCGTTATTCAGTGATCAAAAAAAAGCATACCGTGAAGTATGCTTTTCTATTTTTTAGGAAATTGAATCAGTCCTACGACGCTTCTCCCCAGCTAACTGGGCTCAACTGCTGCTGCTCTTCCTCACTAAACAGGCGCGATTTGATCAGAAACCGCAAGCCCAGCGGAATCTCCAGCGAAAAGCTAGCCCCTCGGCCTTTGGTCACGTCTACCGTGAGGGCCGTGTGCTTCCAGTAGTCAAACTGATCCTTCGACATATAGAAGTTGCAGCCGTTAATTTCGCCCAGCCAGGCGTCGGTTTCATTCAGCATCAGTTCGCCCTTGGGGAAGCACATGGGCGAAGAACCATCGCAGCAGCCTCCGCTCTGGTGAAACATTAGTTCGCCGTGCTCGGCCCGCAGCTGGTCAATCACTTCGGCCGCCGCTTCGGTAACGGTTACTCGTTTTGTCATAGGTGTGATTGGGTATTGGGTGTTGGGGATTAGGGATTGGGAAAACCCAAGACCTAAGCCCCAAGCCCTAATCCCTAAAAGAATCCCATCGCCTTTTTGTCGTACGAAATCAGCATGTTCTTGGTCTGCCGATAGTGGTCCAGCATCATCTTGTGGTTTTCTCGGCCAATGCCCGACTTCTTATAGCCACCGAAAGGTGCGTGCGCCGGATAAGTATGGTAGTTGTTTACCCACACGCGACCCGCCTTGATAGAACGAGATATCTGGTAGGCCTGGTGCATGTCGCGCGTCCACACTCCCGCTCCTAAGCCGTACAGCGTATCGTTCGCAATCTCGATAGCCTCGGCTTCGTCCTTGAAGCTAGTAACGCATACCACTGGTCCAAAGATTTCTTCCTGGAACACGCGCATCTTGTTATTACCCTCTAAGATGGTCGGCTGGATGTAGTAGCCGCCCTCGAGTCCTTCCACGTAGGCCGCCTCGCCGCCGGTGAGCACCTTGCAGCCCTCTTCTTTGCCAATGCTCAGGTAGTTCAGAATTTTCTCGTACTGGTCGTTCGATGCTTGCGCGCCCATCATGGTATCGCTTTCCAGCGGATGCCCCATCTTGATGGCTTCGGTGCGCTCCACCACGCGTTCCATAAACTTGTCGTAGATGCTCTCTTGCACCAACAGACGCGACGGACAGGTGCATACCTCACCCTGGTTTAGGGCAAACATCACCGCGCCCTCCAGGCACTTATCAAAGAACTCATCGTCGGCGTCCATCACGCTCTCGAAGAACACATTGGGCGACTTGCCGCCGAGCTCCAGCGTGACGGGGGTGATGTTCTTGGAAGCGTACTGCATAATCAGCTGCCCGGTGGTGGTTTCGCCGGTGAAGGCTACCTTGTTGATACGCGGACTAGAGGCCAGCGGCTTGCCCGCTTCGGCGCCGAAGCCGTTCACAACGTTGAGCACGCCGTCGGGCAAGATGCCCTCGATAAGCTCCATCAGCAGCAAGATGCCCACCGGGGTTTGCTCAGCGGGTTTGAGCACCACGCAGTTGCCCGCCGCCAGGGCCGGAGCCAGCTTCCAGGTAGCCATCAGGATAGGAAAGTTCCAAGGAATGATCTGGCCTACCACACCCAGGGGTTCGGGCACGTTCAGGCACACGGTGTTGGCGTCAAGCTCGCTTACCGAACCTTCTTCGGCGCGGATCACTCCGGCAAAGTAGCGGAAGTGGTCTACCGCCAGCGGCAGGTCGGCCGCCATGGTTTCGCGAATGGCCTTGCCGTTGTCCCAGGTTTCGGCGCGGGCCAGGGCTTCCAGGTTCTTCTCCATCACGTCGGCAATCTTGAGCAGCATGTTGCTGCGCTCGGTAGCCGATGAGCTGTTCCACTGCGGGGCAGCCTTCCAGGCCGCATCGATGGCTGCGTCAATGTCCTCCGCGGTAGAGCGGGGAATTTTAGTGAAGTTGTTGCCGTCTACCGGCGAGACGTTCTCGAAGTATTGTCCTTTGATCGGGGGCGTCCATTTGCCGCCAATATAATTGTCGTACTGGTTTTTGAATTTGGGTTTTTCCACCGCACTACGGGTGGTGGTTTGCACATCGCTCATGGTGACGTTAGGTTAAGTGGTTAATAATTTGTCAATATATAAATTGACTTATCTAAGCCGATTGCCTATTTGCTAAAATAAACGGGGCAATCGCTAGTAATAGTAAAAAAAGATAAGCTGGAATGCAACGATTAGAGGAGCTTTTCTTCGGCGAAACCGGGAGAGTATGATACCGTTAGCACTAGTGATACGATCTCAAGCATATGCGAGCCCCCCCAGTTAATCATCAACTAACGCTGGAGGAATACGAGCAGTTAGAAGAAGAGAACCAGCAGCGTTATGAGTATCATGATGGTGAAGTTTTTGCCATGGCCGGTGCCGCAACGGATGTTGGGGATACTGTCCACAACGCTGTTTGCCATAACCTTCACGTTTTTTTAGGAAATGCGCTACGGAAGAAACCATGTAACGTGTTTACCAGTGATCAGAAAGTGCGTATCAAGTCGATCAATCGCTCCTTGTACCCCGACGCCTCCGTTACGTGCGGGTTAGTAGATCGGTCCGAAAAAGATACCAAAGCCATCACCAATCCGGTGCTGTTGGTAGAGGTGCTTTCTGACAGCACCGAGGCGTACGATCGAGGAAAGAAATTTGAGTACTTTAGCAAGTTGCCGAGCCTGCGAGAGTACATGCTTATTGAGCAGCACGAACCCGCCGCACAAATTCACTACCGCACCGCCGACACGGACCTATGGCAGATTACCTGGGTAGCGGGACTAGATAAAACCCTCACCTTGCAGTCGCTGGATATTGAAACCACTTTGCGAGAGCTCTATCTAAAAACCGAAGGCCTATAGTTGCTTTCGGGCGCGTTTGCAACGCGTTCGTGCACCCCCACTCACTGTCCGTTAACGACCACTGACTGTCCGATACCGAACGCTTCTAAAAATCCACGGTAGGCTATACGCCGTGTAGAGTCCCCTTTCTCCCTTTGGCACACTGCTTGACCACTAACGGTAGCGACCCATGTTTTCTGTCCGCCTAACCGTTTCTTGCCATGCTCAAGAATTATCTGCTCACTGCCTACCGCAACTCCCTAAAAAATAAGCTGTACGCGGGCATTAACGTGCTTGGTCTGGCCATCGGCATCACCTGCTGTTTGTTCATCACGCTCTATGTGCGCCACGAACGCAGCTACGACCAATTTCACGAGAAGAAGGATCGCATCTTCAAGGTGCTGCGGACCAATGACGATGACGGTTACCATGAAATTGGACCGATCTCGGCCCCCTACGCCGAAGCCCTGCGCAATGACTTCCCCGAAGAGATAGAAGCGGCGGTACGCGTGATGCCCCGCCGCGGGTTGATTACCCGCGGCGATAAAGCCTTCACCAGCGACGATATCTCCTTCGTGGGGCGCGACTTTCTTCAGGTGTTTTCTTTTCCGCTCACCCACGGTAATCCGGCCACCGCCTTGCGTGAACCAGGCGGTGTGGTGCTAACCGCCGAAGTGGCTCGGAAGTACTTTGGTGACCAAGACCCCGTTGGGAAAGAACTGGAGTATGAAAGTGCGTATCCGCTGACGGTCACCGGGGTGCTGGCTCCCGTGCCCGAGAATTCTCATCTCAAGTTCGACCTGTTAGCTTCGGTGCACTTGTTCGAGCAGGCGGAGTGGTTTACTCAGTGGTGGAGCAACAATATGCTAACCTACGTGCTGCTGCGAGAGGACGTGCAGAAAGCAACGATAGAAGACCGCTTCCCGGCATTCATGGACAAGTACCTGGGCGATGATTTCGAGCAGTACGGGATACAAGTCGGACTCACTTTGCAACCCATGACAGCGGTCTACTTTACAAGCAATACCCAGTACGATGCCTGGACCAAACACGGTGACGCATCAATGACCTACGTTTTTCTGGCGGTAGCCGTGTTTATTTTGCTCATCGCCTGCATCAACTTTATGAACCTAGCGACCGCCCGTGCCGCCCGGCGGGCCACCGAAGTGGGCGTCCGCAAAACGCTGGGAGCCAACCGCGCCGATTTGATCTACCAGTTCTTCGGCGAGTCTTTTCTTACCACCTTTATTGCCATGCTGTTCACTATCGTGCTGGTAACCGGGCTGCTTCCCTTGTTTAATCAGTTTGCTGAGGTCAACTTATCCCTTCCCCTGGATGATCTAAGCTTTCCGTTGTTGCTGCTGGGAGTTGTGGCGGTGGTGGGATTACTGGCGGGGAGCTATCCGGCCCTACTGTTATCGGCCTTTGTGCCGTCAAAAGCCCTCAAGGGAAGCAACCGCACCGGAGCAAAAGGCGAATATCTCCGGCAGGGCTTGGTGATCTTCCAGTTTGTCATCTCCATCGCGTTGATGGTGGCGGTGCTGGTGGTGAACCAACAAATGGACTACGTACAGGACAAACGCCTGGGCTTTGACAAGGAGCGCGTTATGCTGATAACCATAGACAACAACGAAATCTACGAACAGCGTGAAGCCTTCAGGGAGCGGCTTGGGCAAAACGCGCGCATTGCGCAGGTATCCCTCGCGTCGGGCGAGCCGGGCGGCTTCCACGATATATATAATTTCAAGGTAGAGGAACGCGAGGAAGAAGTGAGGATGAACACCGTATTTACCGACACCGATTACGTACCCACGATGGGCCTCACAATACTGGCGGGCCGCAACTTCTCACCGCAGCGTAGCACCGATACGCTGGCATCCGTCATCATTAACGAAACCGCCGCCCGAACACTGGGCTGGTCGCCTGAGGAGGCACTGGGCAAAGAAATCACCAACACTTTCGCTGACTCGATCTCCCGAAGGGTGATTGGGGTGGTGGAAGATTATCACTTTGCCTCTCTGCACAACGAGATTGCGCCCCTTGCTGTGATGATGGGGAACGACCACCGCGTGGTTGCCATTAAAACTACCGCCGGTTCTGCCGCTCCCGTCATTAACTTGGTTTCAGAAGCCTGGTCGGACGTGGTGAGCCAACACCCCTTCACCTTCAAATTTCTGGACGAAAGCTATGATCGGTTGTATCGAGCCGAACAACGGCAGGGGCAGATTTTTACGCTGTTCGCCAGTATTGCGGTATTCATCGCCTGCTTGGGGTTATTCGGACTCGTAACCTTCGTTGCTGAACAGCGCACCAAAGAAATCGGAGTACGTAAAGTGCTGGGAGCGTCGGTGCTACAACTGGTGCGATTACTCACCAAAGATTTTGCGATCCTGGTCGCTATCGCCTTGGTCATTGCTTCGCCCCTGGCCTACTATGCCATGCAGCAGTGGCTCGCTGATTTTGCCTACCGGGTGCCAATTCAACCCGCTGTGTTTTTTATCGCCGGGTTGGTGGCTCTGCTGATTGCACTGCTCACGGTAAGTTGGCAGTCGGTCCGCGCCGCCCTAGCCAATCCGGTAGATGCGCTGCGTAGTGAGTGACGGTACACAAATAGATTCTCCCCTAACTGTTCTTTTCCATGCTCAAGAACTACACGCTGATCACGATTCGCAACCTGTTCCGCAACAAGGTCTACTCCTTTATCAACATCGCCGGACTCTCCATCGGCCTCACTTGTAGCCTGCTGATCTTTCTGTGGGTGCAAGACGAACTGTCTTTCGATACCTTTCATCCCAAGGCCAACCGACTGTATCAGGTGTGGTTGCAGGCCCGGTGGGAAGAAGATTTAGGGTCGCAGCAAGCCCTGCCGTTGCCTACTTACGAAGCGCTAAAGACGGCCAACAGCCACATTGAGCAAGTAGCGGTGTCGGATTGGGGTAGTGATCATCTACTGGCGGTGGGCGAAAACCCAATTATCAAGCGGGGGTTTTTCGTAAGCGAAGAGTTCCTGAGCATGTTTGAGTTTCCGCTGGTGCAAGGAAGCGAACCCAGTGCAATGTTAGATGATCCTTCGTCCATTGTAATTACCGAATCTACCGCCCGGGCTTTGTTCGACCAAGAAGATCCGTTGGGTAAAATAGTGCGGGTAAACGATAAGCATGAGCTTCAGGTAACCGGAGTCTTAAAAGACATCCCGGCCAACTCATCGTTTCAGTTCGACATCTTATTGCCCTGGAAGCTGAACGAGCAAAGTGATTTCATTAAGGAACAAGCGGGAGAGTGGGACAACCATTCGTTTCAGATTTACGCTGAATTAGACGATGCTGCCCAGCAGGCTGACGTGGAAAACAGTATTCGGGATGTTGTGGATAAGAATGGGGACATGGACTTTGAACGGGCGCTGTTTCTTTACCCATTGTCCCGCTGGCGGCTGCACTCCAGCTTCGACGATGGGGTGGAAACCGGAGGCATGATCGAGTACGTGCAGTTGTTCTCTATCATCGCCGTATTTATTCTGCTAATCGCCTGCATCAACTTTATGAACCTGGCCACCGCCCGCTCCGAGCGGCGCGCCCGCGAGGTAGGCATTCGCAAGAGCGTAGGGTCTAGCCGCCGAGAGCTTATTCTACAGTTCATGGGCGAGTCGATCTTCATTTCGCTGATCGCCTTTCTGGTTGCTCTGCTGCTCACCGAACTGGCGCTCCCCTTCTACAATCAATTGGTCGACAAGCAGTTGGCTATTGACTATAGCACCTGGTGGTTTTGGCTCGCCAGCCTGGGAGTGGTTTTGTTCACCGGCGTGATTGCCGGCAGCTATCCGGCCCTGTATCTATCTTCGTTTCAGCCGGTGAAGGTGCTCAAGGGAAAGGTCAAAATGGGGAAGAGTGCCAGCACGCCCCGGCAGGTGCTGGTGGTGCTTCAGTTTGGCTTTGCCATCTTGCTGATCGTAGGAACCGTGGTGATCTACCAGCAGTTGATGCTGGTGCAGGGACGGACGTTGGGCTATCAGCAGGAGAATTTGATCTACATACACAACAGCGACGACATCCAAAAGAACTACGATGTGCTAAAGAACGAACTGCTACAATCGGGACTGGCCACCTCGATGACGCGATCCAACAGTCCAATCTTTGAGGTACATTCTAACAATTTTATGGGGTGGCCCGGCAAGCCGGAGTCGCAACGTGTGACCTTTGCCACCATCGCGGCAGGTTACGACTATACCAAAACAATGGGCATCAGCATCCTAGAAGGACGCGACTTCTCCGAAGAATTTGCTAGCGACTCGTCGGCTATTCTGGTGAACCAAGCCGCCATGGACATTATGCAACTAAAGGACCCCCTGGGCACCCAGCTTGACCTCTGGGGTGGTAAGCGCACGCTCATTGGTATCGTCGACAACGTGCTAATGGGGTCACCCTACGAGAAAGTGGATCCTATGCTAGTCCTTCTGAACACCGATTGGGGCAATAACATCACGGTGCGCCTCGCGCAGACGGACAATTTGCCCACCACCCTGGCGGGCGTGGAGAACCTCTTCAAGAAGTATAATCCGGCGTACCCCTTCGAGTATCAGTTTGCCGACGTGGAATTTCAGAAAAAGTACACAATCATCAATCTTACCAAGCGGCTGGCCAATGGGTTTACCGCCCTGGCGCTGTTCATCACCGGGCTGGGCCTGTTCGGCTTGGCCTCCTACACCGCCGAACAGCGCACCAAGGAAATCGGCATCCGCAAGGTGCTGGGCGCCTCGGTGCTCAGCATCATCACGCTGATGTCGAAGGACTTCTCGCGGCTGGTTATTATTGCCTTCATCATTGCCACTCCGCTGGCGTGGTGGGCGCTGGATGCTTATTTAGAGCGCTACCCCATCCGCACCGACGTACACTGGTGGATCTTCCCACTTACCGGAGCGGTAGCGCTGCTGTTCGCCCTGCTGTTTGTGGTAGGCCAAGCCCTACGCGCCGCCCAGGGCGACCCGGTAAAGGCTTTGCGT
>JBASAY010000133.1:0-7727 GCA_049650865.1 Tunicatimonas sp.
TTTAATGAAGTTTCGTCGATTCTGTGCGTTTGCTGTACGGTTCATAGGGAAGGAAGAGGGATAAAAAGTGATAAGTGGCCAAAATATACAAAAAAGTCAGCAAAATGCCGCCCTTTACGATAGCAAACCATAGAAACTGTTACAAGAACGGTGCTTACGCCGCAACAAGTTACGTCCGTAAGTTTGGTGGATGTTGCGTAGAACAAACAGCGTTAGCTAGCAACGTTGTTGCTGATTCTGGGGTAGCAGCTGGCCGTTCGTCCGTAGTAATACCCAGCAGTATGCACCGTAGATTAATCCGTGTTTCTTTGCACCCGTCTGGTTGCCCCCCTCCGGTAGCTTGCTCTTTGCCGATTAGGGACGTTCCTGCTGCCCCGCCTTCTAGATAGTTTCGTTCTTCCCCTCTCTTGTTCGCTTGCAAGTCTCCTTGCCCAGCTGGTTTTCGCCGCTGGGTTTTTTGCTGTATTTCGCCCAAAATTCTTCGCAGAAGTCCGAGAAAAGCTGCTCTACGTTTTTTTATTGCTGCTCAGCACTTGTTCGAGCGCTGAGCAGCACTTCGGAAACGCTTACTTAGAGGCTGAAAAGTTGCCCTCAGCGCTCATTTTGACGATACGCACCGTTGATAGTGCTTTCTACCTATAGGTACACCGTTAGTGTGCATTTTGTTTGTTTGGATTACTTCCTTCCCCTATTACCTCTCCTTAACTAACTGTCATCCAGCATTCCATGCCGGGAAGGACCCTGCTGCAACGTGCAGAGGTGTAGCAATAAGAGGCATAGGTGCTCGGCCGCAGTTGTATCAGCATGAGTATCTGCGCCTCTGATGTAGCAGGCGGCCGTCGCACGGTTTCCTGCTGAATGACATGTTTTTTCCTTTTATCCTTCAGTCATCCCGTAGGGACCCGGGCGGCGGCCGCTTGCTACAGCGTGCAGAGGGAGAACGGCAAGGGGCATAGGTGCTCGGCCGCAGTTGTACCAGCATAAACGTTTGTGCCTCTGGTGTAGCAGGCGGCCGTCGCACGGTTTCTTCCAGAATGACACGTTTTTTCCTTCTCAACGATCTCCACAGCCTTCGCTTTAATCCTTGCACATGCCACTAGTTTACGTAGCTTTGCCCCAAAAAAGCCAAGCAACCGAATGATTATTTATACCCTTCCGATTATTGCCGCCCTCACCGGGTGGATCACCAACTACATCGCCGTGAAGATGCTGTTTCACCCGCGCAATCCCACCAAAATTCTGTTCTTCACCGTGCAGGGCATCTTCCCCAAGCGCCAGAAGAGCCTGGCCGAAAAGCTGGGCAAGATTGTGGCCGACGAGCTTTTTTCGTTCGACGACCTGCGGGGGGCGCTCACCAATCCGCAGAACCTGGGCGAGGTGCACCAGATCATCGACGAGAAGCTAGAAGACTTTCTGGAGAACCGCATGGTAGAGAGTATGCCGATGCTGTACGTGTTTATGAGCGACGAGATGCGCGTAAAGATCAAGGCGACGCTTCAGGATGAACTGGAGCGCATGCTGCCCGCCCTGATCGAGCGCTTCGCCGCCCGCATCGAAGCGCAGGTAGACATCGAGAAAACCGTCTACGAGAAGGTGGTCAACTTCTCTACCGACAAGCTGGAAGGAATCTTGTACTCGATCATGAGCAAGGAGTTTCGCTTCATCGAGCTACTGGGCGGAGTGCTCGGCTTCCTCATCGGACTTATCCAGGTAGGACTGTTGCAGTTACAGTAGGAAGTTAACCCGCCGACAAGCAGCCCTTTTTCTACGTCCAGTACAGCACCTCAGCCCGCGGAAAGCGGCGGGCAATTTCAGAAGTAAAGTAGCTCCGCATCGTCTTCATGGTATCCTTGGGTAGCACGTACTTGGTGCCACCGAACTTATTGCGCTTCACATCACGCTGCGCCTCGTCCATCTCCAGCGTAGTGTTGGGGTACCATTGCAACAACACGTCCTTCGATCCCGGCGTAAACCGGTGGGTGATCAGCTCAAAAGTCAGGTCGCTGTCAAAGTCTAGTGCTTCTTCTAGCCGGTCGAGCAGGGCACCGTAGTGCGCTTGCCAGTCGGGAATGGGCATGATGGGGGCGAGCACCACCCCCACCGGGTAACCACCTCCGCCCTGTGACGGGGGCAGGGCCAGCGTGCGCAGCGCCTTCAGGCGGGCGTGCACCGAGGCGGTGCCTCCCTCCAGGCGGCGGCTCACCGACTCAGCGTTCAGGCTGATGCGGCAACGGGTGTGCCCACCGTGCGGCAGACCGAGCAGCGACTCTACCTGGTCGTACTTAGTCACCCAACGCAGGCGCGCGTGGGGGCGGCTACCAAAGTGACGGATGCACTCGGCCAGGCTGCCCGTGAGGTGCTCGATGCCCAGCGGGTCGGTGTAGCAGCTGGCCTCGAAGGAGGTACGTTGACCCGGCCGCTCGAACTGGATAGTATTCTCCAGGATGGCAGGAAGGTTGGCAAACACCCGCACTAAGGGCGGACCCGACAGGCTGCCCGCCAAGTAGCAGTACTGGCAGTGGGCCGGACAGCCTTCGGCCAGGTGAAACTGCCAGTCGGCCGAGGGCGGAATGGGCCGCAGCTTAAAGGCGCTGGGCGGGGCGTTGACCACGGCCAGGGTGCGCTTGGCCGCTGCGTACGTCTTCCGGGTGTCTTCCTGGCGCACGCCGGTGATGCGGTTGCTCTTTAGTACTTCTATGTTCAGTCCCTGCTCGGCCATACGCTCGTAGAGGCGTTGTCCGTAGGGCTCATCCAGGGCGGCGGGGGTAAACAGCACGCGCTGGGGTGTCCATACGCGGGCCGAACGGGTATCTATTGGGGAAGCTAGGGTAGCAACTGACATAAACAAGACGGTGTTTGGTTGGTAATCTCTCTCGCTTTATCAACGCAATCCTATCACCGCTTGTTCCCTCAATTGACAATTTAAGTATCTGGAATACAGCAACTTACAAATGAATGTCAGCTTTTTCTTTTCTCTACTGTAAACGCCCGGGCGGGGTTCAGTACCATCAGTTGCTGCACTTCGGTTGTGGTAAAGTTTTCTTTGGTTAGTCGCGGCAGCAGGTCGGTAAAAATTGCTTCGAAGGGACGAATCGCGCCCCCACTAGGAAACGAATTGCCATCGTGCGAGAGTAGCACCTGCGACAAGAGTCCCTGCTTCTTAAGTTCTTTGAGGTATCGTAAGTGTTGCTCAAAAACTTCTTTATCGGTTTCCGTAGCGCGGACGCCGTCGAGCGAGATCCAGGCTCCGGCCCGGGCCACGGGAAGCAACTCCTCAACGTTTTGTACCTTGTTGGCGTGGGTCCAAATCCAGGCGGCCGGGCGCACGTTTTCCTCCTTTAGAATCGCCAGCGCGGTTTTTGCCCCGGCTGGATTGTTAGCGGTGTGGCAGGCGATGGTTAAGCCGGTAGCGGCGTGCGTGATGGCTGCGGCCCGCACCAGCTTGACGTCAATGTCCGATACCGGTCCGTTATCTAGCGCGATTTTGATGAAACCGGGGCGAACGTCCGTGCCATCAATGCCCTGCCCAAATTCGTTGATCCACCGCCGGGCAATCTCTTCGGCACTTTCTTGGTACGCATGTGGGGGCACGTAGCGGTCGTCGGCCGCGCCGTAGTAACCGGTGTTGGTGATGATTTGCAGGCCGCTTTGCTGGGCCAGTTTTTGGAGCAGGCGTACGTCCCGCCCGAAGTAGGCTCCGGTGCACTCAACAATGCTCTTCGCTCCCAGCTGCTTCACGCGCTTCAGATAGGGCACCACCTGGGCCAGCAGCGCCGCTTTATCGTAGTTCGGATTGTAGCGCGATGCGCTACCAAAGGTAGACATCAGGTGCTCGTGGGCAAGGCACGTGCCCAGTTGGTCGGGAGCAATTGGCCCGCCAACGGTTAGGACTTCCCCGGTAACAGGGTCGGTTGCCCCCGCCCTAGCCGGAAGGTAAGCGCCTACCGCAAGCAGGGCGCTGGCTTTGATAAAGGATCGTCGGTTCGCGTTCATGTTACACAGTGATTAGTATACTGGATCATTCCTTCGCTGTTGGGCGGCCATCTACTGACCCACCCGTTCTTTTTCAAGAAAGCTTGTGCTCCCGGATTATCGATGGATGCATAAGCTACCCACTGCTGATGCTTGAGCACCGACCTAAGTTCGCGTAGCACCGCCGAGCCGATACCCTGGCGTTGCCGCCCCGGTTTCACGGAAAGATTGGTGATAGCAACCGCCGGATGCGATTCTGTGGGTAACATCAGGCCAACTTCGGCCACCAGTTCGTTCTGCTGAAAAACCGCGTACTCTCTTCCCTGATCGTCGTTCAGCACGTGCTCCAGCCATTCCTTATCTATGTACCCCAGCGCACGACGCACCGAAGGATGCGCGTACCAGCGGCAATATTCGCTAAAGTGGGTAGTATCAAACAACCGAAACTCAAGTTCCATACTGGCTAGGTGAACGGGCTTGCCGGGAAGGATGTTTACGGGGGGGCACTGCGACCTGATCTTCTCCGGTGTCGTTCGTCAACCTATCCCAACAACAAGTACCAGTAGTCGGCACCGGCCGAACACAACTATGGCCAAAAAGAAAACCAAGAAAAACGTATCCGTCAAAGAGCGGTTTCGGGCGCTGCGCACCCTGCCGCCCTTCTTTAAACTGATTTGGCAAACCAATCCCCGGCTGTTTGCTGCCAGCGTGGTGCTGCGCGTGGTGCGGGCCGCCATCCCGGTTACCATGCTCTACCTGGGCAAGCTTATCATCGACGAGGTGGTGCGCCTGTCAGAAACCGGGGGCGAAAACGACCTGACGCTGATCTTCACTTATTTGGCGCTGGAGTTCGGGCTGGCCATCGTGTCGGATGCGATCAACCGCAGCACGGTGCTGCTCGACAGCCTGCTGGGTGATAAGTTTGCCAACGAAACCTCGGCCCGCCTGATGGCGCACGCGGGCACGCTTGACCTGGCCCAGTTTGAAGACGCGACGTTCTACGACAAGCTGGAGCAGGCGCGTCGGCAGACCACCCGGCGAACCGCCCTGATGTCGCAGGTGCTGGGGCAGTTCCAGAGTCTGATTACTATTGCCTTTCTGGCCATCGCACTCATTGCGTTTAGTCCTTGGCTGATCTTGCTTATCGGGGTGGCGGTGGTGCCCGCCTTTCTGGGCGAGTCGCACTTCAACGAGCGTAGCTACTCGCTTAACAACCAGTGGACGCCCGAGCGGCGCGAACTAGACTACTACCGCTACATCGGCGCGAGCGACGAAACCGCCAAGGAGATCAAAATCTTCGGACTGTCCGACTTCCTGGTCGATAACTTCGCGCGGGTGTCGGAAGCGTACTATCAGGCCAACAAAAAGGTGTCGGTGTCGCGGGCCCGCTGGGGCAGCGCGTTTGCCGCCATCGGCAGCGCGGGTTACTACGGGGCCTACGTGATCATTATTCTGCAAACCGTGAACGGGCAGATTAGCCTGGGGGATCTTACCTTCCTGGCCGGATCGTTTTCGCGCCTGCGCTCGCTGCTGGAGGGGGTACTCAACCAGTTCTCGAGCATGGCCGAAGGGGCGCTGTACCTGCAGGACTTCTTCGACTTCTTCAACATGAAGCCGCTGGTGCCGACGCGGCCTGATGCGCGTCCGTTTCCGCGTCCGCTGCGGCAGGGCTTTGAGTTTCGGGACGTGGGGTTCCGCTATCCCAATACCGACATTTGGGCGGTGCGCCACCTGAACTTCACGCTGCACGCCGGAGAGAAACTGGCGCTGGTGGGCGAAAACGGCGCGGGCAAAACCACGCTGATTAAATTGCTGTCGCGCCTGTACGACCCCAGCGAGGGGCAGATCTTGCTCGACGGGCACGACTTGCGCGAGTACGCGCCCGATGATTTGCGGGCCGAGATTGGGGTAATCTTCCAGGACTTCGTGCGCTACCAGATGACGGCTGCCACCAACATTGCGGTGGGTAACATTGCCGAGCAGCGCAACCGCGATAAGATTGATGACGCCGCCTACCGGGGCATGGCCAACCAGGTGATCGAAAAGTTACCGGATGGCTACGAGCAGATGATCGGGCGGCGCTTCGCCGATGGGGTAGATCTGTCGGGGGGCGAGTGGCAGAAGATCGCTATTAGCCGGGCCTACATGCGCGAGGCGCAGATTCTGGTGCTGGATGAACCTACCGCCGCCCTGGACGCGCGGGCCGAGTACGAGGTATTTCACCGCTTCTCGGAGCTTACCGCGGGCAAAACCGCCGTGCTGATCTCGCACCGCTTCTCTACCGTACGCATGGCCGACCGCATCCTGGTGCTGGAGAAAGGGCAACTGCTCGAGATTGGCACCCACGAGGCACTGCTGGAGCAAGACGGTAAGTACGCCGAACTGTTCGGCTTGCAGGCGCAGGGTTATTTATAGCAGACTTTCTTAATGCCGTTCGACGCGGGGTTAGATGCCAGTATCTGGTATTTATCCTGATTATAGTCGGCGCTAGGCGTCATTCGTTCGCCTATTTTAATGACAAGGTTTCTCCTTTGGTGGCTACTTTTCTGAAAACACCTGGCCCGGGTAACGGGTTGCCGTAGATACATACTCAAACCAGATCGTTTTTCTTATGAACCAACTTAGCTTTCGTAATGGCGACACCCTTCCGGCCATTGGATTAGGCACCTGGAAATCGGATACCGGCGAGGTGCACCGGGCCGTCGTAGAAGCCATTAACGCGGGCTACCGCCACATCGATTGTGCGGCTATCTACGGTAACGAACCCGAAATTGGGCAGGCCCTGCGCGAAGTGCTAGACAAGGGCAGCGTGAAGCGGGACGAACTGTGGATCACCTCTAAACTGTGGAACACCGCCCACCGCCAGGACGACGTGCTTCCGGCCCTTAAGAAAACGCTGAATGACTTACAGCTCGACTACCTTGATCTGTACTTAATGCACTGGCCCATTGCCCTGCGGCCCGACCTGACCACCTTTCCTGAGCAAGCCGACGACTACCTGAGTTTAGATGAGGTGCCGCTCATGGAAACTTGGCGCGCGATGGAGGCTGCCGCCGAGCAGGGACTGGTGAAGCACCTGGGCGTCTCTAACTTTAGTATCAAAAAGCTACGGGCGTTCAAGGAGCAGGCCAAGCATGCTCCGGAGATGAACCAGGTGGAGATGCACCCGCTCTTACAACAGAACGATCTGCTTGAGTTTTGTCAGAGTGAAGGCATTCACCTTACCGCCTACTCGCCGCTGGGCTCGGGCGACCGCCCCGAGCGGCTTCGGAAGGAAGACGACATCAAATTGCTAGAGGAGCCTACCATTCAGAAGATTGCCGACAAGCACGGTTGCGCCACCGCGCAGGTGCTTATTCAGTGGGCCGTCGCGCGGGGCACCGCAGTGATCCCCAAGTCGGTGAACCCCAAACGTATCCAGCAGAACCTAGCGGCTGCCGACGTGAGCCTTGATAAAGAAGATATGGATCAGATCGCCACCCTGGATCGTCATCGTCGGTACGTGGACGGCTCTAGCTGGATTATGGAGGGCAATTCGTATACGTTGGCGAGCCTATGGGACGAGTAACCGCTGTTTAAACAAGTTGTTATGCTCCTCTAATTTCGCTTGACTCAACCTCTTTTGGGGTTAAAGTAAAGCTATAGGTAGGCTGTGCAAAATTGGGGTTTAGGCTTCTTAGATTCACCCCACACTTTTGAACAGTTCTCTTCTTTTTTGGAGCAGGCTTTTGGGTACATTTTCTTTTTTCCACTGC
>JBASAY010000134.1:0-6023 GCA_049650865.1 Tunicatimonas sp.
GCCACGTCCAGCCCGGCGTTAAACAGTAGCGTGCGGCGCAGTCCGTGGTGGCTCTTGACTGCTTCATTAAGCGACACGTTGGTATCCAGCCGAGTAGCCCGCCAGTAGCCCAGTCCGGCCAGGGTAACGTTCACCGTATTCCACAGCACGTTCATCTGATGAAAGTAATAGCGGTCGTCCTTCGGTTCGTTTAGGGATAAACCACTCACCACGAAGTTGCCCACCGCCCAACTGCCTAGCGTAAGCATTCCGGTTTTGGTGATGCGCTGCTGCTGCTCTCGGAAGTCCGTTAAACTAGCGCTGGATTGTCCGCGGGCGCGGTAGGCGGTGGCGAGCAGCGCGGCTCCGGCCAGCAGAATTAGTTTCGTTCTCATTATCTTTGGGTTGTAGCGACAAGCAATGTGCAGCATGAGAACTACCGTCGCCCACGATTGTTAATGATCTAAAAATATGCCCATTCCCCAAAATATCGAGCGCTTACAACAGGAATTGCCGCCCGACTGTCGCTTGGTAGCAGTGAGTAAAACCAAGCCGCTGGCTACCCTTCAGGAAGCCTACGACGTTGGCGTGCGTGACTTCGGCGAGAACAAAGTGCAGGAGATGACCGATAAGCACGAACAGCTGCCGAAGGATATCCGTTGGCACATGATCGGCCACTTGCAACGCAACAAGGTAAAGTACATCGCCCCGTTCGTTCACCTGATCCATTCGGTAGACAGTTTACGCCTGCTCAAGGAGATTGACAAGCAAGGCACAAAAGCTGAGCGTGTTGTTAACTGCCTGTTACAGGTGCACATTGCCCAGGAAGAGAACAAGTTTGGCTTGTCGGACGATGAACTGATGAGCTTACTGAAAAGCGATGAGCTACGGCAGGCAGAGCACGTGCGGGTGGTGGGGCTGATGGGCATGGCCACGTTTAGTGACAATGCGGAAGACGCCCGCCCCGAGTTTCAGCACCTGAAGCGGCTCTTCGACCAGGTAAAGGAGCTAGATTTGCCCAACAACGTGGTAATGGAGCAGTTGTCGATGGGCATGAGCGGCGACTACACAGTAGCCTTGGAAGAGGGCAGCACCATGATCCGCATCGGCACCACCATTTTTGGTAAACGAGACACCCACTGATGACACAAAAGTTTGTACTGCTCACCGCCGCCGTTCTGGGCGGCTTATCTGTGGGCATCGGAGCCTTTGGGGCCCACGCATTGCGCGCTACCCTGGAAGCGGGCGGCCGCTTGGAGACGTTCGAGACGGCCGTGAAGTACCAGTTCTACCACACGCTGGCCCTGCTGGCGATTGGTATTTTGATGTATCATATTCCAGACAAGCGGCTGGGCTACGCTGCCCTGGCGATGGTGATCGGCATTGTTATCTTTTCGGGATCGTTGTACGTGCTGTGTCTTACGGGGATGCGTTGGTTGGGGGCGGTGACACCCCTAGGTGGAGTAGCGCTGATTGTGGGTTGGGGGTTGCTGTTTTTAAGCTTGTATCGGAGTTAAGAATAGAAACGCCCAATACTTGTATCAAAAATGCTTATCTTGAGGTGAACCAAAGCAGATGCAACTCATGGAAACGATACTCATCGGAGGTTTTATTATCATTTTTGTCATTGGTTCTGTTCAGTATTGGAAGCACGGTAAACTTAGGTAGTCAATGGCCTCCAATTGCAGGATAATAGGCGATTGGTTGCGTACCGATAGCTATCACAGAAACGAATAGTTTACCCCTCATACGCCTTTCTCCCCACAATACTTCTACCTAGGGTAATTTCATCAGCGTACTCCAGTTCGCTGCCGATGGGCACGCCCCGGGCAATCGTGGTGATTTTCAGATTGTAAGGCTTTAGCTTTTTGGTGAGAAAGAATGAGGTCGTGTCACCTTCCATCGTGGCGCTTAGGGCCAGCAGAATTTCCTTTACCTCCGATTCAGGATCACTTACCCGTGACAGCAGTAGGTCAATAGCAATGTCACTGGGTGAGATGCCCTCGATGGGTGAGATCACTCCGCCCAGCACGTGGTACACTCCCCGGTACTGCGAGGTATTCTCGATGGCGATTAGGTCGGTGGTGCTTTCTACCACGCAGATAATGCTGTGGTCGCGATTGCGGTTGTTGCACACCGAGCAAATGGGCGCGTCGGCAATGTTGTGGCAGCGTTGACAGTACTGCGTTTTGGTGCGCAGGTTCACCAGGGCGTTGCCCAGCGACTGCGTGCGGTCTTCGTCTTGCTTAAGCAGGTGCAACGCAATGCGCAGGGCCGACTTCTTGCCAATTCCGGGTAGTTTCGCAATCTCGTTTACCGCGTCCTCTACCAACTTGGAGGGATATTCCATACCGTTTTGTTCCGACTAGGCAGAGATTGTTTACGCGTGAGGGGCTACTTGATTTCGGCACCGATCCCGGCGTCGTGAATGGCCGTGCACAGCGGGACTAATTCAGGATAGGTGCCCGATTTCACCGCACATTTACCTTTGTAATGAATGATCAGCGTACACTGCTCCGCCTGCTCTGAAGTGTGTTTACACACCCGGATCAGCGTTTTGGTTACGTGGTCAAAGGTGTTAACGTCATCATTGAGTACCACTAAACTTTTCAGATCAACCTGTTCCTCGTCTACCAGCACTTCGTCCAACAATTCTACCTCTTCTTGATAAGCGTATTTCATGCTACGAATAAGTTTCCTACTGCAATTGAGTTAGCAAAATTAAAAAAATTAGTCCATTTTGTCACCCTCCTTTACCCTATAACCTATGTCTCCCGGTTTAGTTTTCACGGTTATTGCCGCCTATTTTGTGGTACTACTTACCATCTCTTACTTCACCTCCCGCAACGCTGATTCTACCACTTTTTTTACCGGCAACCGACAATCACCGTGGTACTTAGTGGCCTTCGGTATGATTGGGGCTTCTCTATCGGGGGTCACGTTTATTTCGGTGCCCGGTGAGGTAGGCAACTCGCAATTCTCCTACTTCCAGATGGTGCTGGGCTTCGTGCCGGGCTACGCTTTCATCGCGTTGGTTTTAATGCCTCTGTACTACCGTCTTAAATTAGTAAGTATCTACGGCTACCTTGAGCAGCGGTTTGGGTTTTTCTCTTACAAAACTGGGGCTTTCTTCTTTTTACTTTCGCGCCTTATTGGGTCTGCGTTCCGGCTCTTCTTAGTGGCCGGGGTACTCCAGATAGCGTTTTTTGATAGTTTCAATCTGCCCTTTTGGTTCACTGTAGCAGTCACTATTCTGCTCATCTGGTTGTACACTTTCCAGGCAGGCATCAAGACTATCGTCTGGACCGATACCCTACAGACGCTGTTTATGCTTACCGCGGTGGTGGTCAGTATTCATCTGATTGGTAAAGAACTTGAACTATCGGTAGGAGGCTTGGTGCAGGTTATCCAGGATAGCGAGATGTCGCAGATATTCTTTTGGGACTGGCAAAGCGGTAAAAACTTCTTTAAACAGTTTCTGGCCGGGGCCTTTATTGCTATTGTGATGACGGGCTTAGACCAGGACATGATGCAGAAAAACCTGACCATCAAAACCCTGGCCGACGCACAGAAGAACGTGCAGTGGTTTACGATTGTGCTCCTTATCGCTAACATCTTGTTTCTGTCGTTGGGGGCACTCCTGTTTATGTACGCCCAGGCAAAGAATATAGATATTCCGGCCCGTACCGACGACTTGTTTCCTACGCTAGCCGTTAACCACTTTAGCGTGTACGCCGGGATTATCTTTCTGCTGGGCATCATTGCGGCCGCTTACTCCAGTGCCGACTCGGCCCTAACCGCGCTTACCACCTCATTCTGTGTCGACTTTCTAGGCATCGGCGAAGATAAAACCACGGATCGTGACGAAGCGAAGAATAAGCTTGACAATACTACGCGCAAGCGGGTGCACGTAATGTTTTCGGTCTTGCTGTTTGTAGTAATCTTGATTTTTAACGCCATCAACGACCAGAGCGTAATCACCGCGGTATACCGGGTGGCGGGCTACACATATGGCCCTTTGCTGGGCCTTTATGCCTTTGGGCTATATACCAAGATGCACGTGAACGATCGGTTGGTCCCCTGGGTTTGCGTACTATCACCGGTGCTGTGCTTCGTTTTAGACAGCAACTCGGTGCAGTGGTTCAATGGCTTCAAGTTTGGCTTCTTCATTTTGATTGTGAACGGGCTGCTCACTTTTCTGGGATTGCTACTCATCCGGCGTCCGGCTGACTCATCTGTTCCATCTTAAAGTAGTGTGGAAGTCTGGGCAAGTAACATTAATGGATAGAAAGGTTAGAAGTTTGCCTCGTATGACTTATTTTTATAAGTAGATGGTCCTTAACGATAGTCACGCCAAGTGCTATGCTACGTTTAGATGACTTTGACTGTCACTTTTTGAGGGCTAGTTTCGTTACAGTAGAGAACCGAATGAATGTATTTTGAAATATTGTAATGTTTTTTTGTTGTGGGTAGCCTTTGCGCTATACGGGTTGGTGCCCTTACAGGCTCAGGCCCAGGGTGAGACTACCGTTGTGCAGCTATCCGGCTTGGTGTTGGGCGAGGATAGTACTTCAGCCCTACCGGGAGTAAATGTATACGTGCCAACCATCGGCCGGGGAACGGTAACCAACCAGTACGGATATTTCTCTATGCCGGTGTTGCCCGGGGATAGCGTGCTTTTTAGCGCGGTCGGCTACAAGCGGCAGTACTACCTCATTCCTAAGCAACAGAAGAAAAGCTTAACGGTCATTGTCGAGTTACTTACTGACACCACCTATCTTCCAGCAATTGCGGTGTTTCCGTTTCCTACCGAAGAAGTATTTAAGGAAGCGGTATTGGCTTTAAATCTCCCTGATCAGAATCAGTACGCGAACATGCGGGATAACCTGGAGGGAGATTTACTGGCTCGGATGTTCGAAGCGATGCCGATGGATGGTAGTATGAACCACCGGTACTTTATGAACCAGCAATTCAACCGGGTTCATAATGCAGCGGGACCCCCGGTCAATCCGCTGCTCAACCCTTTTGCCTGGGGTGAATTTATCAGGTCCATTAAGCGAGGCGACTTTAAGAGGAAGAAATAAGTAGCTATACTAGAAGCGCCACAAAGTAAATTCCATGACCTTTAACTCCGTTTATGGTAGCGTTTCAAGTGTCTATTGGGCATTGTATCCGTTATATTTTTAGTATTATCCAGTATTCTGGTCCAACACTCTAAGCGATACTCTAGTAGGTCCACACTGCTCTTTCAATTCAGTAGATTCCTGTTGTATCTTCCATAATCTTAACCTCCAAACCTTCGGAGGGTCTTTCAACCTAGACACGATATATCTGCTCACCAGGCGCTGATATGATATGTTGTAAAGGGGTAGATAGTTTGAAGCGAAAGGTTTTCAGCGCGGGTCGCGAAATGGTCTGCTTTCAACTCACTCTGTAGCTAATAAAAAAAGCTTCAGATCGTATGATCTAAAGCTTAGTAATAACTGCTTTATAAGCAGATTAATTAAAAAAAGGCGGCGACCTACTCTTCCTCTAGATGAAGTACCATTGGCGCGCCCGGGCTTAACTGCTCTGTTCGGGATGGGAAGAGGTGATCCCCGGGGCTAAAGCCACCTTAAGTCTTACGCTTGTGGTTCTTCTGTGCGTTCACAAGCGTTAATACTGTTGATTTGTGTGCGTGTACCTACCCCATACTTTAGTTTAGATACTACTTAGTTCTACTCACTACTGATTGGCTATTGACGATCTAGTAGCTTAGTAACAATATAATGATAACAAAGATCAGAGACAATTGGTAAGAGGAAGTAGTAGAGGGGCAATAAAGTAATTGCAACTGGGTAGGTTTACTGCTGTTGATATAGTTACTAGCTTGTGTTGTTGCCAACATTTCGCGATGTACTATTGTCAAGCAAACTACCCTTGAGTGGAAGGTCTATCGGGTGATTAGTATGGCTCAGCTTTGTCATTTCTGACTTTAGACCTGCCACCTATCAACGTTGTGGTCTACAACGACCCTTCAGGGAAACCTCATCTTCAGGATGGTT
>JBASAY010000135.1:0-21001 GCA_049650865.1 Tunicatimonas sp.
ACGTGGCGGGCGACCTGGAGCAACTGCTGCTGCGTTCGGGGGTGACCTACCGGCCCGAGAACGCCGGAGTGATGTTTACGCTGGGGTACGCGAACATTACCACCGGCACCTTCGGCGACAGCGACGCAACGTCGGGTGAAAACCGAATTTATCAGGAAGCGCTGATTCCGCAGAAGCTGGGCAACCGGTTCTACCTCACGCATCGCTTCCGTTACGAACAACGGTGGGTAGAAGATCAGGACTTCCGCACGCGCTACCGCTATAATCTGTTCTTAAACGTGCCCCTGAACCAGACCGAGCTGGCTAAGAACGCGATCTACCTTGCTCTGTACAACGAATTGTTCATCAACGGCCAAACCAGCATCGGCGACGGCCGGGAGGTGCAGTACTTCGACCGCAACCGGACGTATCTGGGGTTGGGTTACGGAATCAGTGACAAGCTGCGAACCCAGCTGGGCTGGATGCAACAGACCACCGTCAACTGGCAGAAGGGGCAGCTGCAGGTGAGCCTGCACCATAACTTTTGAAAAGTAAACGGCACTCTACCAATCTCATAGATTCACCAGTATCCGAACAATTAGCTTTTAATCTACTCAGAAGATCACCCGTACGGCGGCCGCAAGCATTCAGTCACACAGAAAGCCTCTAATACCTAATCCCCAACCCCTAATCCCCTAGTCATTCAGAAAATCACCCACCCTACATCCGATAAATGCCGTTCTTCGGCTCGGGATAGGGATTATTAAGCGAAGCGGCAATGCCTAGCGCGATGATCTTCCGCGTATCCACCGGGTCGATGATGCCATCATCCCACAGGCGGGCGGTGCTGTAGTAAGGGGAACCCTCGCGCTCATACTGTTCCATAATTTCCGCTTTGGTCTGCTCAGCTTCTTTGGGGTCTAGCGCTTTGCCCCGCGCCTTCAGTTGGTCTTCTTTCACCGTAAGCAGCACGTTAGCGGCCTGCTCGCCGCCCATCACCGAGATGCGGGCGTTGGGCCACATAAACAGGAAGCGCGGGTCGTAGGCGCGGCCCGCCATGGCGTAGTTCCCTGCCCCGAATGAGCCGCCCACCACCACCGTAAACTTGGGCACGTTGGCCGTGGCCACGGCGTGTACCATCTTGGCCCCATCGCGGGCGATGCCACCCCGCTCGTAGGCCTTGCCTACCATAAAGCCGGTCACGTTCTGCAAGAACAAGATCGGGATCCTGCGGTAGCAACACAGCTCAATAAAGTGCGTGCCCTTGAGCGAACTGTCGGAAAACAGGATGCCGTTGTTGGCCACGATGCCCACCGGGTAGCCGTGCAACCGGGCGAAGCCGGTGACCAGCGTGGTGCCGTAGCGGGCCTTGAACTCGTGAAACCGGCTGCCGTCCACCAGCCGGGCGATAATCTCGCGGGCGTCGACCGGCTTTTTCAGGCTTACCGGGGCGATGCCGTACAGCTCCTGCGGATCGTACAGCGGCTCTTCGGTAGGTACGCGGTCTAGCGGCTGCCGAGCTCCTCGGGGAATCGTCTCGAAGATATTGCGGCAGATTTGCAGGGCGTGCGCATCGTTCTCGGCTAGGTGGTCGGCCACGCCCGATACGGCGGTGTGCACGTCGGCCCCGCCCAGTTCTTCGGGCGTCACCTCTTCACCGGTAGCGGCTTTTACCAGGGGCGGACCACCCAGAAAGATGGTGCCCTGGTTGCGCACGATGATCACCTCGTCGCTCATGGCGGGCACGTAGGCTCCTCCGGCCGTGCTGGAGCCCATCACCACCGCCACCTGCGCGATGCCCTGGGCCGACAGCCGGGCCTGGTTGTAGAAGAAGCGCCCGAAGTCGAAGCGGTCCGGAAACACGTTCGATTGTTCAGGAAGAAATACCCCTCCCGAATCGACAAGGTAGACGCAAGGCAGGCGGTTCTCCAGCGCGATCTCCTGGGCGCGGATGTTCTTCTTAATCGACTCGCTTACGTAGGTGCCGCCCTTCACGGTAGCGTCGTTGGCCGAGATCACCGTCTCTTGCCCGTGAATCACCCCAATGCCCGCCACAATCCCCGCCGACGGAAAGGCATCGTCGTACATGCCGTAGGCCGCCATCGGCGATAGCTCCAAAAAGGGGGTGTTGGGATCGATAAGTTGGTTGATGCGCTCGCGGGCCAGTAGCTTGCCCCGCTCGCGGTGTTTGCTGACCGACCGTTCGCTGCGTTCCATCGTTACCTTTCGCAGCACGCGGCGGTAGTCGGTCAGCAGGGCGCGGTAGTCGTGGTCGTTGCTGCGGAAGGCATCGGACTGCGGGTCGATGGTACTCTTGAGGGGATACAAAAGGCGGTGTTGTTTAGTGGATTGGGTCGTTGTGGCAATAACGCGCAAAAGGGGGCGAATGTTGGTGGGGGACTTGCTGGGGGGGCTAGATGCTGGCGGCCGCTGCGCGGATGATAGTAGAAGCAGAAAAGCAACTGTCATTCAGGAAGAACCCTGCTACATTAAAAGAGTGAAGTATTCAGGCTGATACAGTAGCGGTCGAGCGCTTTTGCCCCTTGCTGTTATACCTTCGCACGTTGTGACAGGGTCTCTACAAGATGACAATGAGGAGGGGGGAAGCTACAAAAAACTAAGGCAGCAGAAAGTACCAGCGGGGGTTGGTCTCGCGGATGAGCGCTTCTTCTTCGCTCGGCTCATGTCCTTTATTTCTTTCTCTCACTTGATGGCTTGGTTCACGTCAGATAAGCGCTGGTAATATAATAGCTGGTAGCAATAGTATCGACCGGCAAAAGTTTTCTATCTCCCCGGTTCTCGTAGTGTTGCCGTAGTCTTACCTCCAGGTCGTTGGTGACCCCGGTGTACAGCACCGTCCTTCCCGAATTGTGGTATACACAAAATAAACAGCGCCTTTGCGGGCAAACATGGCCTCTTTTTTAACCCTAGCCTACCGCCGCCGCATTCGGGCGGAGAGTTGAAAATTGATCAAAGAAAGGGCACTTTCATTAGGCAGTGCCCTTTCTTTTTTTGGGGGCGCGCGTATTGTAGCCCCAGACAAGAAAAGACTTCTTCTCCACCATTTGTCCCTTTTCCTTCCGTGTGTAGGGTTTTGCTTCAACCCCCCTCGATCCCCGCGTGGTTCGCTACGGTTTTCGCAAGCCCACTATCAACCGCGGTTCCCGCTGTCGGGACGCGGCTTGACCCCTGGGTATGCGCACGGTTGGACTGCACTTTCTCTTGCTACTATTGCTGCTGGGCTTCGGCCTGCGGGCCCAATCATCCCGTCCGGCTTTTCAACGGTCCACCGGGGTCACCGCCGCCGACTACGC
This sequence comes from Tunicatimonas sp., assembly GCA_049650865.1. Taxonomy (GTDB): domain Bacteria; phylum Bacteroidota; class Bacteroidia; order Cytophagales; family Cyclobacteriaceae; genus Tunicatimonas. The sequence continues at coordinate 3,294 of JBASAY010000135.1, forward strand.
GCCGGGCACCGTGGTGGTGCGTCTCCGACCGTCCGCCGCTTCGCCCAATGCCCGTACCGCTACCGGTAGCAAAGTACTCACCGACATCTGGAAGGTCTGCGGGGCGGCCCGCATCGCCCCGGTGATCACATTAGCCCCGAATGCCCGCACCGCCGCTACCCATCCGCTGGCCGACATTTACCGCATAGAAACCAACGAAACCGACCTGCCCGCGCTCATCAACCGCTTGCAGCAATTGGATGCCGTGCTTTATGCCGAACCATACTACCTGCTGCGGCCCCTAACCACCGCCCCGCCCAACGACCCGGCGGCCCATCCGCAGCAGGGGCAGCAGGATTACCTCACCACCGTGCACGCCTACGAAGCCTGGGCGATAGAGCCCGGCGACCCCAATATCATTATCGGGATGCTCGATACCGGAGTAGAACTCGATCACCCCGACCTCACCGACAACTTATACGTGAATGCCGCCGACCCCGTCAACGGGCTAGACGACGACGGCGACGGCTATGTGGACAACCACCACGGCTGGGACTTTGCCGACCACGATGCTGACCCCAGCGCCGACTTCGACGGGCACGGCACAGGCGTAACCGGCGTGGCCGCTGCTACCCCGAACAACAGTACCGGCATTGCAGGATTAGGCTACCGCTCGTCGTACCTGCCCATCAAGGTGTTTCGCTCGGGCGACGGGCGGTTTGCCCTGGGTTACGAGGCCATTGCCTACGCCGCCGACCGGGGCTGTCAAGTCATTAACCTGTCGTGGGGCGGGGCCAACGCCTACTCGCAGTTCGGACAGGACGTGATCAACTACGCCGTGCAGGAGCGCGACGTGGTGGTGGTTGCCGCCGCCGGCAACAGCGGCCGTAACGAGCGCTACTACCCGGCCTCCTACGACGGAGTGCTGTCGGTAGCCGTCACCGACACCCAAGACCGGGCCGTAGCGCAGACGACCCACAATCACTGGGTGGATTTGGTGGCCCCCGGGCAGTACAGCTACAGCACTCAGAATGGCGGGGGTTACCACTACGGATCAGGCTCTTCGTTAGCCGCCCCCCTGGTAGCCGGTGCCGCCGCCCTGCTGCGGGCCCGCTTTCCGCAGTGGAGCGCCGAACAGGTGATGCAGCAACTGCGCCTGAGCGCCGACGATATCTACCACCTGGCGGAGAACGCCGCTTATCCGGAGCAACTTGGCTACGGCCGACTGAACGCCGCGCGTGCCCTACAGGTCTCAGGCACTCCCGCCCTGCGGGTGAGCTCGCTGGCCTACACTAACCGAGCCGGAGCCTACGCCTACCGTGATGACACCCTCGCCCTAACGATGGGCTATCGTAACTGGCTGTCGCCCGCTGCCAACGTAACCGTCACCCTTTCGTCACCCTCCCCCTACGTTACCCTGGTCGACTCGGTGGTGCAGCTGGGAGCCGTAGACTCGCTGGCACAGGTGACGCACGGGGGGCATCCGTTTCGGGTGCGCTTGCACCGCGATTTGCCGCCTAACTACGAACTGGTGTTTCGGGTGGGCTTCTCGTCCGGACGTTACCAAGACTACCAATACGTGCGCATCGTCTCTTCGCCCGACCACGCTACGGTTAGTAATGATAGGCTGTCGTTGCGCGTACACGGCAACGGTACGCTGGGAAGCGGTCATCCGGGCGGACTGCGCTACCAAGGTCAGATCGTAGCCCCCCAGTTAGGGCTAACCATTGCCGCATCGGCTAGCGATGATTCTGATCCCTTCGCGCACGAGAAGTTGAGTCATGACTTTACTACCACTAAAGGGATGAACGTGCACTCGTCTCCGGCGGGGGGAATGCTACTTCGCTCCTCCTTTGCTGACACTACGCGGGCGGTCAGCGTGGAGCAAACCTGGTTGGCCGATACCAGCGCGGACCGTTTGTCTTTTATAGTAAGCGAGTACCGCGTGACGAATACCGGCGACTCGGCAAAAACCAACCTGCGCGTTGGCCTGTCTACGAACTGGAGCCTGGGCGAGGGTGCCCGCCGGGTAGGGTGGGACTCGACCTACCGGATGGGCTACGTATACGACGCACAACAACAGCGCTACGGGGCGGTGGCGCTGCTCACCGAACAGCTCCCTAGCTACTACGCACTAAATCAAGCTAATGCACCCGGCAGCAGCGGGCGGGTGATAGTAGCCGCGCTGCTGGATACGCTGGCCGCCCGGCAGTTGGCCAAGGTGGGCTTGGCGTTACTGGTAGGTCACAGCCTAGCGGAGTTGCAGCAGGCGGTACAAGCCGCACGGGCGTACTACCAACGCTACCGACGGCGTCCGTTGCTCCTTCCGGCGGTGCCGGTATGTGCGGGGAAGTCGGCCACCGTGCGGGTAGCCCACGAAACCACGCTTCGCTTTTACCGCGACCCGCTGGGCGCTGACCTACTCGGAGAGGGGGCCTCCTACCAAACGGGAGCGATCTACCAGGACACCGCAGTATACGTAGCCCCGGTGCGCGACGGTTTCGAAGGGGCTATTCGCCGGGTGCCCGTACTTATCTCCGAGCCGATAGCCCGGTTTACGGTTGATGCTGCCAGCAACCCCAGCTTTCGCAACGACACGCTGTTTCTGGACGAGCTGCACCGTGACGCCCTGCGCTTTGCGGATGAGAGTCGGCAGGTGACGCGCTGGAAGTGGAACTTCGGTAACGGTTCGGGGAGCAGCGAGCAGCACCCTACGGCCCAGTTTGCCGAGCCCGGACGGTACCTGATAACGCTCACCGCTTACGGAGCGCCCGGATGCGCTCACCAAGTATCGCGCACGGTTACGGTGGCACGTCGGTCTGAACGGCCGGTGGTTAGCGATCGCCGGGTGGCTGCTGGGGATACGGTCATGCTTCGGGCAAGCAACACCTCCCGGATTAGCGTGTACGCCGACGAACTGCTCATCCAGCGATTGATCACCGGCGAACGCTTCGTGAGCAAACCGCTACGCCAAACCACCGACCTGTGGGTGGTAAACGTAGCCGGACCTATTCCGAGTTTACCCCAGCGGGTGCGCGTGGAGGTGGTTTCTCCGTCTGACTCCGCAGAAGGTCCAGTGGCACACTTTGGTGTCCCTTCGTTGAGAGAAGAGGCGCAGGAGTTAACGATCTATCCGAACCCCACGGCGGGCAAAATTCGGCTGGCGAACCGCTACTGGGCTCAGGAACCGGTACACATAGAACTACTAAGTGCTCTGGGGCGATCATTGGGTCGGCGGCGGGTGATTTATGAAGCGCTTCCGCAATCGGTAGACCTGCACGAGTTGGCGGGGGAGCGGCTGTCGGAAGGCGTATACCTTCTGCGGGTTCAGCGGGGCGCACGGGTGTTCGTGCGGAAGGTTTACATTAGCAGTGGGTAACGTGCCGCGCACCTCATAGCCCCCGTTGTGCCTATGCCGAGCGGTCAGCATCTGCTTCCTCCAACGGTCGCCAGTTGTCGGGAGCTTCCTGCGTAGCGTCTTCCTCGCGGTCGGCCGGAAACACCTCTACAATAGGGCTCTCTACCACGTCGGGCACCTGAAACTCTACCAGCATGTTGTTCAGGCTTTCGTAGACCCGTTCGTAGGCTTGCTTGGCGTTGGCCGCCGTCAGCAGTACGTAGTTCACCACTTTTTTCTCCTTGCCACTACCCTCTACCTCCAAAGCGTAGGTCATCTTGCACTTGTACCATACGTCGGCGTCTTCATAGTAGAACACGTCGGTGAGGTTGCTCTTGGAGATGTTATTGATGAAGAACTCGCCCGAGATCACGCTGCCCAGCTTCTCGTAGATGCGGGCTTCGGCTTCGGTAAACGACAGGGCATCGACCAGATACTGCTCCGATACGTTTTTGGCGCGTCCTTTTTCGTCTTGCTTTTGGTACTTTACTTTACAGATAAACCAAGTGGCCATGGTAATTAGGAATGTGAGAGTTAAGAATTAAGAATGTGAGTGTGGGGGAGGCAAAGGTGGCACAAAATCGCTGATGATAAAAAGGTTGATCGTAGAATATATCCGTAATGGTGTAGCTTTGTGAGCAATGACCAAAAGCACCATCATCGTTACCTGCGCCCCGCACACCAGCGACTTTCTGGCCGATGAACTGCGCGAACTGGGCTTCCCCGTGCTGGCCCAACATGCCCTCGACGTAGAAACTGAGGGTACGCTCGACGACTGCCTGCGGCTGAACTTATACCTACGCACCGCCCACCGGGTGCACTACCTGCTCAAGTCGTTTCGAGCTTACCAAACCGATCAACTCTACCGCAAGGTGAAGCAGGTGGTTTGGGAAGACTACATTCCGGCCGATAGCTACCTGAGCGTCACTTCGTTCGTGCGCACTCCCAGCGTGCGCGATCACCGCTTCGCCAACGTGCGGGTGAAAGATGCGGTGGTGGACCGCTTGCAGGATCACTACGGCCGACGGCCCGATAGTGGGCCACGTACCGACCGCATTGTGCTATTTTTGTACTGGAAGGATACCCACGCCAGCTTGTACCTCGACACCTCGGGAGAGTCGCTGACCCGCCACGGCTACCGGCAGGTGAGTGTGGAAGCCCCCATGCAGGAGTCGCTGGCTGCCGTAATTATTCAAGCCTCGACCTGGCATCCCCGCCAAGCGTTTATCAACCCGATGTGCGGCAGCGGCACGCTGGCCATCGAGGCGGCTCTACTACGGATCAATCGTCCGCCCGGATTGCTACGTACCAATTATGCCTTTATGCATCTGAAAACTTTTGTGGCCGCCCGCTGGGAAGAACTACGCAAGGAAGCGCAGCAGGCTGAGGTAGCCGACGTCGCTAATCTTTCCCCCATCGTCGCCACCGACCACGATCCGGAGGCTATTGCCGCCGCCCGACAGAACGCCGCGGCGGCCGGAGTGGAGCACCTGATTCAATTCGAAACCATAGACTTTGCGCAAACGCTGGTGCCTGCTGCTACCGAAAGCGCCGCCGCCCCCGGCAAACCGGTGGCCGGCAAACCGGTGATTATGGTTAATCCGCCCTACGGCAGTCGGTTGGGTGAGGAAGAGGAACTGAAGAAGCTTTACGCGGCGCTGGGCGACTTCTTTAAGCAGCGCGGGGCAGGATACCACGCCTACATTTTTACCGGAAACCTGGCATTAGCCAAGCATGTAGGATTACGCACCAAATCGCGCACCGAATTATACAACGGAAAGCTAGAATCCCGGCTTTTGGAGTACGAATTGTATACAGGTACTAGATGATGCCACGTTATCTAGTTGATGAACCGTCTGAAGAACGTACTTGAATCGCTGCGGTACTCGCTACTGGTGCAACTGCTGATTCTGCACGTTCGCAAGAATCAGTTGCTGCTGCTGGGGTGGGGGCTACTGTTGGCGATGGTGACGGGTAACTTTGGCAAAGATCTGGGGCTTCCGTACCTGCTGCTGGACCCCGAGTACCTGGGGCGGGTAGATACGCTAAGTTTCCTTATTGTGGGCATCAGCCTGGGAGGGTTTACGATGGCCTACCACATTACCTGCTACATTCTGGATGGGCCAAGCTTCGGATTTTTAGGAACGCAGTCGCGCCCCTTCGCTAAGTTCGCACTTAATAACGCGGTTATTCCGGTGCTGTTTATGCTGGTGTACGCCGTGGCCATTGTCAACTTTCAGCTCGACAATGAGTACGAAAGCTGGTGGAGCGTCGTGCAAAAAATACTGGGACTGCTGGGTGGCTTTCTGCTGATGACCTCCCTGCTGTTCAGCTACTTTCGGTTTACCAACAAGGATATCTTCCGGTTTTTAGCCGCCAACGTAGACAAGCGCTTGCGCCGGGTGCAGGTGTCGCGGGTGCGGGTGATGGCCAACCTGAAGGATGCCAAGCGGGGCAAGAAGCGCGTGGATTCTTACCTGGATTTATCACTGCGGGTGCGAAAGGCGCCAACGGCCGACTACGACAAAGCACTAGTTATTAAAGTGTTCGATCAGCACCACCTCAACTCGATCATTATCGAGTCATTGATTTTGTTGTTGATCTTGGCGTTAGGCATTTTTCAGAGCAGCGCCTACTTTCAGATTCCGGCCGCCGCCAGTGGAGTGCTGCTGCTTACCATTGTGCTGATGCTGGTCGGGGCGCTATCGTACTGGCTACGGGGCTGGGCCACTACCGCCATTATTGCTGCCTTTTTTGCGGTGAATGCGCTGGTAAGTTCCGGATTGCTAGACAAGCCCTACGCTGCCTTCGGGTTAGACTATCACGCGCCGCGCGCCGACTATACGCTGGCTTCCCTGCGGCAGGCAAACAGCGTGGCCAACTATCGACGGGACACCGCCGCCACGCTGGAGATTCTCGATACGTGGTACCAACGCGAAATGGAAACCCACGGCACGAAGCCTAAGATGGTGCTGATCTGCACCAGCGGCGGCGGGCTACGCTCCACCCTGTGGACCACCACCGCCCTGCAGGCTGCCGACAGCCTTACCAACGGGCGGCTGATGGACCAAACCCGCCTGATCACCGGGGCGTCGGGTGGACTGATCGGCGCGGCCTACTTCCGCGAACTGGTGTTGCAACAGAGACGGCGCGCTACGCCACCAATTCCCGAACCCATCGTACTCGCGGCTCAGTCGTCGGCTCCCTCTATCTACAGCCGATACTACCTAGACCGGGTAGCGCAGGATAACCTGAACCCGATGGTGTTTACGTTGCTGGTGAACGACCTGTTCGTGCGGCACCAGTCCTTTACCTACGCCGGAAACACCTACGCGAAGGACCGAGGCTACGCCTTCGAGCGGCAGTTTAACCAGAATACCGGAGGCATCCTGGACAAAAAACTTATTGATTATCGGGCCGACGAACGGGCCGCCCGCACCCCGATGCTGCTACTGTCTCCGGCAGTGGTGAACGATGGCCGTAAGATGTTTATCTCGGCGCAGTCGGTATCGTACATGAATCCAACTCCGACAGAAATTGCCCCCCACGGAGTGACCCACTATCATTCCAAGGTAAAGGGCGTAGACTTTATGCGATTCTTTGCCGAGCAGGGAAGCGAGCAATTGCCCTTTCTGACCGCCCTGCGGATGAACGCCGCCTTCCCCTACGTGACGCCCAATGTAACCCTGCCCACGAAACCGCGCATTCAAATTATGGACGCGGGCATTACCGACAACTTCGGGGTGTCTGACGCGGTGCGCTTCACCTACGTGTTTCAAGACTGGATCAATGCGCACACCTCAGGGGTCGTTTTGCTCACCGTGCGCGATTCGGAAAAGGATGAGCCCATCAGCACTCCGGATCGTCCGTCGATGATTCAGAAGATGACGGGTCCTTTCCGGTTCTTGTACGAGAACCTGTTTAACATTCAGGATGTGAACAACGATGATCGGTTGGAATACGCGGACGCGTGGTTAGATGTGTCGCTAGATCGCGTGAGCCTGAAATATTCTTCGTACGTGACCGAACCAGACGCCTTTGGTAAGTTCACCAGCGAGCGCCCGTCGCTGAGTTGGCGACTCACCAGCCGGGAGAAGAACAACCTGATTCATAATATTCACCACCCAAACAACCAGCGGGCCTTAGCAGAGCTACAGCAGTTGTTGCGGTAGGTGATAGAAGAAAAAGTAACGGATCCATTCAAAAGGTTGGCTGTGTTAGAACTCAGCTAAGGTGGGTAGCAACCCTTCCCCCTATGAATTAGTATTAACGTATAGTAGATTACCAGCGATTAGAAAGGGAACCAGAAACATGGCAGAACAAGCAATTATTTCACTAGACGAAGAAGCATACGCTTTTCTTGAAGAAACAGCTGGGCAAGATAAGAGTGCTTATATCAACGCTCTTTTAAAAAAAGAGAAACAGCGCAGGCTTGAAGAAGCAACCCTGAAAGCTAACCGGGAAGAGGCCGAAGACGAAGCCTATCAACAGGAGCTTACTGAGTGGGACGCCACGCTATCAGATGGACTGGAACCATAATCTGCATGCATCAGCAACTGGAGATTCGCTGGGTAGATTTAGAGCCAACGCGCGGTGCAGAAACTCAGAAGAAACGTCCCTGCGTGATTATTCAGTCCAATTTGGTCAACCCGGGTTCACGCACGCTTATTGTTGCCCCCCTGCTGCCCAATCACAAATCATGGCCCTTTGCTGTCAATGTGGTTCCTACCAAGGCTAATGGCTTGGACAAAGACCGACACCTCAATCTTAAGCAACTTCGTGCCGTAGATGTATCTCGTGTCACTAACCGACAAGGCAAACTAGAGCGCCACTATCTCGTTGAGATTGACGCTGCCTTGCGACTCGTTTTCGGGATTGTATAGAATCGGAGCACTTGCTCTGTTTGTTCTCTGAACGCAGCGTTTACAGCGATCTCATCACCTCAATCACTTGGTCAATTTCCTTATCAGTCACCCCCAGATGCGTAACCATCCGGACCTGTTGCTTGCCGAAGGGAATGGCCAGAACACCCCGCTGCTTAAGGGTTTCCACCCACTGCGCGGGCGACTGTTCACGCAGGGTAAAGATGACAATGTTGGTTTCTACGGGAAGCACTTCCTGCACGTAGGGTTGGGCCGAGAGTGCTTCGGCCAGTACGGCAGCCCGTCGGTGGTCGTCGGCAAGCCGCTGCACGTGGTGGTCTAGCGCGTAGATGCCCGCCGCGGCCAGATAACCCGCCTGCCGCATGCCACCTCCGAACACCTTGCGCACCCGCCGCGCCCGGCGAATCAACGCTTTGCTGCCCAAGAGCACCGAACCCACCGGCGCGCCTAAGCCTTTAGACAAACAAACCGAAATAGAGCTGAAGTAGCGTCCGTAGGTGGTAGCTTCTTCGCCGGTGGCCACCAGCGCGTTGAACACCCGCGCGCCGTCGAGATGCAGGGGCAAGCCGTGCTGCTGGCATACCGTATGGATGGCGGCAATCTGATCCGTGGTGTAGCACGACCCACCGCCCTTGTTCATGGTGTTTTCCAGGGCGACCAAAGCGGTTTCCGGGTAGTGGTCATCATCAGGGTTGATGGCCTGCGCCACCGCCTCGGCCGATAGAATACCGCGCTCCCCACCTAGCAAGCGGACCGACGCCAGGGAGTTATAGGCGATACCGCCCCCTTCGTACAGGTAGATGTGCGCCTGCTCATGGCAGATGACTTCTTGCTGCGGCTGGGTTTGCACCCGGATGGCAATCTGGTTAGTCATGGTGCCCGACGGACAAAATAACCCTGCCTCCAGGCCAAACAGAGCAGCCGCTTTCTGCTCCAGCACGCGCACGGTGGGGTCCTCGCCCAGTACGTCGTCGCCCACTTCGGCGGTCATCATGGCGGCGTGCATCTCCGGGGTGGGCTTGGTCACCGTGTCGCTGCGTAAATCTATTAGGGTCATTGTTCTGTTAGGTTTAGAGGTCGCAAAAATGATGGACATTACTACTTCGCTGGTCCGCTTGCATCACAAAGATACACTGCATCGTAACGATCGTCCGATAAGTATCCTGAAAATTTACATCTTCACGCAACCCCAACGCCCGGCGGCGCATCTAGTTAGGTATAGGCCGTTGCCCATGCAGATACATATGCACCAAAGTGCCCCCGTAAACCAGCTCATCCAGCAGTGCCTTCGGCAGGATGCCCGGGCGCAGCGTACGCTGTACGAGCAGTTTTCACCCAAGATGTACGCGCTGTGTTTGCGCTACGTGCGGGAAGCGGATGATGCCCAGGATGTATTGTTACGGGCGTTCACCAAGGTGTTTGAGCATCTGCCCCGGTTCAAGGACGAAGGCAGCTTTGAAGGTTGGGTTCGGCGCATCGTGGTGAACGAGGCGCTGATGTTTCTGCGGAAGCATAAGCACCGCCTCATGACCGTGGAGTTGGATGGAGCTACGATGGCTTCGGTAGAGCAGTACCCGCAGCTGGAGGCGGACGACCTGCTGCGATTGGTGCAAGCGTTGCCCGAGGGTTATCGCACAGTATTCAATATGCACGCCATTGAGGGCTACGCGCACGCCGAAATTGCCGAACAACTGGGTATCAGCGAGGGCACCTCCAAGTCGCAACTCAGCCGGGCCAAAGAACTGCTGCGCCAAAAGATTACGAACTATGATCGCGGCTACCGCGACCAAATAGGATAAGGCATGAACGATGTAGAAAAGAAATTCAGTGAATCGCTGCGCCACCACGAGGTGTCGCCGCCGCCCGCCGTCTGGAACCAGCTGAGTGCAAACCTGGCGCAGCAACGCCGCCGCAAGGCGGTGGTATACTGGCGGGTTGCCGCAGCGGTGGCGCTGCTTTTGTTAGGAGTGGGCACCCTCATCACGCTGCTCCGTAGCGAACCCGCTGGCCAAAAGCTTGTCCAGCAACAACCACCGGCATCAAATCCTGAGGAGTTAACCGGAGCACCTGCTGACTCGAACCGAACGGAAGGCGCAAACTTTTCTCAGAAAGCGGCGCCATCTAGCGACGCGTCGGAATCATCGCCCGCCCTGGCTGGGTCGGTACCGCTTGCCAAACAAGATAGAGACGCCCCCAAAACACCTGACCTGAGAAGTATTTCGGCAGAACCGGCGCGCGATCGCCTGACACAGTTGCCCAGCGCTGGGTCGGTGACACAACCGAAACACCCAACAGTGGCCACCTTGCCCCCGATGGCTTTTGAAGCGGTAAAGCTGGTGCCGACCGTGGCGGTTCGCCAAGTCTTGCCGCCTACTGTGCCTCAACCGAATGGCTTAGCACCCACTACGCTGGCTTCCTCAGACCCGCCGCCTACTGCCACCGGGGTGCAGCGCCGTACGATCACCGTGATCTACAAGCCGGGTAGTCGCTCATCCCAACCACCAGCGCCCAACCAAAACGATGGACTGCTTAGTAAAACGCTGTCTTTTTTAGAGGACGTAAAGAAGAATGGCCCCACCTACTCCGAACTACGATCGGCTAAGTCAGCGCTCCTCGACAATGTGTTCTCGCGCGACCCGGCCAAGCAGAAATAAATCTAAACCCTTACCTAAAACTCCTCTAACCATGAAAACGATTCTTATAAGTAGCGTCTGTACACTAATCCACCTAACCGCCTGGGCGGCGCTGCCCGAGCCCGATACCATTATCATTCAGTTAGAAAACGGACAGGAAGTGCAGATTATCTCTGAAGGGGGCAACGAAGCCGAGTTGCTGAGCGACTATGACCTGAACCAGATTATCCAGGATTTGCAGACGACAATGAACAGTACCCCGCTGGACAGTGCCGCGCGGGATGAGGTTAGCTCCGTAGCCATCGCGGACAGTACCGGCGCCCGCTATCGCACCGATACTGCTAAGAAAGACACGGTGATTACGGTGGTGATTGATCTGGGCAACATCCGCAAAACGATTAAGCGCATCGTGGTGAACAAGGATGAACCGGATAGCTCGGCCAATTACACCACCACCTACCGCAAAGACAAGCGTACCGACAATATGCTGTCGTTCGACCTTGGGTTTAACAACTACCTACGTAACGGTAAATTTCCGGACGGGAGCAACGAACTGTACGCGGTGAAGCCCGTGGTTTCGTGGTACGTTGCCTTAGGCTTGCTGAACCGCACCCGAATAACCGGGCCGCTGTACCTCGACTGGGGGGCCAACGTGAGTTGGTACAACTTCAAGTTCGAGAACGAACGAACCCGCTTGACCAAGGGCCCTGAAGAGATCGCTTTCTTCGAGAGCACCGAAGACATTGATCCGATTAAGAGCAAACTGGTGGTGCCCTACCTGAACGTATCACTGGTGCCCCTGTTCTACTTCGGCAACCCTGGCAACAGCGACTGGTTTGTGTTAGACCGGGACAAGGGAGCTGGGTTTCGCGTGGGAGCCGGGGTATACGCCGGATACCGATTGGGCAGTCGGGCCAAGTACGTCTACCGGGAAGAGGGAGACCGCGAGCGGGTGAAAGACCGTACCAACTTCTACGTGAACAACTACCGCTACGGAGTACGCTTTCAGTTGGGGTACCGCGGGGTAGACTTGTTCGCTAATTACGACCTGAACGAACTATTTATTCAAGACCGCGGGCCGGAGCTCAACGCGTTTAGCTTCGGAATTGTCTTTTAGCGCCTACTTTATTGATAAAGGGCCAGATAGCAAAAGAGCCGCTGGTATCGTTTACCAGCGGCTCTTGTGATTGAATCAAGTGGAGTTTAGAAAGAATACACTGCGGCCAGCAGGAAGGAAGCTAGGGTGTTTTGGGCTTCCAGATCAATGTTTTGGAAGGGCTCTTCCGAAGCAATATCGATGCGAAACTCAGGAATCAGCGTTAGCCCACCGCCCACGTTGATGTTGCTAGACAAAGTAAGGTCAAACACGCTGCCGTCGCCTTCTGTATCTAGTGCGCCGATTGCTCCTACTCCCCCATTAAACTCAGCAAAGTACTCGCCCCGTAGCCCAATACCGAAAGTTTCGGTAGGGGAAACTTGCAAGTAACCAGCTACGCCATAAAAACCATTACCATCACCATCCAGATCAAGAATCCGGTTGTCCTGAATAATTTCGCCGGGCGAGGTAGTATTGATTGTGGTGTTAAGTCCTAAGAAAAGTGTTTCACTCAGGTCAAAACCTGCGGTCAGGTCAATCTGAAAGGTGCCTCCACCCGAGATATTTGCGAAGTCAGGATCGTCTAAATCTAGCGGTCCGTCCTGATCTCCGTAGAGTGCGTTGAGGTAGATGCTTGCTGCGTCGGTAGCATAACCTAGCTGGAAGCCCAAGGTATAGGCAGCAAAAGGGTTAAACTCCGTAAAGTCAGTAGGGTTCATCACTGCCAGCATCAACGAAAACTCATCCGACAGCGCAAAGTCGGCCTTTAGCCCGGTATGAGAAAAAGGGCCGTACGAGAACATGTACGATGTTGAGTAATTGAAATTGGCCGTCGGTGAAATTACTTCATAGCCCAAAAACGTATTAAAATTACCCAAGGTGAGGGTCACCGCATCGCTTACCTTCCAGTAGGTGTACAGTTGGTTGATAATATTAGCAGTACCAGCACCAGAATTGTAATACGGGGATGCAAACACCGCATCAGAGCCACGCGGACCAAAGACCAGATCAGCTACGAAACCTACCTTTTCGCCCTCGTAACCGGCGATTAGGTTTACCATGCCCAGTGAGAAACCCGGTAAGTTGGCGAATGATGTTCCCGGAGCAGGAATGTTACGACCGCTGTTTCTAGCGTTCAAATTAGTGCGGAAGTAGGTGTCTACCGAGCCGGATAAGGTAACCGGGGTGCTCTCTTCTTCTATCACAAGCACATCAACGTCAACGTCTTGCGCGTGTAAACTTGCAGTACTGAAAAAAACAACGAGTAGGGAGTAGAATAATCTTCTCATGTACGTAAGGGGGTTTGGTTAGAATAGTGTAATGGCAATCACCAAGTAGAGCTAATAACATTAGGCCAATAATCGACACTGCCTAACATTATTTTACCAGTTAGCGAAACCACGAATAAAAAACGAATTTGAGACACTTGCAAATGAATTTTGCAATTAACATCCGTTTCTACTAGCTATATCGCTCTACAATTTCCTAATTTGATAAACTAATTTTACTAAAAGGATTAAATATTTAAAAATAACGTAATTAGCCTTTTGCGTACTTGATTCTTATTAGTGAAAGTGTATTTCTTGCCATATCAGCTGATAGTCCTCAAAAAAGTGTGAAGTATACGCATTCTTACCGCATGGAAGTGCTACTAATGAGTCTGAAGACTTTGATCAGTGCGACAAGGCTACTAGGCAACGATGGCTAATCTAGCTACGGAAATACGTGCTGGTAAGGCGGGGCTAGTGAATAGGGGGTGGAGGGGTAGCTTTACTGGACGTGACAGTAGCGGTAACATCTAATTGATGCGAATATAAGCGATAGGTTTCACTTGTAAAGAGCGAGCGTGCTGGCCAGGGCGGGACAGTAATCGCTACCGCTTCTGCGAGGCAACGAGCTTGAGCTCTTCTACGCGGTTGCGCTCGGTTTGCAGTTCGCGCCGTAGCTTGCGCTCTTTCTCCAGCGACTTCTTGCGGAAGTCCTCGAGCTCGCGCTGGATGGCCCGCAGGTTGTACTGTGTCTTAGAGGTAACCATCCGACTGTTGCGGTACTGGTACAGGGCGCCCAGCAGCAGTAGCGTGAGCACCGAGGCGGTGATCCAAAAGAAGCTCAGGAAGTTGTTTTTCAGAATGTCGATGCCCATCACACTGATGTGGGTGCTGGCGTGCTCGCTTTCTTCCACCATAGCCCGCTGCGATTCCAGTTTAGAATTAAGTGTGTCAATTTCTGCGCCCTGCGTGTTGATGTTGTTCTGCGTGAGCGCCAGCTGCTCGTGTACCTGCTTCAACGAGTCCCGCACGTTGGTCCAGAAGCGGTTGAGCTCGGTTACCCGAATGATTTTCTTATCCTTGTAGGTATTTGACTCTTCCTTTAGGAAGACGAACTGTTCGCGCAGGGTAGACGGCTTATAGTTAGATGCCGCTTGCGCAATAGCATCTTGACTCAAAAAACCCTGTAGACTAATGCTGAGGGTGCAAATGGCTAACGAATGTAGAATAATGGTTTTCATGCAGAAGAGTCGTGTGATCGCGTGATACAAAGTGAAGGGTTCCCAATAAAGTACCAATCGAAACCGAATACAAAGGTAACAATCTTCTCCTTTATCGGAAACCTCCAAAAAGAATCCTTAGCGCGAAGCGTATTTATTAACCGCCGCACCCACTCCGGCAACCACCGCCACCACCCCGGCCAGGGTCAGCCACTTGTGCGTAACCCCCCAGAACTGCGGACTAAAGTCCCACGATTGACCCTCGAAGCTACCGTGCGCTCCGTGGTCGCCGGGCACCGGTTCCCACAGGTTGTTGGGGCGGTTCGGGTCTTCCGGCTGGTCGGTCTGCTGGCCATCGTACCCCACCTTGGCCAGGTAGCGATCCAGCCACCCGGGAATAACCTTGTTCCCCGTGATCGTTTGCCAGGTAGGGAAGCCTACGTAGACCTCGCGCTTGCGGTGCAGGGCAGCGTAGGCCACCGCCCGGGCCGCTACTTCGGGTTGGTAGATGGTGCCCATCGGGCGCGACTTCTTCGGCAAACGACTTTTTACCCAGCCGAACTGCGGGGTGTTCATCGCCGGAAGCTGAACCATGCCCAGGTGCACGTTGCTTTTGTCGTGCAACAGCTCGGTACGGGTCGACTCAAAGAAGCCCTGGATGCCGTGCTTGGCTCCGCAGTAGGCCGACTGCAACGGAATGCCCCGGTACGACAAGGCCGATCCTACCAGGATGATGGTGCCGTGGTCGCGGGGCAGCATCCGCTTCATCGCCGCCATGGTGCCGTACACCTGGCCCAGGTAGGTTACTTCGGTAACGCGCTTAAACTCGTCGGGGGTCACTTCTTTAAGGGGCGAAAGCACGCTGTTCATCGCGTTGTTTACCCAGATGTCGATTGGTCCCCAGGTATCTTCCACCCGTTGCGCGGCCTGCTCTACCTGCTCGGCTTGCCCCACGTCGGTTGCAATGGCCAATGCTTCGCCCCCCAGCGCTTCCACCTCCTGCCGGGCGGCTTCTAGTCCGTCGTGGCCCCGCGCCAGCAGCGCCACCTTGGCTCCGTAGCGCCCAAACTCACGGGCGATAGATCGTCCAAGCCCTGCCGAGGCACCGGTAACGACCACTACCCGACCCAAAAACTGCTTATCTTTCATAACTTCACTGCTTTTTAACTATCGAACTCCGAACAAGAAATAACGAATGTCGAGGTAACAGTACTCAACAAACTACTTCATCATTCAAGATTCTAACCACCTTGGCTAATGCGCCGGTAAAGCACAAGCGACAAGCTTTAGAGAATGTGTTAGAAGGAAACGGAGAACGCAAGCTGACTAGTACAACGGAAACGCATCTTCCGGAGTGGCCCTGAACCCGTGTTGCTTCACTGCCGCTAGCACGTCGTCGGTCGGCACCGCTCCGTCGGTATGCACAATGATCTCGTGGGGCACCACCCCATCGTCGAACAAGACGTCTTTGATTCCACTAATCTTCATTACGCTTTCCTGCACGTCAGAGAAAGCAAACTCGTCTTCAATATTCACCGCGAACACTTTACCGTGGTTGGCGGGGATTGTTTTTTCGTCGGTAGCATCCATAATACACGCTTTTTTTAACCTAACGGCAGCAGTGCAAAGGTGTTTTGGTTTTTGCGGATTTGTGTTGGTGAGCGGCCAGAACCCCCTGGAGCAAAGATGGGCGGCAGTGCGTGCCACTGCAAGAAAGAGAGCGTACCCTCTATGAAGGGGATTCCGGATAATGCCCTACACCTTCGCGGCGGGCATTTCCGGAATGACGATAATAAACAGCTAAAGTGACGCCAACCACTACCCCTTCATGCCCAGCGCTTTCATATCAGGAGCCCAGCCCGAGGCATACTCACGGCCCCACATCTGCTCGGCCTCTTTGTCATTCTTGATGTGGCCGTTGGTGGGGTCGGTGGTGAGGGTACGCTTGGTCTTTTGAGCGATGTTACCCAGGTGACACAGCAGCACGCTCTTGTGGCCCTCATCGATGGGTGAGTGCAGCGTCGCGTTGTCGACGATGCCCGCCCGGAAGTTGTCGATATGGCGGCGCGTCATGCTGTCGCCCCCACGGGTATCCATGGTGGCGGCTTCTTCGTCGGCCCGCTTTTCTTTGATGAGTTTGTTCTGCCGGTCGTACACCTCGTAGCCGTTCCGGTCTAGGATCACGGTGCCCTCGGTGCCGTAGATGGCTGACCCCCGCCCGCGGCCTTCTACCGGTCGGCCGTTGCAGCTGCGCCCCTCCCAGGTAATCGTCTTGGCATCGTCAAAGTCGAAGCTGGTCACTTGCGTATCGTAAAACTCCCAGTCGTCGTCGTAGTGGTAGCGGCCGCCCTGCGAACTTACCAGCGTAGGGTAGTCTACGCCCAGCGCCCAGCGACAGATATCGATTTCGTGCGTGCCGTTGTTGCAGATCTCCCCTGTGCCGTAGGCTTCGAACCAGTGCCAGTTGTAGTGAATCAGATTGTCTTGATAGGGCTGGCGGGGGGCTGGGCCCTGCCACAGTTCGTAGTTTAACCCGGCGGGCACGTCGGCCTGCTTCCCGGTGCCGATACTGTCGCGGGTGTTGGCGTACCAGGCTTTGCCGAAGTACGGAGTGCCGATCAGCCCGTCGCGAATCTCCTGAACAATTTGGATCGAATCGGGCGCGGAGCGCTGCTGGTTACCCATCTGAATCACCCGGTCGTACTTCTTTTCCGCTTCCAGCAGCATCTCGCCTTCCTGGGCGTTGTGACCGCAGGGCTTTTCTACGTACACGTGCTTGCCAGCGTCTAGCGCCATCAGCGTGGCGGGCGTGTGCCAGTGGTCGGGAGCGGCAATCACCAGGGCGTCTACGTCTTTATCGTCGAGCGCTTCGCGGAAGTCGTTTACGCCCTTGGCCTTGCGCTTCTGGGTGCCCGCCGCCGTCACCTTTTCTAATCCTTTGCCGATGGCCGCATCGTCCACATCGCAGATGTAGGCGATTTCCATCCCGTCAATCTTTAAAATTTCGTCGGTGAGGTTACCGCCGCGTCCGTTGAGGCCCATTACGGCCACTACGATTTTGTTGTTAGGCGCGCTCTGCCCGAACAGGGGGGTAGTGCTGCTCCACACGCCCAGACCCAGGCCGGCGGCACCGGAAGTTTTAATGAAGTTTCGTCGATTCTGTGCGTTTGCTGTACGGTTCATAGGGAAGGAAGAGGGATAAAAAGTGATAAGTGGCCAAAATATACAAAAA
>JBASAY010000136.1:0-15858 GCA_049650865.1 Tunicatimonas sp.
ACGATAAGCATTAGTTTGTTTTTGAAAACCCTCCTGAGGTCCACCATTGGATGGTCGGGAGGGTTTTTGTTTAATGAACAAGGCAGAAAGTCACATGGCAGAATAATATTTTATGCTTGAGTTTAAATGCGAGTGAAATTTTTAAATATGCTCTAGTTATTTTCTTTTGTCCTCTTGGATGGACCTTGTTGCGGCAGTAGACGCCATGGAGTTCATGTAAAAATCAATCCTTCCCGACAATCTCGTTCACCGCCTCTAGCAATTTGCCGTCAGCTTTTCCTTCGTCCATGAGCTTACGCCAGATCGCGTAGATGGCCACGTTCCAGCCCATGTTGGGCTTCCAGGGTTCGCCGGTGAGCGTGTTAAGTGTTTCGTAGGTGGTGCTGCCGATGGCGAAGTCGCGGGTCACCCGCCAGATGAGCATCTCCTCGGCGCCCTCCACTCCGTGTAGGTAGGCGTCGATCAGAAATAAGTTATCGTACAAGAAGTACGAACCACCCCGGAAGTAGCGTCCGTCGGGCATCTTTTCTCGGTTCACCTGCGATTGGTAGCCCGCAATGTCGTAGGCTTCGGCCGGGAGGTACTCCCCCTCGGGGGTGGCCACAACCTTGAAGCCGTAGGGCGTTTTGGCGTACTTCACCATGCGCTCGTAATGGCGCTGCACCGTACCGGATTTCAGCAGGGGTTCGCCCAAGTACACCTGCGCCAACAGGTCCGGCACCAGCGGGTCGGGGCCTAGCACATCTTTAAACTTGCTGACAGGATAGTAGCCCAGCTCAGCATCAAAGTGGTTACGGTAGTGCCGAGCGGCGGCTTCCGGGTCGGATTGTACCGAGAGTCCCATCCGTTGGGCAACGGTAAGGGCTAGCGCAAACAGTCCCTGGTTGTAGGTCACCACGTCGTCTTTCTCAAAAGCCATCAGGTCGCCCCAGTACTGGAAGTCTAACCGTCCGTCGCCCTCGTAGTAGCTGTAGTACTGATCGTTACGGGCACGCTCCTCCACGGCGTCTACGTAGGCCTGTACCTTGGTTAGGTCTACCTCCTCACCGCTAGAAAGCGCCCGGTAGGCCCAGATAATGGTAAATAAAGGGTACTCGGCAAAGTGGTTCACCTGCTGTAACTCACTCCGGAGCGCTTCGGCGGCGTAGGCCGGGTCCAGCATGGTAGCAATCCAGAAGGCGTCGCGGCCGTACTGGGTGTTGGAGTACTCCACGGCGGGCACCACCCAGTAATCGCTCTTGCCCGAGTCGTTGGTGCGCAGGTTCATGTAGGCGGTGGTGAAGGCCAGCGCCCCGAAATAGTCGGTGTAGCGCCCCCGCGAGAAGTGATCGGCCGCCCGCATGGTGATGGCCTGGCGCAGGCCGTTGAGGCTGGAGGCCGCCGCCCGGAACAAAATGCCCTCGAAGACGTGCTCCTGATCGGACGAAACCGGGTGGTAGTGGGCCCGCACCTTGCCGGGCGTAAACCGCTGGGTTTTCTCGGCGTTGTAGTCTAGGGTGAGCACCTTTGCCGTGTCGGGCTGCAGGCCGGGCGACTCTCCGTTGTCGCCGGAAGAGAGCCCTACCTGGCGCTGCTCCGGGTAAATCGCCTGACTGGTGAAGTTGTCGTATTGGGCTGGAGAGCCGCTCAGGGCCACGTGGAAGGTGCTATCCTGGCGAAGCGCCACCGTGGGCACCGCCTGCATGGCGATGGTGTTCACGATCCAGGCGTCGACGTCGTGCGGACTCTGCCGGTAGATTTCGGCACTGTCGACCGGGCCGTTGAAGTTGTAGGGCACAAAGCCCGCTGGATAATCAGCCCGCAGCGAAAAGTAGATTTCTTGCGGGGTATCGCTGCGCCCGGTAGTACGAAACGCGGTGTAGTCGGCGGCTGGAGATAGCGTCACGTTCACCCGCACTCCGGCCAGCGTAGTATCTAGCGAGAACTCCTGCGACAGCTCGGCCGGGAGCTCCGTTACCCGCACCGGCTCTTGGTTGGGCCGGTGCATCATCACCGACCAAATGAGGGTTTCGGGTGGGTCGGGCGTGCAAGAGATTAGCAAAAGCAAGATGGGGAGTAGAAGCAGGGGATTTTTGCCTGTGCAAGAATGACGGTTAGGAAGAAGGGGAAGCAACATAGTTCAAGTGGGCAAATTGGTCAATAGAAAAAACCCTCCTCCCGGGAGATGGCTCCCGGAAAAGAGGGTGAAGGGGGGGTATATTGTCATTGAGCGACAAGTTAATGCGGACGACTACGCGTCCCCCCCTTAGCTAAACCGCTGGTTTGGTTAGTTTATCTTAGTCAGCTTCAGTTCATCCAGGGCAATGCCTTCGCCAAACGAGCTGTTGGTACTGGAACCTTTACCGAATTTGATCACGAAATAATAGGTGCCCGCTTCGTCGAGGGTAAAGTTACCGTCTTCATCGGCTAGGTTAGGATCAAAGATGTTCGGATCCATCGGCCCGTTGGCCGCCGGTAGGGGATCTACTCCTGCCCAACCACTGTAAATCCAGCCGGCCAGGCGGGCGTTGTTATAACCGTCACCTTCGGCGGGCACTGCTTTATTGAGTACCATTTCAAACCAGTAGTTAGTCATTTCGGGGGCCACGTCTTCCGCCCCGTGTCTTACCAAAGCAGCAATATTATAGTTACCGGCCTCTAGAGTAAGCTCTTGGTAGAGAATGGTGCCCTCTTCGTGGTCTACCGTGACAGTGTCGTTGGTAGGATGAATGTAGAGGCCGCCGCCTTCGCCGCAGTTAGGAGAGTATCCGGTGTAGCCGAACTCGTGCTTGGCGTGAACCAACGTTTTAGGATCACCGTAGCCTTGTCCGGAAAGCAACACTAACCAAGCGGTGCTATCAGCATCCTCGAAGTTGCCACCCTGTAGTAGGTTACCATCATCGGAAGTATCAAAATTTTCGCAGGAAGCGGTACCCGGGTCCGTGGGTTCCTTAACCACCACATCGCCCACGCGCTCTAACTTCACATCATCAAGGGCAATACCATCGCCGAAGGTAGCCGTTCCGCCCGCCGCAGCATCACCACCCTTACCAAACTTAATCGCAAAATAGTAGGTGCCTGCTTCTTCTACGTTAAACTTACCTTCTTCGTCGGCCGCATTAGCCGCTACGTAGGTGTGCACCAGTGCTCCGTCGGTAGCGGGAACTTCGTAGGCCCAACCGGTCCAACCGCCGTAGAACCATCCGGATACTTGGGTAACCATATCGCTAATATTGTCATTGGGGTAGTCAGCTCCGGTGGTTGGCTCTACGCTGCCCAGATACATCTGAAACCAGTAGTTGTTCATAGCCGACTCAGGAGCGTCCTTGTTCTCACCCGCAAGCTTCACCAGGGCTGATAGCTGGTACTGCCCGGGGGTAAGGTCTACCGCCTGGTACACGATAGCGGCTTCTTCGCCGACTGATTCGTTGTTGTCGGGATAGATGTACAAAGCGCCGCCCTCACCGCCAGTTGGGGTATACTCGGTGTAGCCAAACTCATACTTAGAGCGCGCCAGTTCACCATCGCTGTTGGTTTGGACAGAGTTCACCACCGTCCAATACACCGAGTCGCAGACCTCAAGGCTACCGCCGTCGAGTAGGTTGTCGGCTGAGGTGCCGTCGTAGTTCAGGCAGGCGTCGGGGGCGGTAACGGCTACCGCGCTTTCTCGTGTGGCGGGGGTGGTGCCCGTGGCCCCGGTTACTACCAGTTTCACGTTGTAGTCGCCGCCCTGGGCGTAGGTGTGGGTGGGGTTTTCGTCGGTGGCCGATTCGCCATCACCGAAGGTCCAGAGGTAAGCGTTGCCGTTTTCCGAAGTATTGGTAAAAGTAACCGTGAGGCCAGTAACGGTTTGGGTGAAACTGGCAGTAGGAGGATCAGGAGCTTCCTCTTCTTCTTCTTTGCAACTGCTTAAAAACAAACTCAGTACAAGCAGCCCGCTCAGGATAGAGTAGAAGGACACGCTTGTCCGAAAGGTTAGGTTTTTTAACATCATCTTCGTACTGGTTTTAAGTGTAGTGAAATACGGTTAATGAGCGCTGAGATACGGCGCCATAGTAGTAAAGTAGCCTGGTGCGTTGTTTAACTCACCGGCGACCAAGTTTTTTTGCAGAAAGGCAGAATCAACCCAAAACTGTTGGGCGAGATGTAGATATCTGAAGCAGCAAGGGCCTAAGACTGATGAAAAAACTGACGATCTTTCCGATTTTTGTTAAAATATCAAAAAAATCAGTTATGTTTAGGGACTGATTATTAATAAGTCTTCATAGTTACTGCTCATCCGCCAAAGTGCGTTGCACAACGGATCGGACTCACCATTGCCTGCATTATCCTACGCTGCTTATTATTTATTTGCCATGACAACATCTACTAAAGAGACGAAGCTGACCGCTCCAGATTTTGATCACGAACTCTGGGATGGGGTGCGCCACGGACAACAATCTGCCTTTGCATCGCTCTACCAAAAGTACTTCAAGGTACTCTTTCGCTACGGCATGAAGCTGTCGAAAGACCGGGTGGCCACCGAAGACGCCATTCACGACCTGTTCGTAGACTTGTGGCGCTATCATCAGAACTTGTCTCCTACGGGCTCTATTGAGTTTTACCTCTTGCGAGCGCTTCGCCGAAAGATTCACAAGAACACGGTTGCCGAGAAGCGGGTGAGAGAGTTTGAGGGGCCAGCAGACGTGTTCCTAAACAAGGAGCTCACCAAGGAAGAGCGCTGGATCCAGACCGAACAAGCCGCTGAATTCAGCGAAAAGATCGGGCAGGGCCTGGCCAAACTACCCGAACGACAACGGGCTTCTACGCTGCTGCGCTTTTACCAAAGAATGTCTTACCCGGAAATTGCGCAGGCCCTGGGCATCAACGAGCAGTCAGCGCGCAACCTGATCCGACGTAGCCTGAACAGCCTGCGAGGTTCACTGAAAGACGCTTAGAAGCTCGGCAAACCGGCGGCGGCGCTGCTCCTTATCAGAAATTTATTTCTCCATAATCTTCCGGCAGGTGAGTTATTTTCGCCGCATTCCTCTTTCTACTACCAGATGATGGACGCAGGAAAAGCATCTTCTCTTTATTATCTAACAAACCATGAACAACTACTCGACGTACGATGCCATTGCCCTGGCCCACGATGACAAATTTCGCCGCTGGGTGAACCATCCGGAGCAATACCCGGAGCTCGTTGCGTTCTGGGAAGCTTGGATAGAGGCGCACCCCGAGCGGGCGGCCGAGGTAGAGGACGCTATTCTCCTCATAGAAGCACGCGGCGCGGAAGAACCCGGCGAGCAGCCCGCCGAAGAACGGGTGTGGCAGCGGGTGCAGCAGTCGATTAACCAAACTCGCCGCCCCGTCCCGGCGCTACGCCGCCGTTTGGGTAATCCGGCCGTTTCCTACGGCATTGCCGCTTCGGTAGCGCTGCTGCTGCTGGCCTCCGTAGCGTTCTGGCTGGCGCAGCACCCGACGAGCCCGTTAGCCACTATCTCTTTGGAATCGCCGACGGTGATCACCAACGCCACCCCACTGCCCCAAACGGTGCTCTTGCCCGACAGCAGTTCGGTGGTGCTTTATCCCAACAGCACCCTGTCGCACCCGGCCCGCTTTGCCACCGACCAGCGCGACGTGCGCCTTACCGGACGCGGATTCTTCGAGGTGCGCAAGGACTCCACCCGCCCCTTCGTGGTGCGGGGCGAACGGATGGTGAGCACCGTGCTCGGCACCAGTTTTCTGATAGACGACTTCAGAGGCCAGGCGGTTTCTACCGTGCAGGTGAAAACCGGACGGGTGGCGGTGGCGAGCGCTGCGCCCGGCGGCAACGCATCTCAACCCAACCCGGTGGTGCTGCTCCCCTACCAACAAGCCACGCTTTCGGCAAACGACCCAGCGCTCGCGGTTAGCCGACTGCCTGAGCACGACCCTACCTCCGCGCTGGCCCGCTACGACTTCACCTTCCGGGACGCGCCGTTGCAAGAAGTGTTTACCCGCCTGGGCCAGGTATACCAGATCAATATTATGTACGACGATCAGATTCTGATGGACGACCTGCTCAACGCTAACTTAGAAGATATGCCGCTTCCGGATAAGCTTCGGGTGATCTGCAAGGTGCTGGGTCTCACCTACACCTACGACGGGTCCACCGTTTATTTACAAGCTGACCAACCCTCATAAAAGCCTACTACTCAATCTAATCTTATGAACCCCCATCTACCGTATCGCCAACCTCCGCCCCCCCGTGGTGGGAGTCTCCTGCTCCTGATTGCTGGCATCACCCTGCTGATCGGGGCTGCCCCCCGCCTGCTTAGCGCCCAGTCGGTGCTGGACCAAAAGACCACCATCTCCATTCGGGAAGCAAGCTTTAGCGAGGCCCTGGCCAAACTGGAGGAAACCGCCAACGTTAAGTTTCTCTACCCCTCCAGCGTTCGTCAATCCTTCAACAAGCTCACGGTGGTGGCCAAGGACGAACCGCTGGCGTCGGTGCTAGACCGTCTGTTTTCATCGGCAGGAGTTAACTATGAAGCCGACGGCAACCAGGTGATTCTGACGCGGGGCACGGCGCAAAAAAAAAAAGAAGGCGGCGCTGAGGCCGCGCCCCTGACCGTTAGCGGAACCGTCACCGATGGAGTAGACAACATTCCCCTGCCCAGCGTAAACGTGGTCATCGAAGGCACCACCCAGGGTACCATCACTAATCTGGACGGGCAATTTACCCTGCAGGTTCCTTCGCCGGAAGCGGTGCTGGTCTTCTCGTTCATTGGCTATCTGCCGGAAGAAATAACCGTAGGCTCCCAAACGAATATCAACATGGTGCTGATGCCCGACATCCAGCAGCTTTCGGAGGTGGTGGTGGTGGGTTACGGCACCATGAAAAAAGAAGACGTGATCGGTTCGGTATCCTCCATCGAGGTGGATCAGTTGCCTACCAAAGCCGTGACCAACTTTGATGCGGCCATTCAGGGGATGGCGGCGGGGGTATCGGTGCAGTCGGCCAGCGGCGAGCCGGGCGCGCCCAGTTCAATCATCATCCGCGGCGCTAACTCGATCAACTCCAGCACCGACCCGCTGTGGATCATCGATGGTATGCCGGTGTACAGCAATCCCCGCGGCTTTGGGGGGTCGAACCAAAACCCCATGTCGCTGATCAACCCCAACGACATTGCCAGCATTCAGGTACTCAAGGATGCCGCCGCCACCTCAATCTACGGCTCGCGCGGCTCCAACGGGGTGATCATCGTGACCACCAAAAGCGGCAAGGCGGGCACCTCGCAAACTAACTTCAGCCTTTCGTCGGGCATCTCCCAGGTGACGCGCACGCCTCAGGACGTGGGCTACGCCAACGCCCAGGAGTGGTTCGCCATCATGGACGCGGCCTACAGCAACTCGCTGGGCCGACCCTTCACCATTCAGCAGTACGAGCAGTTTGCCCCCACCTCCGCAGTAGGACTGGAGCGAGACGACCTGCTCACCCGCGAGGAAGCCACGCTGTTTGATGTGAACACCAACTGGTTCGACGAAGCCTTCCAGACCGGATCGTTTCAGGACTTCAACATTTCCAGCTCCAAGGGCTTCGACGAGGGCTCGTTCTACGTGTCAGGTAACTACCGCACCGAGGAAGGGGTACTGAAACACAATCAGTTCGATCGATTCTCGCTGCGGTCGAACCTGGACTTCAGTCCGGTCGAGAACGCTACGGTAGGCATCAAGCTTAATTTTTCGCACACCGACAACGACCGCCGGGAGGGCAACATGACGCCCCTGATCAAGTATTCGCTGCCCTGGATGCCGGTGCGGGACCCGTACAACCCCCAGCAGTACTTCGTTCCCTACACCGAAGCCAACTTGGTGGCCCGCAACGATCCCCAAAACTTTGCCAATAACATCAAGTCATACCGCGGCCTGGCCAACGTTTACCTTGAGTACCGCGTGCCCGTGGTGAGTGGCCTCTCGCTGCGCTCGGAGTTTTCTACGGATATCATCCAAACCAACGCCCTGGAGTGGCGCAGCAGTGCTATTACCCTGTTCGGACAAAACGAACCCACGGCCCAAGCCAGAGAAGAAGCGTTCACCTTCACCAGTATCAACTACAATGCGTACGCTTCTTATGACCGGTCGTGGGGCAAGCACTCCCTGAACACTGTGGTGGGCGCGGAAGCACAGCGTACCCGACAGATTGAGAAGCGTCTGGAGGGCGTAGGACTGGCCGGGCGGTTTCAGGAGCTGGGCGTGCCGCAGCAACCCATTGTGCTGGAGGGAAGACTAAACCGAGAACGGTACCTGCTGGGCTACTTCGGCCGCGCCAACTACAAGTTCAACGACCGCTACCTGCTGGGGCTTAGCGCCCGGCGCGACGGCAGCTCCGCCTTTGCCGCCGAAAACCGCTGGGGCAACTTTCTGGCCGTATCAGCCGGGTGGATTGTCTCGGAAGAATCTTTTATGGATTTCCTGGGCGATGGCACCTTCCTGAAACTGCGGGGCAGCTACGGCGAAACCGGCAACCAGAACGTGCGCAACAACCTGCAAGCGGTTAACTATTACGAGAAGGCGATCTACGGCGACCGCACCTTCGGGGTGAGCGGCACGCTGCCGTCTAACATTCCGGTGAGCAACCTCACCTGGGAAACCACCCGCAGCACCGATGTGGGCATCGACTACGGCTTCTGGCGCAACCGCATCAACGGCTCGGTGGCCTACTACCACCGCTTTATCGACGGCCTGCTCATGGAAATTCAGTTGCCCTCTTCGGCCGGGGTGGGCCCTAACAACGATCAGGCCGGAGACTTTGAGTTTGCCTCCGAAGTGCCGGGCGACCAGCTCAACCGGGTGTGGTCGAACATCGGCAACATGATCAACTCTGGTCTGGAGCTGGAGGTGTATTCGGTGAACGTGAACACCAAAAACTTTCGCTGGACCACCAACCTGAACGTGGCTTTCAACCGCAATATCGTGGAAAGTATTGACCCTGCCCTGGACCAACTGGGCCGGGGTATCGAGACCCGCTACACCCTGTCGCGCAAGGGACAGAAGCGAAACGTGTGGTACATTGCCGACTATGCCGGGGTGAATCCCGACGACGGGGTACCCTACGTGTACGTGGTAGACACGGCGGTGTTTAACCGAAGTGGTGAGACAGCGCGTCTGCAAACGGCATCGGGCGAAGACAGCACCGTGATGGCCACTATCAAGAACATCCAGGACAACCGATTTATCCAGGACAGCAAAAATTCGGATCCTACCTACTTTGGCGGAATCACTAACCAGTTGACCTACCGGAACTTCGACCTAAGCTTTCTTTTTTCCTTTTCCGGGGGCAACTACCTGTTCGACTACGACCGGCAAACCACGGTGTACCCCAACGAGACACGACCGATCCTTAAGGAGGTGCTTAACAACTCCTGGAAAGAACCGGGCGACGTGGCGGAGTACCCCCGCCTGGTGCGCCGCTTCACCCACGAAGTGGATGGCCGAAAGGTATCGGGTTTTGGCGACGAGGCGGCCTACCACAACAAGTACCTTTACCGAGCTGATTTCGTGCGCTTGCGGAACGTGACCATCGGGTATACCCTTCCGGACGCTTGGCTGTCTCGCATTAAACTTCAAAGCGCCCGGCTCTACGGCACAGCCAACAACCTATGGCTACGAACCAGCTACCCCGGGTTTGACCCCGAAGGCGTACTCAACCCCAGCACCGGCGCCCACATCTACGAATGGAACACCCCCATTCCGCAACTGAGAACCTTTATTGTCGGACTAGACATCAAATTATAATAGCCATGAAGCATATCCCTACTCAACTAGCCCGCTCGTTTACCACCCTGATGGTCTTCTTGTTATTGTCTAATTGTAGCGAAGAGCAATTTTTCGAACTGGATCGTCCCCCGCAAAACCCCTGGACCACCCTGGGCGACTTCGACCGGGCGGTGACGGGTGCCTACGGTATTCTGTTCGGTAGCCGGGCGTGGGTGCAGGCCTGGCCCAACTACGCCGTACCCCTCACCAGCCTGGGAGACGACGTGGCCTACGTGAACGACCCCCAGTGGGGTTACCTGCGCAACACCGAGCAGGTGGTGGACCTGGTGGAACGAAACAGTTGGCTGGCCTACCGCAGCTTGGCGGCGGTGAACAAAGCACTAGACTTTGTGGAGGAAAACGAGGGCAATCCTTACCCGGAAGCCAGTGAGGGTGACATTGAGAACCAACTGAACCGCATGGTGGGCGAGCTTCACTTCTTGCGGGGGTTCGTATACTTTATGTTGGAAACCACCTTCGGGCAGGCCTACGTGCCCGGGGGGGATAACACTACTCCCGACATCACCCTGCACACGAGTTTTGTCGGGAGCGCCGAAGAGGCCCGCGACCCAAAAGTCGGCACTACCCAGGAGGTGTGGGATCTGATCCGAGCAGACCTGGAGCGGGCCAAGGCGCTGCTGCCCGAACGGTACGACCCCGCGGTGCACCCGCCCGGTTACCAGGTTCGGGCCAACCGCTTTGCGGCGGCCGCGCTGCTGATGCGCACCTACTTCCAGCGTGGTGAATACAACTTAGCCGCTCAGGAGTGCGACTACATTTTAACGAATGGCAACTATCAACTAGACGAAGAACCCATCAACGCGTTCAACAAAAGCGAGCTGGGCGAAGTGGGCAATGAGGTGATTTTCTACTTGCCCTACTCCGATATCTCTCTATTTCCTCCCTGGCACCTGAGCGTACTCAACGCCACCTGGAACGGGCAGAAGTGCGTTTGGAACGAAACCCGGATGTCGTGGAGCGCTGTTGAGCAACTAGGGTGGATGGAAGCCCCGGGTGAGGAAGGAACCGTGACCTTTACCCCAGCGGCCCGGCGCGACAAACGGTTTCGGCAGTTGATGAAGGTGCGCTATCCCACTGCCTGGGGAGAAGCCCTGCGCCGAACGTTCGCTGGTGACTCGCTATCGGTTACCCGAACCGATGAGTTAAATCGTATTGACCAGCTTATTGCGGATTCGCTGGGTTACCGTCTGGAGTTTGACGATCGCCTCGATAATATCACTACCGTGTGGCCTTGGAAGTACTTTCGCGGACCGGGCGAGGACTACACCAACCTGCCGCTCATCCGGCTGCCCGAGGTGTACCTTACCCGGGCCATCATTCGTTTTAACGCAGGCGATGCCAGCGGTGCCGCCGCCGATCTGAACGTGGTGCGAAAGCGCGCGTGGGACACCGCCGTTGATGCTACGTATCGCGACCTGACGGCGGCCGAGGTGACCGCGGAGGCAATCCACCGCGAACGCTTGGTCGAGCTCTTCAACGAGGCCGACCGCCTCAACTACCTGCGCGGTCTGAAGGTGCCCATCCCGCAGGGCGACCGGGGCGACGGCACCGATCCCTATACCAGCGAAAAATTTGTGTGGGCTATTCCGCCCGGAGAATGGCAGTATAACGATAACTTTTAAAAAAATCTGCGCATGAAATTTATTGCCCGTTTCCTACTGGTGATGGCGCTCAGCCCACTGCTTACCCTGCTCTACCGGTGCCAGGAGAACGAGCCGCCGCCGCCCTTGCTCCCCGACACCACGTCCCGCGATACGGTGCCTCCCGATACCACGGCTGCTGATACCACCCCGCTTCGCGTACCGATCAGCGCCTTCGCACTGCTGGCCCCCGCCAACGAAGCCACCGATGTGGCTCTTCGGCCTGAGTTTCGCTGGGAGGATGCGGAAGGGGCTACGTTTTACCGCTTAACGTTGATCGAGGAGGGCCCTTCTGACCAGGTGATTGCAGTGTATGATAGCCTGACGACTACTTTATTGGTTCCGGATAGCGATTTGGTGCCGCGGACGCAGTACCGCTGGCAGGTGACGGCGGTGAGCGAGGACACTACCCGTGAGGCCCGGAGCGGGCACTTTACGCTACACACGACTACCGCCGCGTCGCCCGAAGTAACGGCCCACTACGTGTCGCCCAGTGGGGAAGATGCGCCTGACCGGGGCACCGTCGCCACGCCCTTCAAAACGCTGGCCTACGCCGCCCGGCAGGTGTCGGCCCACGAGGGTGATACGATCTACCTGGCGGCGGGGCGCTACGAAGAAACCGAACCCGCCTTGCTACCCCCGGGTGTTCATCTGGTGGGTGCCGGACAAGATCAGGTAGTCCTATCGTCGGCCGGAGTGACGTTGCCCGACGGCATCGACCCGAACGATAAAGACTTTAAGCTGTGGCCCCACGGAGCGCTGATTCAGCTGGCGTCGGCTTCGCCGGTGGGCCAGCCCAATTCGCGGCCGCCGGTTGAAGGCAACCAAAGCGTGAGTGGCTTCACCATCGACGGCAATGCCAAACAGCTGAAGGCGGGGGTGTGGATGGCCAACCGCCACCGGGTGCAGATGCACGACGTAACCATCCGCGACTGCGCGCAGCGAGGAGCCGTGTTTGCCTCGGGTGACAAACCCTGGTTTCAAGCGCCGAAGTTTTACGTTGAGGGAGTGCGGATATACGACTGCACATTCATCAATTCCGGAACGGACTTGAGCGACGAGTCGACGGGTAACCTTAACATCGCGCAGCTAGACGGGGCCGAAATTTATAATATCAGCATTCGCGACGACGAAGGTTACGGCATCAAGTTCATCTACGATGGTTACTTTAAAAACACCGCGCTGCATCACCTGGACATTGAGCTGAGCGAGTCGGACGCGCTATGGGGCGAGGATATCGCCATTGAGCTCTGGAACGCCGGACCCGGTAACAAAATTCACGACGTGGAGTGCAATACCTGGCTCTCTATCGTGAGCCACCCCAATGTGTTTAACCAGCCAGACTCTACCGAAAACGTGGAAGTCTATAACGTCAGAATCATTGACCAGGATGCCAATAGCAACAAGGAAGGCATTGAAGTGGGAACTTCCGGTTTGGAAATTCACGATGTGTACGTGCAAGACAAGGGCATTGGGGTGGCGATCTGGAACGCGGGATACAACAACGTGGTGGTGCGTAATAGCATCTTCTACAACTCCAAAGAACTGGCTAACTGGGCGGGTAACCCGGCCATCTATATTGACAATAGTAAGGCCTATACCTACGAAAAGATTCGGATCA
Source organism: Tunicatimonas sp. (assembly GCA_049650865.1). Classification (GTDB taxonomy): domain Bacteria; phylum Bacteroidota; class Bacteroidia; order Cytophagales; family Cyclobacteriaceae; genus Tunicatimonas. The sequence continues at coordinate 13,042 of JBASAY010000136.1, forward strand.
TCAACAACGTGTTCGACACCAACGGCTACGGAGTGCGGATCAAAGGCCAGAACATCGAACGAGTAGAGATTAAGAACAATATCTTTTTCAACGCTCGGGTGGCCGAGGTACAAGCCGTGGGCAACCACATCGTTTTTACACACAACCTCAAGGCCGGTAACAATTCGGAAGGTTGGACTACCACCGGGGTCACCGAAGAATCGGGCAACCTGGTGGGCGATCCTGACCTTACTGGCTCGGGGGAACGCTGGGATACGTACTACCGACCGGCTACTGCGAACAGTTTAGGAATAGACCGGGGAACTGATGTGGGTTTGAAATTTAAGGGAGCAGCTCCTGACATTGGTTACTGGGAATACTGATTTCTTAAGGGCATTGCGTGCTAAGTATAAATTCTCTTTCTTTAAGCCACACTTTCGCAATACTGCGCCCACTAACAAATTTCGTTTTTCATGGCATCCACTAAACTTACCGTACTGAGCAATGGCTCCGTAAAAGTAGAAGGCGACTTCGAAATTGTTGATAAATCCGGAACCCCCTATGATCTGGGCGGCCGAACCCTGGTAAGCGTTTGCCGCTGCGGGTTGTCAAGCAACAAGCCGTTCTGCGATGGCTCGCACAAGGGCCACTTCGAGCACGATGCGGTGGCCTTTGATCTGCCGCCCAAAAAGTAGCTATCGCGTTTAATTTCGGACCAGCGGCGGGCGTACCAGTGGGCTGTTTAGCAAACTAACCCAGGTGGAAACGAACCCTTGATCGCCCACAATATCAAACCAGGCGGGCTGGTAGTAAACGGCCCATTCAAACAAGGGCACCGCCTCTTCCGGGTCGAAGAGGATGCCCGGTTGGTATTCGGCTAACCCGGCGGCCGCCCGCTCTTTGTCCAGGGCCACCGTTGTGTTCACCCATTCTGCGCGTTCTAGTTCGCCCCGGGCGTAGGGGACTACGTACGCAACCGACTTCTCAACAGAAGCTCCCGAAGGGGCAACGTAGTCATACAGACTGAACAGCGTATCGAACTTGCTCAAATTAATCGCGGCCGAGAGCATCGGTTTTAGCCCGCCCACGTGATAGTGAAGGGCATCGCGTTGCCTGAGGTCGGTACTAGTGCTATCCGGAAAGTAAGCCGTGTTGATGTACGCTCGGAAACCCCGCTGAGCGAACGCCTTCAAACTGTCGTTGCCGGTGACAATTCCGATAATACCGATCATTTTTTGCCGCTTGGCTTCCCAGTTGTTGTTGTGCGTATGTTGTCGGTTCATCTCCTGCTCGGCAATCGCCATCATCCACTGCTCAACCCTTTCTTGCTCACGGTCCGAAAAGTGATCTTGAAACAAATAGTAACCCCAGTAGAGCGCGACAAACTTATTTTCATTGATCGGATTGCCAGTGGGCTGGTAGGCGTTGGCCCAGGCGAGTACGAACTGCTTGGTTTTACGGGCGAAAATGGTGTCGTTGCTCCCGTAGCTGGCGTAGATGAAGCTGATCACCTTGTCCATGTCTTGCAGACTCTTCCGGGTATCCACACGGTCAGGATTCGTTTCTAGCAAGCCTTCGTAGTATAAGCGTTTCAACGGGCGGGGCGCTTCTTTACTGTGTGCCCGAGCGAGCGATGCGACGCTGTCGTACAATTGCTTAGCCCGTTCGTTTTGCAAAATCACCCGACGCAGGTTCTTGATCTCACCCGAGTCCAGGATGACGACGTTGGTGGTCTGTGCGTACGTTGCTTCGGACAGCAGGATCAGACTTATCACAAGGGCAACGACCATCCGCTGTTTCTTTAGAAGGTCCGTTGGGGCAAAAGATGGCATAGTAAATAGCGTTGCAGGGTTGCCAAACAGGAATATACTGAAGTTAACACGCTATACAACCCAAAAGCCGGTAAGAATCTCTTACCGGCCGGTTTGGTTGACTTTGCCGTACGTGAATCGGCGCTTTGCTGTTGATTACATCAAGAAAGCGCGCCGAAACGGCTGCCCCCAGCGGCGTATTCTGCCTACTGACATATCAGCTAAGCGGTGGGGCTGTCGGTAGCGCGGGGTGCCTACCGAAGTAGCTGACAGGGGACCTTCTTCTTTATTTATCTGAGGAATCGGATTTGATTGCAACGTTGTCATGATTGTAAGAGTTATCGTTTAAAGTAATACTATCATTTACGGTAGGTTTACTTTAAAGTTACGCTTTCTGACAAAATTTATTTAGCTGATTGGTCACCGAGTACCGAAAGCGGCTACACCAAGATCAGCGCCGATGATCTCCTAGCAATGTCACCCTACTCGCCCGGTCGTGAGAGGCCAATAATTACGGCACCCCCGATGATGAGCAGCGCTCCCACCACCACTTTCCAGTTAATATCTTCTTGCAGAAAAAACACCGCCAAAGCAATAGCGAACACCAGCGATATACGCTCCACCGAGGCAACCAGCGCCGCATCGCCCAGTTTCAGCGCCTGGAAGGTAAACAAAGACGAAAAGGTAGTGGCGGCACCCGCTGCGATCAAAAATAACCAGGTGCGGCGGTCAATCTCCGCAAAGTTTATTCCTTCCTTCTGCCAAAAAGCGGCCGCCCAAGAAATGGCCAGAATCAACACCGACTGAATGGCGAACGCCAGTGCGGGACTTAGGTCGCGCAACCCAGCCTTGGACAAAACCACGGCAACGGCGGCCATCAGCGCGCCCAGTAAAGCAAATAGGGTGCATTTCAAAATGTCGTTAAGCGGCTCTGAGTATTTGTTGTAGCTGATGCCATCTTCCGCTCATGCGCAGTACCCTAAGGTTAAGCACGTTCTGTGCGCCACTGCGCGACCATCGTTGTCCT
>JBASAY010000137.1:0-1823 GCA_049650865.1 Tunicatimonas sp.
AGGACAACGATGGTCGCGCAGTGGCGCACAGAACGTGCTTAACCTTAGGGTACTGCGCATGAGCGGAAGATGGCATCAGCTACAACAAATACTCAGAGCCGCTTAACGACATTTTGAAATGCACCCCTCCTTCATCCTTGAACTTTTCCTACTTTTACGCTGCTATCTCTACGCTATGAAAGTTACCGAACACCTGCAGCAGGCCACTGATACGCTGTTTACTATTGAGATTCTTCCGCCCAAAAAAGGTGAGAACATTAGTACACTGTTTTCGCATATCGATTCGCTGATGGATTTTAATCCGGCCTTTATCGATGTGACGTATCACCGCGAAGAACACGTCTATCAAGATATGGGCAACGGCACCCTCAAGAAGAAGGTGACCCGCAAGCGGCCGGGCACGGTAGGCATCTGCGCGGCTATCCAAAACCGCTATCAGGTAGACACCGTGCCGCACGTGATCTGCGGCGGTTTCTCGCGCGAGGACACCGAAAATATGCTTATCGATCTGGACTTTCTGGGCATCCAGAATGTGCTGGTGCTGCGGGGCGACCCCGTGAAGTCAGAGCCGGGTTTTCGGGCCCACCCCGAGGGGCACGGTTACGCCAGTGAGTTGATTGAGCAGGTGCACGGCATGAACCAGGGCATCTATCTGGACGAAGCGCAGGAGGAAACCACTCCAACGAATTTCTGCATCGGCGCGGCGGGCTACCCCGAGAAGCACTTCGAGTCGCCCAACCCCGACACCGATCTGCGTTACCTGAAGCAGAAGGTAGACGCTGGGGCGGAGTTTATCGTCACCCAGATGTTCTTTAACAACCAGGTTTATTTTGATTTTGTGGACAAATGCCGTGAGCAGGGCATCACGGTGCCCATCATTCCCGGCCTGAAACCGCTGGCTACCAAGGGGCATCTCACGGCGCTGCCGAAGTACTTCTTTCTGGACATTCCCGACGAACTGGAGCGGGAGGTATCGAAGTGCGCCGACAACAAAGCCGCTCGCGAGGTGGGCGTGGAGTGGTGCGTGCAGCAGTGCCGCGAGTTAAAGGAGCGGGGAGTGCCCTGCTTGCACTTTTATACCATGAGTAAGTCAGAACTGGTGGGCAAGGTGGCCAAGCAGGTATTCTAGCGAAGGATGAAATTAAGCAGGAGCAAGTAGCGCTTATTCTTGATCAGCGCGGGTAAGACTTGCACGGTTTGGATGGATTATTGATATGGGCTTTTCAGCGTTATAGACGATTCTTCCACCTTCAACCCAACCTATCATGAAACAGTCTTTGGTTATCATTGCCCTATTAATTTCAGCATCGTTTGCGCATGGCCAGTCGGTTGGCCTGGGCATTGGTAGCGGCGGTTTAGTCATCAAGTCGAACCCCAACAATGACTGGCGATTTGCCGGACGATTCGACCTTCAATTGACCAGTGGTTTTGGTCTTGTTCAACCTTCGTTGATGGTAGCCCGGCAGGTAGTTAACGAAGAAAAAGCGAAGTTTTACGTGGGAGGCGAAATTGGCGCGCGAATTATTACTGAGTTTGAAAGCAATCAAATGTTTTTCCGGATTCCCCTGGGAGTAGAATATTTTCCCTTTGAAAACGTACCAATCAGTGCCACCGTTGAGGGTGGTCCATATTTCCTCTTTGGTGAAGATAATACTATCTTTCTCCTTTCTTCACTGTTAGAAGTTACTTACTACTTCGGGTGCATTTCAAAATGTCGTTAAGCGGCTCTGAGTATTTGTTGTAGCTGATGCCATCTTCCGCTCATGCGCAGTACCCTAAGGTTAAGCACGTTCTGTGCGCCACTGCGCGACCATCGTTGTCCT
>JBASAY010000138.1:0-4546 GCA_049650865.1 Tunicatimonas sp.
CAAATCCTGCGATTTAAGGGGTTTTGGTGCTCGTTGATCCCATAAAAGTCGGGGCGAGAGGATTCGAACTCTCTTGGCAACCCTCTGTAATCCAGTGCTTTACAAGAACTGTTTTTGTCAGTTCACCGAATAGTTCACCAGTTAGTGAATAACAAAAGCGAGCAATCCGTATAGATGAAACAACGAGGATTAAACATACAAAATAGCCAGTTTTGGTGCAAAATATAGCCCTTCAATTTACTAAAATAATGCCCTCTCTCCTTCGGTATGATTCGAGCCACTCACACTGCCTTTGTAATGCCTGCCTACCAGGTGCTCTTGCTGGTTTACGGAGCCTTGCTGGGTCAGTTTTACTTCTTTTGGGAAAAGGAAAAGAAGCTTCTGCGACGATTGTATCCGAAATAGGAGCTTCGATGGAATGACTAATGTCATTGTACCTACGGAGTAACCTGTGTAGTTTTGATAAAACTAAAATCTCTACAATGAAAAAGAACATGGGAACCGCCGACCGAGTGATCCGGGTGATCGTTGCTGCGCTAATCGCCACACTGTACTTCACCCACGTGCTGACCGGAATACTCGGAATTATTTTGCTAACGTTAGCTGGTGTATTTGTCCTGACGAGCTTCGTCAGCTTTTGCCCGCTGTATGCTCCGTTCGGTTTGAGCACCTGCACCAGGAAGAACCCCGAGGGGCCAGCCTCTCGCTGATACCTTCCCCCCGGAGGGACGTTTCTTCGACCACCAATTCAAACTAACCAGCAATGAGCCAAATTATCACCCTCACCGTTAACCCTTCGGTGGATAAGAGCATTCGGATCAAGGGACTGCAGCCCGACCGTAAGCTACGGGGGAGCGTCCCGACGGAGGAGCCAGGCGGCGGGGGGGTTAACGTGTCACGCGCCATTTATAAACTAGGCGGTACCTCAGCGTGTGTTTACCTGGCCGGAGGCCATACCGGCGATACGCTCAAACGACTGCTCGACCAGGAAGGCATTGCGCAGCACCCCTTGCGATCGTCGGCTCAAACCCGCGAAAGCTTCATGGTTTTCGACGAAACCACCCAGCAACAGTACCGCTTCGTTCCCGACGGTTATCCGGTGGCCGAGGCCGACTGGAAATTGACGCTTCGTACGGTCTCATCACTGCTGCAGGAAGGTGATTACCTGGTAGCCAGTGGTAGTTTGCCCCCCGGCGTGCCCACCAACTACTACGCGCAGGTGACCCGGGTGGCGCACGAACGCGCCGCCAAGGTAATGGTCGACACATCGGGCGAAGCTCTGCAGCAAGCGGTGGGCGGCGGGGTGTATCTGCTCAAACCCAACCTGGGTGAGCTTAGCACGCTTACCTCGCAGCAAGCCATCACGGCTCCAGAGCAGGAACGCCTGGCACAGCAACTCGTTGAGCAGGGCCGGGCCGAAGTGGTGGTGGTCTCTTTAGGGGCTCAAGGCGCCATGCTGGTCACTAAAGACGAAGTCACCTACATCGCCGCACCAACGGTGCCCAAAAAAACCACCGTGGGAGCAGGCGACAGCATGGTGGGCGGCATGGTGTTGCGCCTGTCGCAGGGCTGGGCCACCTCCGACGCAGTGCGCTACGGAGTGGCCTGCGGCACGGCGGCTACGATGAACCACGGCACGCAGCTTTGCCGTGCCGAAGACGTAGACCGCCTGTACCGCTGGATGCAGTCGCAGGCCGACGAAGCTAGCTGCTAGTGTCACGAATTACCGACACGCTCCACCGCCTGAGCCGCATTCAACGACTCGCCGGTACCAAGCCACCCATTGCTTTTCGACGGGTACTGCTGTTCGCTCTTTCTTCGATATTGAGCCTGGTTACCAGCTTCTTACTGTTTCAGCTGAGTAGCCTGTCGCAGGAAGCCATTTACATGACCGGCATCTTTGTGCTGGCCGCCCTACTGTGGGCCACCGAAGCCTTGCCGCTGTTTGCTACGGCCATTCTCGTTATTGCCCTGGAGATTATTCTGCTGGCCAATCCCGGTGGGTGGACCGGCTTCGGTTTTGTCGGAGGGACTTCGCCCGACTACCCGGTCTTCCTGGCTCCGCTGGCCAACCCGGTGATTGTGTTGTTCTTCGGTGGTTTTCTGCTGGCCCACGCCATTCTCAAAGAAGGCGTCGATAAGGCAATGGCCGGAGCCATTTTGTCGCTCTTCGGGAGTTCGCCCCGGCGGGTGATGCTCGGACTGATGCTGATCACGGCGGTGTTCTCGATGTGGATGAGCAACACGGCGACTACCGCCATGATGATTACCCTGACCGTGCCGATGCTGTCGCAAATCCCGGTGGGTGATCCTTTGCGCAAAGGACTTATTCTGTCCGTTCCGTTTGCGGCTAATATCGGCGGCATGGGCACGCCGATTGCTTCGCCCCCCAATGCGGTGGCCGTGTCGTTTTTGCTGGAAGCAGGCTACGAGATCAGCTTTTTGCAGTGGGTACTGATTGCCACGCCACTGATGGCAGGCCTACTGCTGTTTGCCTGGGGCGTACTGCTGTACCTGTATCCCCCCGGTAAGGGGATCACTTTTGCTAAACCGGTGGCCGAGCCTATGGATGGTCGCGACTGGTACGTGGTGGGAGTGCTGGTGACCACCATCGGGCTGTGGTTCACCGAAGGCTGGCACGGGCTGTCGACCGCCGTGGTCGCCTTGCTCCCAGCGGTAGCTTTTACGGCCACCGGACTGCTCACCCGCCGCGACGTCAATAGCCTAGAGTGGCACATCCTGATTTTGATTATGGGCGGCATCGCGCTGGGCGTCGGCATGCAGCAAACCGGGCTGGATGCAGTGTTCGTCTCGCTTATCCCGAGTCAGGACGGCGTGGTGTTAGGGGCCATGGTGATAGCGACGATTCTGTTTAGTACGTTTATTTCCAACACCGCCGCGGCTAACCTGCTGCTGCCCATTGGGATTGCCTTCGCGGCGGGGACGACCGAGCCTGGCAGTCCAGGAGCCATTGTGCTTGCCGTGAGCATTGCCCTGGCGGCTTCGCTGGCCATGTCGCTGCCGGTGAGCACTCCTCCTAATACAATTGCCTACAGCCAGGGCCGGTTGACGTCGGGCGACTTCATCCGCCCCGGCGTGGTGATCGGCATCGTGGCGGTGGTGTTGATTGTGTGGTTAGGAGACGATGTGGTGGGGTTTTGGATGAGCAGAAGTGATTGAACTACTATTTGCTTACGTATCCCTCTTTCAAAAGCGCACCTAATTAGGTGCATTTAAAAAAACGTGAGTAAATGCCCAACGTAGGATGAGAAAGACGATTAAGATATCAAGGATACTCAAGATCAACTGGATAGATGACCTCTCGGTTTCGGTGGTCTTCAACAACGGAGAATCACGAATTATTGATTTCAGGAAGGTGCTTAAAAGCATAGGGGTTGAAGCAGACTCTCCGGCAGTTATCTTGTTTGATTCCAAGGAATTCGCAAAAGTTACCGTAGACAATCACACGCTGTCTTGGAACAACGTCGAGCAATACATTTCCGGGAAAGACAGAAAAAAGATCAAGGTTCCGTTTAAGTGAACGCTGAAGATGCTCGGGGGAAATTAGATGGACGTCTAGGGATTTCTACCTTTAGTTTTGTTTTGCGATTAAACCCGAAATTCAGTACTTTTCGCAAAAAGAAACTATCATTGAAAGTGACTGACTACATAACAAAGCTTCTAAGCTACGAAGTGTATTCGTTTTCATTGGACGAGTTGATGAAAAGCTCCTTTAAATCCAAAGAAGCACTACAGAGTGAGTTAAGAAGGCTAGTAGCTAAAGGAGAGATCGTCAATCTTCGTAAAGGCTTTTACCTCATATTGCCGCCTCGATACCGAAGTTTCGGACAACTTCCGCTTGAGCTATTCGTCGAGAAACTGTTCGAGTACTTAAAAAAGCCGTATTACGTAGCGTGTTTATCAGCGGCTAAATTTCACGGGGCCGCTCATCAACAAGTTCAGCAAGATTTTATTGTTACTGAACTTCCCGCGGTTCGAGATATTGAGAAACCCATTCGCCTGAACTTCGTATCATCAACGCACTGGCCAACGAGCAATATTGAAAAGAGAAAGTCGGAGGCGGGTTACTTCAACCTGTCTTCCCCCGCCTTAACCGCCTTAGACCTGATTCATTATCAATCTACGCTGGGGGGACTCAACAAACTGTTTACCGTGCTAGAAGAGCTAAGCGAGGAAATAACGCCGTACGATTTACAAGATATCCTGGCGTGGTACCCCTACAAAAGTGCGCTGCAACGACTGGGTTATCTTCTAGACCAATTTGAGACGAGTAGTGAACTGACCCATCCGATTTACGAGAAGCTACGTGCCCAAGGGTATTATCCTACGCTATTAGATCCGAGGAAAGGCCAGAAAGCAGGAGCCACCGGCAACCGTTGGAAGATAGATGCTAACCTTCACCTCGAGAGCGATCTATGATTCCCCGACCCTTCATCGCAACATGGCGGCAACACGCTCCCTGGAAACAGTTTGCCCAGATAGAACAGGACCTGGTAATCAGCCGGACGCTCGTAGAAATCTTCTC
>JBASAY010000139.1:0-11746 GCA_049650865.1 Tunicatimonas sp.
TTTTGCTTCTACCTTGTTTATCTACGGCGTTACCGAGATCGCCCAGGGGTATGGCTTCATCGCGGTGTTCGTGGCGGCCGTTACCGTGCGCAACTACGAGATGGACCATGAGTACCATCAGAAGTTACACGCTTTCACCGACCAGATTGAGCGGGTGCTGCTGGCCATTCTGCTGGTGTTGTTTGGCGGTAGTTTGGTAGAAGGCATCCTGAGCGCGCTTACTTGGCCGATGGCACTGCTGGGGCTAGGCTTTGTGTTCTTGATTCGGCCGCTGAGCGGCTACCTGGGACTGTTAGGAGTGGATATGCGAACAAAGGACAAGTGGGCGATAAGCTTCTTCGGAATCAAGGGCATTGGCTCGTTCTTCTACCTTTCATTTGCTCTAAGCAAAGCCGACTTTGCGCATCAGGGCGAGGTGTGGTCGCTTACTGCCTTTGTGGTACTGGTGTCCATTCTGGTGCACGGGCTCACCGCTTCGCTGGTGGTGGGAAGCCTGGCTCCCAGTGAGTCGACGCCCGAAGAAGAGGAAGTGGCTGCTCAGTAGCGAGTGGGTTCTTCCAGCCTTCTCTCTCGAGGTTGCGTAGCTACCGGGCCGAACGGAACAAGGCCCACCCGATTCTCAGATTAAGAAGCAGCACGAACTGCTGATCATCTAGGGTGTATCCTGCCCCGCCATTGGCGCTTAGGTTGAAGCCGCTTTCGTAGGTACGCTGTATGCCCCATACCGGCCCTACCCCGTAATAATTATCCGAGCGAAAGCCCTCGGCGTTGGTTAGCGACTGGCTAGCACCGAAGACGCTGAGCCCCACAAAGGCCCCGGAGTTGCCCGCGATGTTCTTGTCCCGTTCTTGCCGACGGGACAGATTGTAGTACTTTCTGACTTGCGCGTGCGCGGCGGGCTGCAGGAGTAAGCCATCCCGGGAAGTGTAACTGGGACGCAGGTAGGGATTGACGTTGAGTGTGACTGACCGACTGATAGCCGCTTCGTATTCTACTCCGGGAAATAATGCGTTGATTTTAATCAGGTGCCGCTCTACCCGTGCTGCCTCATCCTGCGCAGCAGCAATAGTAACTGCTCCTACTAGGATGAGTGGGATTAAGCTCATTTTTCTAAAAAACAGACCTACAATCATAATCAGTATACTTGCTTTATCTTACAACTCAATGGTAATATTAACGAAAGAAGCCGAACTGCAAAAGACAGTTCGGCCAAAGAGCATTTCATCAGACCATCATTAATGACGGTCGTACTCCAATCCGCTAAAACGCGTACTCGTTCTTTTCAATCAGCACCTGGGCTACGTCACGACGTAGTTCTTTGGTGTTGTAAGGGTCTAGCTTGGTGAAGCGCTTCAGTCCCATCAGCATCACTTTCTGCTCGTCGCCCTTGGCAAACGAAGCGATGGCCTCTTTACCGTGCGCGTTGATCTTCTCCACCGCTTCGTACAGGTATAGCTTGGACATCGCGATCTGCGAAGCACAGGCTTCTTCGCCCCGGATGCCCACCAGCTTCTCGGTGCGCAGCAGGGTAGACTCGGCCACGTAGGTTTCGATCATCATGTCGGCAATGTGCATCAGAATTTCTTGCTCCTGATCGAGCTTGGCTCCGAAGTCCTGAGCCGCCTTCCCGGCCACCATCAGCACCGACTTTTTCAGGCTGGTCAGCACCTGCTTTTCTTTGTGCATGAAGCCGCTGCTGCCATTGGACCCGAAATCAGGCACTGAGGTAAGCTCTTTAGCAACCTTCATGGCCGGACCCATCAGATCAATCTCGCCCTTCATGGCGCGCTTGATCGTCATGCCCACCAGCAACATGCGGTTGATTTCGTTGGTGCCTTCGTAGATGCGGGAGATGCGGGCGTCGCGGTAGGCACGTTCCATCGGCGCTTCGGCCGAGAAGCCCATGCCACCGTAGATCTGCACCCCTTCGTCCACGCAGTAGTCGAGCACTTCGGAGCCGTGCACCTTCATCATGGCGCACTCGATGGCGAACTGCTCCACGCCCTTCAACTTGGCGTCGGCTTCGGACATTCCGTCTTCCATCAGCCCGTCGATGCGGTCCTCAATGTCTTGTCCGGCACGGTAGCAGGCTGATTCGGTGGCGTAGATGCGAGATGCCATGGTGGCTAGCTTCTGCTGAATGGCACCGAAGCTGCTAATGGATACGCCAAACTGCTTGCGCTCGTTAGCGTAGTTCACCGAGTAGCTCACCGTCTGCTTACAGCCCCCGATTACCCCGGCACCGAGTTTGATACGGCCGATGTTGAGAATATTGACGGCAATTTTGAAGCCGTTGCCCCGCTCGGATAGCATGTTCTCAACCGGCACTTCGCAGTCGTTGAAGAACACTTGTCGGGTAGACGACCCCTTGATGCCCAGCTTTTTTTCTTCATCGTTCATGGTGATGCCGCCGAACGACTTTTCTACGATGAAGGCGCTCAGGTACTTATCGTCTTCAATGCGGGCAAACACCAGGAAGATGTCGGCGAAGCCGGCGTTTGAGATCCACATTTTCTGCCCGGTAATTTTATAGTGCGAGCCGTCGTCGGACAATACCGCTTTGGTTTTGCCGGAGTTGGCGTCGGAACCCGCGTCGGGTTCGGTGAGGCAGTAGCAGGCCTTCCACTCGCCCGAGGCTAGTTTGGGCAGGTACTTTTGCTTTTGCTCCTCGTTGCCGTAGTAAAGGATGGGCAGCGTGCCAATGCCGGTGTGGGCTCCGTAGGCGGTAGAGAACGACCCGGCCGAACCCAGTACGTCGGCGATTAGCATCGAGGTGTTAAAGCTCATGCCCAGTCCACCGTACGCTTCGGGAATCGCCACGCCCAGCAAGCCTAGTTCACCGGCTTTGTCGAGTAGGCCAGGCATAAAGCCCTCTTCCATACTGTCCATGCGCTCAATATTGGGATCGATTTCTTTTTTGATAAAGTCCTGGGTGGCTTCCGCCATCATCCGTTGCTCTTCGCTGAACTCTTCGGGAATAAACACGTCGGAGGCTGCGGTTTCCTTTACTAAGAACTCGCCGCCGTTAATGGCTTCTTTTTTAACTGCTGTTTCCATCGATCAATTGGGTTTTGTGGGTAACACTCTATTTAGTATGCATGCATACTATCTCTAACAAAGATAAGCAAAAAGTAGTAGGCATGCATACTACTTTGAACAAAAACTTTTGGAGAAGATTACTACAGCGTACCTCTTTGTTTACCGAAATGGCCAAGACCAACGCCCTTACTCCCGAAGAAAAGCAGCACCTGAAAGAACTTAAGCAGCGCGAAGAGGCGCAGAAGATCGATCAGGAGTTGGATAAGATAGATGACGAAGAGAAACAGGAAGAAGGGAACGACCCGGATTCGATGAAGGAAGGAGAGCAGATTCTGAAGGAACAAATGCGCACTTCGCTGCTCGAATACCGACGAGACACCCCCGCGCTGTTCGTTTCTGCCTTCTCAGCCGGATTAGAAGTAGGCTTCAGCCTGTTGTTGATGGGGTTGCTCTACACCATGTTTAGCGATCAGTTGAGCGAATCGGGCATGCACATGGTGATGGCCGCGGCTTATCCCATTGGATTTATCTTTGTGATCATTGGCCGTTCGGAGCTGTTTACTGAGCACACCACCTTAGCGGTACTGCCGGTGCTTAACGGTACGGTGAGGGTGCAGGCGTTGGCTAAGTTATGGGGAATTGTGTACGTCGGTAATCTGGTGGGGGGTTATCTGTTCAGCTTCATCCTGGTGCAGATCGGGCCCGGCATGGGCACCATTAGTCTGGATGCCTTTCACCACATCGCCGAAAAGCTGATTCAGTACAACTGGTGGCTCACGCTGAGCAGCGGTATGTTTGCCGGATGGCTTATGGGTCTGCTGTCGTGGCTGGTTACTTCGTCGCGCGACACCATCAGCCGGGTGGTGATGATCATCCTGGTGACCACCGTGATCGGATTGGGTGAGCTGCACCACTCTATTGTGGGCTCTATCGAGATGTTTGCCGGACTGATTTCTTCACCCGATATTAGTCTTGAAGATTACGCGCACTTCCAGGTATTCGCTACGCTGGGTAATATTATCGGGGGCACAGTGTTCGTTGCCATCGTGAAGTACGGCCAGCTGGGAGACCGAACCTTTATCTCACGCGATCATCAGTAACCAAAAGTATTCTATGCTTCATTCTGCGAAGAAATTACTAACTAGTTTGGGAGTGGCGCTGAGCGCGGCCTCGCTTGGGTTTGCCCAGTCAGGTGCCGAACGCTGGGAACCCACCATCCGGCAGTTTGAGCGCCAGGACTCCCTGAATCCGGTGGAGCCGGGGGCGGTGCTGTTTGTAGGCAGTTCGTCGATTGCCAAGTGGCAGAACGTGGCCGACTACTTTCCCGACCAGCGCGTGCTTAACCGGGGCTTCGGTGGGTCAGAGTTCTCAGATTTGCTGCACTACGCCGACCGGGTGATCTATCCTTACCAACCGTCCAAAATTTTTATTTACGAAGGCGATAACGATCTGGCCAGCGGCGAGTCGCCCCAGCAAATTATGGATGAGGCAAAACAGCTCCGCGCTAGAATTCGGAAAGCGCTGGGTAACACTCCGGTAGTATTTATCTCGCCCAAGCCCAGCGTAGCCCGTTGGGAGCTGAAGGATCAGTACGAGGCGCTGAACGCCCAGCTGGAAGCGTACGCTTCTCGGGAGAAAGATACCGAGTTTGCCGACGTCTGGACGCCCGCTCTAGACGAAAACGGGCGGGTGCTTACGAGCATCTTTGTGGCCGATAGTCTGCACCTAAACGCGGCGGGCTACCGCATCTGGCAAAAAGCCTTGGCTCCCTACCTCGAGTAGGTACCAACCGTATCGCTTTTGCTGCTTGCGCTATCCGTCTGCTCCCGAAACTGCTCGTCGAGGTTCTTCACCTCACTACAGCTTACGCACTCCAGGCCCTGCCGGGTAAACCGAAACGTATTATCCTGAAGGTCGCTCACCGACAAGTCGGACCGGTACAAAATGCTCTTGCGCAAGATATACGACAGATTGCGGTCGATAAGAAATTCTTGCCCATAGGGTACGTATAACGTCAAATCTACTTCCTGGTCTCGGAACGGACTCCCCTCGGTAAACGTAAAGGTTGCCGGAAAAGTGAGCGTAGAATCCTGCTGCTGAATACGATAGGTAACCATCTGGGCATTTTCTAACGCTCGTTCGCGGTCGCGTCCCCGCGCCTCGAAGCGCTTGCGTAGTTGCAGGGTACTATCTTCGTGCCCCAGCAGCGAGAGGCGTACGCGGTCGTGTTCGTAGTCAGGCCGGTTGGCGAGGGTAAGGATGGGCGTACCGGCAACTTCCAACGTTTCGGTGGTGGTGTAACGCGCGTCTTCGCGGAAGTCGGTGATGACCGGCACCACCGTCACGCTCAGTCCTACCAGAGCAATAATCCACACGCCCAGGGCCGACCAGCCCACCGCCGGACTCAGCACCCGCCGCCGGATGATGATGGCGATGCCGCCGAGGACCAGGCCCAGGGCCGGAATAAACAAGGCTACCCAGCCAAAGAGCAGGGATGGTGGGGGCACAGTAGCCCGTATCACCTCCCAGGGGACATTCGCTTCGTTCAGGGCAAAGTAATAAGCATCAAGTTCGTAGGGGTCTAGGGTGGCAAATCCCAGTAGGGCACCCGCGATTCCCAGAGTGGCGGCAAGTAGCGTTCCGCCCACGGCCATCAGTAACAAGCCTACCAGCACCCGGGCAGCATCACCCAAGAAAGCTACGAATGGGCCAACGGCCCGTCCCAGGTTAGCCACCAGCGTCGACACCAGCCGAAAGGGAAACAGTACTGCCCGCAGCAGCGTACTTTCTTCGCCGCTGTCGTTTACCCTAAAGTTTTTTTTTATACTCGACTCGATGTTCGATAGGGTAACGGGCTCGCCCTTCATCTGCATCTTGTCGGTGAGGGTAAGTGCCGGGGGGGTAATGATCCACAGCACGATGTAGGCGATGAACCCGGCTCCACCGAAGAAAATCGAGGCAACGAAGAGAACGCGAATTACGGTAGCGTCCAGGCCGAAGTAGGCTGCAATACCGCTGCTCACTCCGCCCAGCACCTGATCATCAGGATTTCGGAACAGCTTCTTGACTTTGGCATCCAGGGTCATATCGTCGCGGCCAGGCAGCACAATCCACAGCACAATGTACGAGATCAAAGTGATGCTACTAAGTGCGCCAAAGGTGATAAAAGCGTCGGCGAACAACAGCAACAGCAGCAGCAAGCGCATCCACAGGGGGTCGGTTTTAAAGTAGTGGGCTACCCCGGCCGCCACACCTCCCAGAATTTTGCGCTGGGTGTCGCGGTGCAACTTCTTGGGTTCGGTCGTGGAGTAGGGAGGAGCCTCTTCGTAAGTGCTGCGGCGCTGAAATTTCGGTTCTTCGAGCACCTCCTCGGCGGCGAAGTCTTCTACGCTGCCCATGGCCGCGATCACCGCTTCTACGTTCGGGCGGGTGATCACCTGCTGAGAGGGACTCAGTTTGGATAAGAAGACCTCGGCGATCCGGCTCTCGATGTCATTGGTGATCTCCTGGCTGTCTTCGTAGGTAGCAAAGTACCGATTGATGGTTGCCAGGTAGTTTTTGAGCAGTTCGTAGCCGTCTTCTTCTACGTGGAAGAGGATGCCGCTGATATTAATGCTGATGGTTCGTTTCATGGCCGGGTTATTTTTGCACGATGATTACTTTCTCTTGATGGTTGTTGGTGATCCGGTCGGCCGAAGCCACCAGATCTTGCCAGGTATCCTTTAGCTGTAGCAAGAACTCCCCTCCCTTGTCGGTGAGTTGGTAGTACTTGCGGGGCGGTCCGGAGGCTGATTCTATCCAGCGGTAGTCGACCAAACCGGCTTTTCGCAGGCGGGTGAGCAGTGGGTAGAGGGTACCTTCCACCACCATAATCTTGGCTGAGGTAAGCTCCTCCAGCATGTCGGAGGCGTATACTTCGCCGCGGGATATAATGTGCAGGATGCAGTACTCCAGGATTCCCTTGCGCATCTGCACCTGCGTGTTTTCTATTTTCATAATGCTCTGGTTAAAGGCCGAAAGAAACTGAGCTTGACTGGATAAGCACCTCTTGTTTCCGTCTGACGCTACAAAGGTATTAGATAGTACTATGTTATACAAGGTAACTGGTGGTAAGGTTTCACTTTTGGATTTATTTTTTTATTCGCTAGCTATGCGAGGTCAGAAAACCGGTCTTCCTTCCAGTTGGCTGGGTTGTTCTGGATGTAGTGACGAATCGTCTCCAGGGCAGCTTCGTTTCTAATAATGTGATCGTGAAACCGGGATTGCCACCGGAAGTGCTCAAATCTATTCTTGTTGCACCACCGCTTCACATTGCCTTTAAAATGGTTGATGATGGAAGATACTGACCCCTTGGTGAGTGGTCGAAGGCCCGTTGGAAGATCAGGAAGATAAACATTAGAGAGACCAGTGGGTACAGTAGATATAGTGGATACGCGCCGCGGCGCGTACCCACTATATCTACTGGTCTCATCATCAGCCCACAAGACCAAAATCAAGTGCACGTGGTTGGGCATCACCACCCAGGTGTCCAATGTACTGTTCCTGAACGTATGAGGAATTTCTTGCAAAAATGCTTCAGCCATCCTACCAATGGTAGTGAGTGATACCTGACCTTCTGTCACTTCATCAAAAAAGTGCTCGCGCTCGTGGGTGCAGATGGTAATAAAGTAAGAACCCGGTTGGGTATAATCGTAGCCCGGAAGCCGGTGCTGCCGTCGTTTCTGGTAAGCCATACTTTACTATTTTCCTCCAAACTGCTCAGAAAGCACAAAAACACCGAAGCAAAACCAACAATTTGCTTACCGTAGGACAAATTTCGTATTTTATGGCGTAGTAACAATTCACTTCTATGCCGAAGGCACTATACGGTTTACTGCTGGGGAGCCTCCTTCTAACCTCAAATTTCCTTCAGGCTCAGCCTGATACGCTCACCTACTTTCCCAGCGATCGGGTGCGGGGCGGCGCACCCACCTTCTACGACACCATGCAGTATCTGGTGTACTACCCGTCGTCGGGTATCAGCAACCACCGGGTGGGTACCTCGGTAGTTGCCATCACCATCACTCCCGGGGGGGGCATGCGTCCGGTAGAAATAATCACCTCGCTGGGGTATGGCTTCGACAAAATCATTCGCTACGCCATTACCCGAACCCGAGACATCTGGCTGGCCGACCACGACGTGAAAGATGATATTGTCGTTCTTATTCCGTTCACTTTTTTGTTTGAGAAAAGTGTTTATTACCGCACAAACGAGCCTCCTGCTACCGTACAGCGCGAGGTGAGGATAGTTTCAGGAATTCGTCTTAACATCAGAGACGATATAACGCTTACCACCCGGGCCAACCATCACTACGTAGAGAAGCACTACCGGCGGGCCCGGCGTTACCTGAACGAACTTATCCGGCGCAACCCTTACAGTAAGAATCTGTACCGGATGCGCGCCACCGCCCGTTATTATACCCGTGACCGGGAAGGGGCCTGCGCTGACCTTCAACGAATCACCACATTTTTAAAGGAGCCAGCGCCGAACGAAGCCGAGAAAATTTGTTTAAAGCAAAACAGGTAAAAAGTATTTCAATCTCGATGAACAAGATCTATGTCACAGCCAGCTACTTCTTTACCTAATCTACTTGATCACTTATGGGGCCTGCTTATCCGGGGCGGGGCCGATAAAAGGCACGCATTTCACTATCCCAGCTTAGCCACCTTCGGCCAACAAGGAGTGCAGCAGCGCACCGTGGTGCTACGGAAGGCACTAAAACCAGATCGACAGTTGATCAGCTACTCCGACCAGCGCACGCAGAAGATTGCCGACCTGCGGCAGCAGTCAGAAGGCAGTTGGTTGTTCTACGACCACGGCAGCAAAGAGCAGATTCGCGCGCGTAGCCTAATCACGCTACACCACCAGGACCAGTTGGCGCAAGAACACTGGGACGCCATTCCGCCCGCCGCCCGCGGCGACTACCTGGGGCCGATGGCTCCGGGCACGCGTTCTGACACCTATACTGACAATCTTCCAGACGCCTTTCGTGAGGAGCCCACCGAAGAGAACACGCAGCGCGGATTCAGTAACTTTGTGGTATTGGTAGGGGAAGTAGTCGCGATCGACTACCTGAAGCTTCGGCGCGAAGGGCACTGGCGCGCTCAGTTTCAGTGGCAGAAAGATGCGTGGCAGGAAAGCTGGGTAGCCCCCTAAGCGAAGTCAAACACGTCGGTGAAGATGAGCACCAGTGCCGCTAACAGCAACAGGGTCAGCAAGATTGTGGTAGGACCGTTAAAGATCACCCGAAGAATAGGTTTCATAACTACTTGGTGGTTTCATCGTTGTCCAGGGGCATCACGTCCTCCCGGTCTTCATCGTTCACGAGCAAAAAGTGCCCGAAGGTGATGGCTGCAATCGTTCCGGCCAGGGCCGCTACAATCCAGGTAAATAACTCTAAGCCTTCGGTTCCGTTGGCATCAAACATAAGTATACACGTTTTAGTGGGGGTGTCACCATAACCCGCCGGGGGGGCAATTGGTTTGGCCGGAGCAATCATAGAGATTTTCTCCGATTTTCTCAATAATACGTAGAGATTTCAACGTTGTTGCCATTTCTTTGGCGGCGCACCGCTTTTGCTAGCTTTCTATGAACACCTACTTACGCATCCTGTCGTTTGCGCGTCCTTACCGCCGTTACCTCCCGCAGTACCTGCTCTTCGCCATCCTGGCGATTATTTTCGGACTCATTAACTTCACCCTGCTAATTCCCCTCTTCAACGTGCTGTTCGATCAGGTGGGAAGCGAAGAGGCTGACCAATGGCAGTCGCTGCCCCCATTCAGCCTGTCGGTAGATTACCTCATCGGCGTATTCAACTACTATTTTCTGGAGATAATCAAGCAGCATGGTCGGGTGGGGGCACTGGTGTTCGTATGTATCATTATTGTGGCCTCCGTACTGCTGGCCAATCTGTTTCGATACCTGTCCGCGCTCACCCTGGCCAAAGTTCGAGCGCGGGTTATCCTCAAACTACGGATGCGCATCTTCGATCAGGTAACCCAACTGCACCTGGGCTACTTTTCTACCGAGCGCAAGGGTGATATCTTATCGCGCATTACCAACGACGTGCAGGAGGTAGAGTACTCGGTAGTAAACACCCTGCGGGTAGCGTTTAAAGAACCGGCGACCATCATCGGTTACTTTCTGGTGCTGTTATTCATGTCGGTGAAGCTTACGCTCTTCACGGTGCTGGTGATGCCCATTTCGGGATACATCATCGCTCAAATTGCCAAGCGCCTTAAGGCCAAGGCTACGCAGAGTCAAGAGTCGCTAGGGCGCTTGCTGAGCTTACTCGACGAAACCCTGTCGGGCATGCGCATCGTGAAGGCTTTTAACGCCCGTCCGCTCATCCGGCGGCGCTTTGAGCAGGAAGTAAGCGTTTACGCCCGCCTCAACGTGTCGATGGCGCGCAAGCAGGAGGCTGCCTCTCCGCTGTCGGAGTTTGTGGGGGTGGCGGTGGTGGCGGGAATTCTGCTCTACGGCGGGGTGCTGGTGCTCAACGACAACTCGGAGCTGAGTGCCAGCGAGTTTATTACCTACATCATTCTCTTTTCGCAGATTCTGCCTCCGGCCAAGGCCATCAGCAACGCGCTGAGTAGCATCCAGCGCGGGCTGGCCTCGGGCGAGCGGATCTTTAGCATCATCGACACCCCCCCGCTTATTCAGGACCAGCCCGATGCCCAGGAGCTAGGTCGGTTCGAGCATCAAATTCGCTTCGAGGGCGTATCGTTTGCTTACGAGCAGGATGCGGTGCTGAGAAATATCAATCTAACGGTAGAGAAGGGCACCACCGTAGCCTTGGTAGGTCCGTCGGGAGGAGGCAAGTCGACGCTGGCCGACCTGATTCCGCGGTTCTATGACCCTACCGACGGCACGATCTACCTGGATGGCCAGCCGCTCACGTCTTACACCGTGGCCTCGGTACGGCAGCAGATGGGCGTTGTAACACAAGAATCTATTCTGTTCAACGATACTATCTTCAACAACATCGCCTTCGGAAAGCCCGACGCGAGCTTCGAGGAAGTAACGCGGGCTGCTAGCATTGCCAATGCGCACGACTTCATCATGGAAACTCCCGAGCAGTACCATACGCTGGTGGGCGAACGCGGCACCAAGCTTTCGGGAGGACAGCGGCAGCGCATCAGCATTGCCCGAGCGGTGCTTAAGAACCCGCCCATTCTTATCCTCGACGAAGCCACGTCGGCCCTGGATTCGGAGTCGGAGCGACTGGTGCAAGAGGCGCTCACCAACCTAATGAAGAACCGCACCTCGGTGGTGATTGCCCACCGCCTGAGTACCATCCAGCACGCCGACGAAATTGTGGTGGTGCAGCGGGGTGAAATCATCGAGCGCGGCCGCCACGACGCGCTGGTGGAGCAGGGCGGACTGTACAGCAAGCTCAGCGCGATGCAAACCGTATCCTAGATTGAGTAGCATCCTTCGGCGTCTGAAGTAGCAGCAGTGCCACTGCCTGTGTTCTAACTTTTCTGCAGAGCAGGTTTTTATATTCCTCAAATACCGGCGATGTGGTGAACACCCGCAGGGTGCATTTCAAAATGTCGTTAAGCGGCTCTGAGTATTTGTTGTAGCTGATGCCATCTTCCGCTCATGCGCAGTACCCTAAGGTTAAGCACGTTCTGTGCGCCACTGCGCGACCATCGTTGTCCT
>JBASAY010000140.1:0-11135 GCA_049650865.1 Tunicatimonas sp.
GAGCAACGTATTCCGACGAGGATCAGGCACCTCTGAAAATATAGCCGATAACTGAGTGGACACTTCCATAGCTTTGCAATTTTTTCCAAATATAGCCCTATCTTACCCCATTAGTGCGTTCAACCTACTTTCGTTGGGAGAGATAATCTCAATGGCGAAAGTAGGTACTGGGTAGTCCTCTCCCTGTGCCGCTTTGATTTGCTGATCGGTGAACGCGCTTATGTCGGGAATCCTGACCCGCTCTTCGCTGAGCTTCACGGCTACCTCGGCAAACAACTCACCATCTTGGCGAAAGAAATCCGTCTGATAAAAAGCTTTCTTAATGTTTCTGACAATAGCGAGTTCGTTGGTTTTCATCATGTATTCGGTTTTCTCCAGAGCACCGTCCACCCACTCGTACTTGTAGTAGCCTTCGGGCTGCTCCCACCGGAGAAAGGCTTCCAGGGTCTTGGGTTTGCGTACCTGGGACCGAGCCGACGTCTTGCGTGATTTCTGTGGGGTAAGCGTTTTCATCATCCGTAAAGATACAAAACTCGCCGCATCAAGCGAAACGCCTGCGCATCAATCCCTATACCTTCAACCCCCTCAAGTCATCCAGTAAGGAACTTTCTAGTAGAAGGTCCATATAATCATTCAGCGAAGACGAAACTGCTTGAGGGTATTACTCTCTCATGTTCCATCCCTCCAGGCCGCAACAAGGTCCTTTCAGGATGACAATGAAGGGTTGAGTAATCCTGGACTTGTTTGGTATGCCTGGCGGCGGCCAGTGTAGGCTAATCTGATATATGCTACAACAGTGCGCACCCAACTGGTCGTAGGGTAGTGCTAACATCCCGAGCGACAGTCACTACGACCCGATCAGCAGTGTTCCTCTTCCCAATCGTTGAGTGATTGTCTCACAAAGAGTCTCCAAATGCCCCTAAAGTTAGTACATTGTCCCCAAAAAAGCCCGATGAGCGAACTGCCGAAGCCTACTCCCTCCAATCAGCCTTCCCCAGAAACCACCGGACAACCCTCGGTAGACAGTCCCACCGCCCCGACGCCGAAGAAGGGCTGGACAATAGACCAGTCGTTGCTGGCCACCGTAGCCCTGTCCATTATCAGCCTATGCGCCCTAATTGTGTCGATCTACCAAACCCGCGTGCTGTCGCAGCAGCAAGAGGTGATGGCCGAACAACAACGCATCATGACCGAAAGCGCTAAAGCACAACTGTGGCCGAACGTAGAAATTGGAAGAAATAGAGGATACGAAGATGGAGTAACACTTAGCATGCTTGATTTTACGATAGCTAATACTGGTACGGGTCCAGCGATCATCGAGGGCGCTACCGTGCAATACGAAGGGAAATATGCTAAGAACTGGGATGGATTATTCAGATTGATGAACTTGCCAGATACTATCTCAACACTAAAGAACGACGCACCAATTTCATCAGGAGTATTACCGACCGGTGATTTTAGAACTGTTTTAGGCCTGAGTATAAATCAACCTCTGATGGAATACATTGGTAGAGTTGTTGACAATGAAAGTTTTACAATCACCATTTGCTATCGATCGGTGTTTAATGACTACTGGCTTCGTGAGCACAAAGATGGACCACGGGGTTTTGATCGACTCACTCCGGTAGACTCTTGTGTGATCGCCGACAGTATCGCATTTACTAACTAGAATGTCTTGCTCTTTATAAACCCCTCCCCCCGGTGTCATCCAGCAGGGAACTTTTTAGTTAAAGGTCCATATACCCGGTAAGCGAAGACAAAGCTGCTTGAGGAACTTACTCACGTATGTTCTACCCCTCCAAGCCGCAACAAGGTCCGGCTGGATGACAATAAGGGAGAGAATCATCCTGGACTTGTTAGGTGTGACTGCCAGTGTAGCCTAACCTAATATGTGCTACAACAATACGCGCTTCACTACCACCAAAAAGTACGTATGTCGGGCGGTAGTAGTAACCCAATTTGGGCCGGAAAAGGCCATTTCATGCTACTCGTGAGCATTCTTAGACAAAGGTAATGGCTAAGTCGTAGCGATTGGCCCCTTCCTTGGTGCAAGGTGGTCCGAAAGCATGCATACATCTTACGTATCGGGGGGGTAGACAGCCCCAATGTGGTGTGCTTTAGGCATTTCCCAGGCCATTTTAGTCGGCGTTTCTTACGTCTCAGCCTCAATCTGCCACCAACGGGACAGGGTGGCGACGAACTTTTTAGGCTTTTGATCAAAAAGCTTGCGGGCCAACGGTAGTGCTTCCGCCTGTTGGACGGTGCGCTGCTCTTCTAGGGTGGCGAGCACCGAGCGGGCGGCAGCGGGGGGCATCACCTTGGCGTGCGTCATGGTTTCTCGGAGGACCATCAGGTCGTGGTCGCTGCCCAGGTAATCGGTGAGGCGGTGCAGCTCGCTCTCCAGGGCCTGTAGGGGGCGGGCCACAGCGGACTGAGCGTGTCTACCTGGTAGCGCAGGTACTTCACGCTCTTGCGCCACTCGTGAAAGGCTTCCGGATCGTCTTGCGCGTAGGCCACCGCCTGGCGCTTCTGACACTGCCGATAGATGCGCTTTATGCCCTTCTCTAGCGCGGCAAAGCCACCATCACCGATAATCCACGACCGATGAAACCGTTCGGCGTCAGCCAGGGCGTCCAGTACCGACTTGAGCAATTCGTCACGATGTACCTGGTAGCGGGTGATGGCGCTTTTCCTGGCGCGTAAGTGGCGCTTCAACCGGCCTACGGCTCTACGGTCGCGGGCGGTGCTGAGCGATGATTGCAGGCTGTCGGCCGTATCCCACCCGGCGGCCACGTCGCGGGCATCGGAGATTAGGCGGGCCGCGTCGCGAAAGTAGCGGTTGGCCGCTTGGTAGGGGTCCTCCCCGATCTGGTAGCGCACCAGCCGCAGCAGTGCCCGAATCTTCTTAAGCTGCTTGCGCGACTGGTGGATGGCTTCGTGGGGACGATCCTCTTGCAGGTGGCGGCGGCAGCGATCAATACGAGTCTGCATGATGCGCTGCACGTTGACCGGAACACTCTCTTGTAGATTGATTGCTGTAGACATAACGGAGGCAATAGATGGTGTAAGTCACCTACTAAACTCGGTTTACCGCCCGAATGATTTAGTCAGCCCGTAGATTCGGTCATCGGTGGGGGCGTAGATTCCCGACTGCTGGCGGTGGTGTACCAGGAAGTAGGCCGCCTGGGCCACGTCTTGGTCCGTCGGACCGGCGGGGTGGGGGACCCTCAACCCTGCCCAGAAGAAGGGGGTCGCCTCCTGCTGGGTAACCCACGCCGAGCGGCGCTCGTCGGTGCGGAAGATCAACGGCACCTGGTAGGCGATGCACTGCTGCCAGAGCGTCCGAAAGTAAGCGTCGTCGGCTTCGCTGCTAGCGTCTAGGCAGAACGCAAACTCTAACTCCTGCGCATTGCGCGTAAACCAGTTGGGCAGTGGGGTAGGGGGGAGAAATTCTTGGATTCGCCAGTCCGCCGAAGGCTTCCAGTCCGCATCGTGGTCGGTCACCACCAGGTAGTTAAAGTTATGTTGGTTAAGAGTTCGGACAAGGGCACCGCTCAGTGAGGAGAAACCGTGCGTAATGAGCATCATGGGTATAGATTTTCTGGATAACTTGGTACTGGACGACTTTCTATATGATTAGCTGTTGGATAGTAGCTGTTGGCAAGTAAAGGAAGACTGTATGAGATTCCCGTCTCCCTTCTCCCAAGGACAAAGGAATGCGTATATTTGCGGAAAGCAATGCCAGTTATGATATACGTTAGCCGAAAAGAGCACTTTAATGCGGCGCACCGCCTCTACAACCCGGCGTGGTCCGACGAAAAGAACCAGGAGGTGTTTGGCCCCTGCGCCAATGAGCACGGTCACGGCCACAACTTTGAGCTGATTGTTACCGTGCGCGGTACCCCCGACCCCGATACCGGTTACGTAGTAGACCTAAAGCAACTAAGCGACCTGATCAAAGTACGCATCACCGACCAGGTAGACCACAAACATCTGAACTACGACGTGGACTTTATGCGCGGCAAGATGGCCAGCTGCGAGGTGCTGGTAGAAGAGTTCTGGAAGATTCTGGCCCCCGAGGTAGCGAAGATTGCCCCCCGGGGCGAACTGCACGCCCTGCAACTGCACGAAACCCGTAACAACTTCGTCGAGTTCTTTGGCGAAGGGCTAACCCCAACCGCTGACGCCGAACTTCCCGAGGTGGAGATAAGCACAATGCTGTGAAGTACTACCTAATAGCGGGCGAACGCTCGGGCGACCTGCACGGCGGCAACCTGATCAAGGCGCTACGGCAACAGGACCCAGAGGCACAGATGCGGTGCTGGGGCGGCGACGCCATGCAGGCGGCCGGGGGCGAACTGGTGGTGCACTACCGCGAAACTTCCTTTATGGGCTTCTGGGAAGTATTTAAGAACCTGCGCACCATCCGCCGCCTGCTGAAACGCTGTCAGCGCGACCTGCTCGGCTACCAACCCGATGCCCTCGTCCTTATCGACTATCCGGGCTTTAATCTGCGCATGGCTAAGTTTGCCAAGCAGCACGGCCTGCGGGTGTTCTACTACATATCGCCCAAGGTGTGGGCCTGGAACCAGTCGCGGGCTAAGAAGATTAAGGCCACCGTCGACCATATGTACGTAATCCTGCCCTTCGAAGAAGCGTTCTACCAGAAGTACGATTACAAGGTGCAATACGTGGGCAACCCCCTGTTCGATGCCATCCGCGACTTTCGCCCCAACGAGGGCTTTGCGGCTACCCACCTACCCGACGACCGGCCGGTGGTGGCCCTGTTGCCCGGCAGTCGGCAGCAGGAGATCGCGCTGATGCTGGAGATCATGCTGCGCGTGGCCGATCGCTTTCCGAACTACCATTTTGTGGTGGCAGCCGTCGACAGCGTGCCTACCTCGTTCTACGACGCTGGGCGTAATCATCCCGCCGTTACCATCGTGGTAAACAAAACCTACGATGTGCTGCACCACGCCCAGGCGGCTATCGTAACCTCCGGCACGGCCACACTAGAGACCGCGCTGTTCGACGTGCCCCAGCTGGTAACCTATCGCATGAGTCCGATCACCTACCAGATTGCCCGCCGGGTGATCCGCGTGCCCTACATCTCGTTGGTAAACCTGGTCGCCGAGCGCGCGGTGGTTCCTGAACTGATCCAAAAAGACTTCAGTGCCGAACGCATTACTGAACTGCTGCCCGCGCTAATGGAAAATACCCCGGTAAGACAGCAGCAACTAGAAGACTACCGGTCGATGAAGACGAAGCTAGGAGGCTACGGAGCCTCAGAAACGGTGGCGAAGCATATCCGAATGGTACTCACTGAATAACCTTCAGGGGAGAAAACTTCTTGAGTAGGATCATACTCCCTCAGACAACGGAACAGGAAATTGCTCAAAGATGGTTTGATTACGTAGTTCACCACTATCCGGATTACGATTGGGATCGACAACAACGAACTCTTCATTGAGTCGGCCGTAGCGGCGCAGATCAATGAAGCGATGACCTTCTGAAAAAAGCGAGTAGCGCCGCTGTTGAAGCACTTCGTCTATGAGGGTGGCCTGCGTTACGGGGCCACTGTAGTCAGCTAGCCCCGCCGCATTGCGAATCACATTGAGGGCGGTAACCGCCTCGGCCAACTCACCCAGTTGTAGATTGGCTTCGGCGTAGATTAGGACAAGCTCTTCGTTACGGATAATATCAATCGGATCGGTCGGCGAATCGTACAGGGTAGATTCGTACAAACCGTTAAATCCCCCCTGGCTGTCAGGGATGTCTCGCAGTCGGGTTTTCTCGGCCACGCGTTGGTCGCCCTCTTCGGCATTCGCGATGAAGTCGTCGTTCACAATGATCTGATCGGCATTTTGCCCAGAAGCCCGGTAGATCGGATTGAGTAGGTCTCCGCCAGCAGTAGAGAAGATGTATTTGGGTCCTAGGTTCAGCGGTTCATCCAAACCAAAGAACGAATTGTCGAGCAAGCTTAGCGTTTGCTCGTAATCTTCGCGATACAATGCCACCCGAGCGGCAATCGCTCGGTTAAAAGTAATGAAGCTATTGGGAGTATTGAAATTATCGAAGCCGGTAGACAAGCTGAAGGAGAAGGCATTTCCAGCTTGTTCTAACTCGTTCACTGCTTGATCTAGAAGACTAGCGATTTGAGTTAATGCTTCCGCCTTCGAAACAAAGGGTCCAAGGTTGTCGGGATCATTCACATCAATGCGAATGCCATTATCATTCAGCATGTTAAGCGCTAACAGAAGCTCGTGCGCTTTGATAGTGTTGGCAAAACCTTGGTAGCCGTTGGCTATTGAATCAGGAACGATCGCGTTATTTGATGCATCGACTAAAATGTTACAGTTTTTTACGGTACGATAACGGCTAATATAGGGTCCGGTCAGGTAAAAAGTGTTGTTGTCTAACGTCGTTCCATCCAGGCCGAATAAATCTTGTAGGTTGCGCGGGTCAGCATCAAACAGGTAGAGCTCGCGGGCTATACTTCCGGTAGCGGTTACGTAGGGTGATAAGCCGTTGCGCATACTGGCCTGAATGCCGTTGATCAGCGTATTTAGCTCTAGTACGGTACTATTCTCTAAAATCCCACCCAGCGAGGGACCGTTGGGATCCACTTGTTCGTCTATTTCACAACTCCCTAGCGCAAATGCCAAGGTAAGTACACTAATGTATATTGATCTTTTCATGCGTGGTAGGTTGTTAAAAGTTAATCATAAAGTGAGCGAAAAACTGGCGGGAGGATGGGAACGGGGCAACCTCTACTCCCGACGATAGTCCCTGACCACCGAAGGTTGATACTTCGGGATCGTAGCTGCTGTAGTCGGTGATGGTAATGGGGTTGCGGGCCGATACGCCAATCTTCCAGGTAGATACCGCATCGCCGAAGAAAGTTGGCTGGGGCAAACTGTAGTAGAGGGCAATTTCTCGAACCCGGAAATAGGAAGCATCTTCAACGTAAAACTCACCGTCGCCGAGAGGCGGGATGTCTCGCGAGGTCGTGCCCCCAATATCGGTCAGCAAGCGCGTAAGGTTTAGGTTGTCGCCACCCTGCTTAACGTGCAGCAGCGTCATCAAATCAAATCGCTTTAAGAAGTTGAAGCGGTTCAGAAAAGAAATCTCGAAGTCTGGCTGGGCATCACCAATACCCTGAGGTTCGCCCTCCACGTTTCCGTAGAACTGCGTGATAGACTCCCCTTCGCGAAGATAGAATGAACCAAGACCCAGACCGAAGCCGGTACCATTAATCGCACCCTCTGGCACATCCAGCCGGGTGATTTCTGATCGGTTGAACCAGTAGTTGGTGGTAGATTCCCAACTGAAGTTAGGTGTTTCTACGGGCCGGGCGGTGAGCGAAAGCTCAAGTCCGCGATTGGCAAGATCAATGTCGTTCACGAAGCGGGTCGTAAAGCCGGAAGAAGCTGGTACCTGCAACGGAAAGAGTAAATTCTGAACCGAACGGTTGTAATAGGTAGCTGTAAAACCCAAACGGTTGTCAAAGAGAGCTAAGTCAATGCCTGTCTCCAGTTCGCGTGAAGTTTCGGGAACTAGATCAGGAGTGCCCAGTTCGTTGTCAATAGATATACCAGCGTTTCCATCAATATTTACCTGGTTGAAAATGGTAAAGAGCGAGCCGAAGGCGGCGCTGCTGCCAGCTTCCCCGTAGGCCAAGCGTGGTTTCACCAAGGTGAATAAACTTGAGTTGAAGAAATCGAAGTTGGCCAGGTTCACCGCTACGGATGCCCGTGGGAAGGCAAACAGTTCGTTCGGGTCGCCATTTAGCGAAGACTTATCCAAGCGGATGCCGCCGTTTAGAATAACTTTGTCCTCGAAGTTGAACTCTTGTTGCAGGATGTAGCCGAATTCTTTAACAGTTTCTACTGTTTGTAACACTTGCTGCGAGCCCCCCTGCGAAGCGTTGGTCTGCCCTGGAATCAGCTGATTGGTGCGGGTTTGCACCAAGTCAGTATCGAACCTTAGGTATGAGATGCCCGCTTGGGTGCTTAGCGTGATGTTCTTATCAGCTCCCAGGTAGTTGTTCCATACGGCGAAGGCCTGGTAGTTTATGTTAAAAATTTCGTTCTTGCCCAGGGCGATGAAACCGTTGTTGCCGCTGGCCCGCTGTGCCTGCTGAAACTCTGGCACGTAAACATCAGTCTGGTTAGCCAGGAAGTCAATACCTCCGTTAAAGCGAAGTTGCACATCGGTCCTATCAGTGCTAAATAGATTGATATCCAGTCCTAACCCCTGGATAAAACGATTATTGGTTTCGTCGTTACGGGCTAGGTCACGCACAAGGAGGGGATTACCCGCCGCGTTGGGGTTGCTAGGATAATTTCCAAATTCGTCGGGATACAAATTTACCCAATCACGGGTGAAAGCAAGGGTATAGCCGTAGCTCAGTCCTCCCTCGTTTTCATTGCCGGTGAAGCTGCGTGCCGCTTCGGAATTTACGAAGTTACTGCTAGTCCGGATCGTAACGTTATCATTAATTTGGTGGTCGAGATTGAACCGGATGGATCGCCGCTCAAAACCCGTATTCTCTACGATACCCTCTTCATCGCGAATGGATCCGCCAATAAAGAATTTTGTCTTTTCACTGCCCCCGGAGATGCCGATCCGGCTTTGCCAGATTAACCCCTCATTGCCATAAATCTCTTCTTCGTAATCGTATAAGCTACCTTCGCGGGTAATAGTCTCATTATAAAGTTGCAACGCAGATTCGCCGAAAGCTTCTTCTACCTGCGCTGCGTTGTAGCTACGGCGACCCACAAACTTCTGGATAGTATTTACACCTACGTCCTGCGCGAAGTTAACAGTGGTACGGCCACCTTGTCCACGCTTGGTAGTGATGATTACCACCCCGGCATTAGCTCGGTTTCCGTAGATAGCGGCGGCTGAGGCTCCCTTTAGTACCTCAATAGACTCAATGTCGTTTGGGTCCAGGTCAGCCAGTCGGTTGGAAGAGTTTTCTTCGTTGGCAGCATTAGCTCCTGAAGCAGCCCGCAGACCCGAAGGTATTTCAGCGTTACTGATGTACACCCCGTCAATGATATAGAGGGGTTGATTATTACCAGTAATAGAGCTGATGCCCCGCAACCGCAGAGCCAATCCGCCTCCCGGGGCTCCGGAGGTAGATACTACGTTGACCCCGGTGAGTTTGCCGTACAGAGCACCATCGAGGGTTGGTTGCGACGTGATCCCAGTGAGCTCCTCGGCGTCAATGGTTGACACGGCATTAGCCAAGTTGGAGCGTTTCACCGACGAAGCCAGTCCGGTAACGACCACCTCGTTGAGATCGAGGGCATCCTCGGTCATCTCGACGTAGAAGTCTCCACTCCCTTCCGCCACACGTTCTACGGGAGTGTAGCCAATAAAAGAGAGGACTAGGGTCGTAGGTAGTTCGGCTACGGTTAAACGAAACCGACCATCAATGTCGGATACCGTTCCGATGGTAGTTCCTTTCACGATGACATTCACTCCGGCTAATGCTTCGCCGGTGTATCCATCCACCACGCTGCCTTGCACCGTGTTGTTTTGCGCCAACCCGTCGGCGGCAAACAGCAGAAGCCCAGCCAGTAGCAGCCTACTGAGGTTAAGTGTAGATTTGATCATAAGGGTAGGTGTGTTTTATAATTTGGAAAGATAGAAGTTTATTATCTAAACGTAGTAACTATTTAGGTAGTCTTGAGATCACGCAGGAAGGACTCACCGTTGACCATACGGCAGAGTTCAGCAAAGACCTGCTTTTGTTGTTTTCGGGCCGTGGAAATGAAGCTACGAATACGTGCATAGTGATCTGCCCCAGTAGTGGTACGAAAAGAGCCGCTCACTTTGAGTTTGGTTTTCCAGGGCCGGATGTCACGCTCGGCTAAGTTGTTGGTAAAAGGCACTGTTTCGTATTGGGCAAAAGCCAGCACGGCGGCACGGTGTTTAGCCAAACGGTTCATCAGATTGCGCCCCTTAGTTTGTTTATCGCGCCCCCTACTACTAGGTTCTGGGGGCGGCTCTTCTCGGTCAGCCTCTCGAAGGATAACTTGATACTCACTAATGGTGGTCTGTAGTGTGGTGTTACTCAAACAAGCTTTTCCTTTGTCACAATCCAAATAGGTAGCCATCAATAGTTCATGCATCTGCCTGGCCCATTGACTACCCTGCTCGATGAGTGCGGTCAACTCACGCAACAGATGCGCCCCGCATAGAGCGTGTTGATAGCCGCCCCCGGTGAAGTAGCTGGCCCAACAATCATGCACTACCCATCCGTTGAAAGTAGACAATACGCTTCTTTGATCTTCCAAAGCTTCACGACCACGTTTGCAATGCCGGTAAAAGTAAGTGAACAGCGCACTGCTGGCTACATGTAGCCAATGCAGTTCACCTTGAGTACGTACCCCACTTTCGTCAGCATGGATGACTTCTTCTTGCTGTAACTGGCTTCTTATGATGGATTCCTCTTCGGCCAGTTGCTCGTAGTTAAGGGCATTAGCCCTTTGAATCGTGGCCTCATTGAGTGCGTAGCCAAATAAGTCAGCAAACAAACCTTTAATACCACCTACTGGCATATTATGCCCTACACTGAGCAAACTTACCAGAGCCTTCACCCTGCCGCCGTACTGCACGGGAGCAACTACATCTTCAGGAAAAGCCCCCTGATGCACCTGCCCACAACCAGAGCACACCTTACGCTCACTTTGATGCTCAGTGACTACTAGCACTTGGGGGGGAAGATCAAACACCTGTCGTCTGGCACTTACTTGCCCTTCAACTTGAGAAAGATCACCACCACATGAACATACATCAGCCACTGGATGTAGAACCACTTGATCAGCCTGGGCGACCATCTGTAGTGTATTGCCCCGGTGCCCCTTCTGACCCCCGCGTGCTTTACCTGATAAACGCGGAAATGCCGGTGCCTTCCTCAGCCCATCACTGGAGGGCGGACGGCTACTATTACCACTGTTCTGGGCCAGAAGAGCCTTCAACTCGCAAACCTCTCGCATAGCAGCTTGCAAGCTAGCTTGTAGTTCAGCAATCTGCCGGGCCTGTTGCGCTATGATATCCTTGTCACTCATTGATGGCTAGTTCTGAAGCTTTTTCCTATTTTGCAAATACACCTAAATAGTTAC
>JBASAY010000141.1:0-23507 GCA_049650865.1 Tunicatimonas sp.
CTCGTCGATGATGATGAAATCAAACTGCTCAATGGGGTTCTTGGCCGAATACGCTACCGGCATCGGTTCTTTCTTGAGCTTTTGCCAACCCGATTCGTTCGGATTTTCTTCCTCCAATTTACCATCCAGGTCCTCTCCTTTCAGGATGGCGTACAACCGCTGGATGGTGGAGATACACACCTGGCTGTCGGAAGCGATGTAGTGAGAGCTCAGGCGTTGCACGTTGTAGAGTTCGGTAAACTTGCGATTGTCATCGGTGGGTTGGTACTTCAAGAACTCTTGTTCGGCCTGTTCGCCCAAATTTTTGGTATCGACCACAAAAAGAATACGTTTGGCATCCGCGTGTTTGAGTAATCGGTACACAAAGGTGCAGGCCGTAAAGGTCTTGCCCGCCCCCGTGGCCATCTGGATCAGCGATTTGGGGCGGTTGTCCGCGAAGGATGTTTCTAAGTTACGAATGGCAGTGATCTGAGCGGGGCGCAATCCTTCTTCCGACAGCGCGGGTAAATTCATCAGTCGCGTCCGGAGTGTTTCTGCTTGCGCACACCACTCACCGAGGGTCCCTGGTTGGTGAAAGTGAAAAACCGGACGCGACCGGGGTTTAGGATCGCGGTAGTCGGTAAAGCGGGTGAGCACTCCGGTGCTTTCGTAGACGAAGGGGAGCGCGTCGTTGTCCAGGTACTTGAGCTTGCTCTGGGCGTAGTCGCTGGACTGATCTTCGGCCACAGTCAGGCGTTCACCCTCTTCCTCGCGCTTAGCCTCGATGACCCCTACCGGCTTCCGCTCGACGAACAGTACGTAATCGGCGGGACCTACGTCGGTTTGGTATTCCCGTACCGCAACACCCTGGCTGGCCCCGAGGTCTACCTTCTTTTTGGATTGCACCGCCCATCCGGCGGCCCGCAGCATATCGTCAATTTTGTCACGCGCTTTCTGCTCCGGATTTTGATTTGCGACTTTGGCCATTGTAGTAGTCTTTTTTTCAACTCCCCTATAAGATTAGGTAAAAGCTACGACCTAATTGGTCTTTGGAAAGTATTCTTTAGCAAATCTTCTTCCAGGATGACACGATGTCAATTGAGACATTAAAACGAACGTTTCCTTTGCTATCCGTAGATAGCTGTTAAAACGCCTTTACCTGAAGCAGAGCTAGTTAACAAACTCAGGCAACTTTTCAAAGTAACGGGAAGTGGGGGAATCTTAGGGCGTGTTGACATATAAATTTGAACGGTAATTTTGGCGCGCTTTCCGTCCCGGTGGGGAACCACTATTCTGCGTTGCTTTCGTTGGCCGATGCCCTCGCATCGCCCGCCTCAAGCGTCTTGACTAGCCAAAAATCTCGCTCAAAATCTCTTGTTAATCCATATGTCAACACGCCCTAGACCTTCTTAACTCTTTTCCGCTAAAAGAACTCCTCTGCTTCGGCGACACGCTGGAATGAAAATCTGCTTCGACCCAACAAAAATGATGCATTAACTGGGTTGCCCCCTACATCGCAAGAGTCTGCCGAAGAGCAGTTATAATTTTACCATTCATCGTGCTAGCATACGGTGCAAATGTCACGGTTGCCTACAATGGCGGGACTGAATAGTCTGTAATCAATCCGGCTCTTCTGGGTAAACAAGCTTACTCACCCTCTGCATCGCTGATGTAAGTAGCAACGAAACCCTTCAATTTTTATCTTTAGAGGGGTTTTTCGGTTTTTTTTAGCTTGTTTGATGGTACTTCTTAACTTGACTGAGGCCATGGTACCCCGCCCTATCGCTTTCGTTAGTTTAGTAGACGCTGACGGAAGCGCGAACCTTATTCTTTACTGCTTCTTAAAACGCGATAAGCTCTAATCTGCTCGAGCTAGTGTTTGCCCTGGTTGATCACTGGCAAAAGCGGTACGCCTACCAGAAAAGATGCACAAACTGGTTTATACATTTTCCCCGATAGTGAGAGGTAATGAACGCCCGGGCTGCCCTGCTTGCTTAAGAGATCACTGATTTTAGCAGACGCCCGCTAACCTAAACCAGGCTATTTTGCGTTACTTAATAACAAGGCGTCCCCTATACGCATTATTCTAGAAAGAGATTGACAACCTTAACCCGTTTAGTGATGACCCAAGCGTACGATGAGTATACCAAGGAAGACTTTAAGGTGTGGTACCTGCTGTACGATCACCAGATAGCCAAATTGCGCGACGCCGCCTCGCAAGAATACCTGGAGGGGCTACGGCGTATCCACTTTCGTTCCGATAGGATTCCTAATTTTCATGATACCAACGTTTTCTTGTCTGAGCTCACCGGTTGGCAAATCCACGTGGTGGCCGGCTTGATTCCTGACGATGAGTTTTTTCGCCTGATGGCCAACCGGCGCTTTCCGGCCTCCACCTGGCTGCGCCCGCTGAGCAAAATTGAGTATTTGGAAGAGCCGGATATGTTTCACGACGTGTTCGGTCATGTGCCCCTGCTCACCCAACCGGCCTTCGTCAACTACCTGCAGGCGCTTAGCAAGATTGCACTGCGCTACATTGATGACGCCCATGCCATCGAGTTGATCTCGCGCATCTACTGGTTTACGGTGGAGTTCGGCCTGATCCGCGAAAGCGGGCGGGTACGCATCTACGGGGCGGGCATCCTGTCGTCGCCCGGTGAAACCGTCTTTAGCCTGAGCGATGAGGCGACCCACGTGCCCTACGATGTGGATACCATCCTGCAGACGCCCTACCGCAAGGATGAGTTTCAGAAACAGTACTTCGTCATCGACTCTTACGAACAGCTTTACCAGTCAACTCCGCAGATAGAATCTTTCCTCAATCGCGTTGGCACGCAACCGACGCGCGATATCGAGGCCTGATGACGCACGAGAAGATACTGGATAATATCAACAAGCTTGGTCACTATACTGACGAGGAAATCGCCGACTTTCTGTCAATCACCCAAGTTAAAGTGCTTAAGAAGAATGATCATTTCCTTAACGAAGGGCAAATAAGTCGTGAGATTGGGTTTATTAATAAAGGGCTGCTCATGCACTACCACGTCTACGAAGGAGAGGTAATACCGGCAGACTTCGCTACCGAAAACGAATGGGTAGCTTACCTAAAGAGCTTCTCGAGCCAAACTCCTTCGGAGATGAGTATTATAGCGCTGGAAGAATCGACGTTACTGGTACTCTCGGCAGAAAAGCTGGAAGGGCTATTGACCAGAAACCCCAAATTTTTAATCCTCAAGAACTATAACGTCGAGAAGGCCCTTGTCGATTCTACCCAGCACGCTGCCGATCTGGCCATGCTCAGCGCCAAACAACGCTACTACAAGCTCATGCGCGACAAACCGTACATTGTAGAGCGTGTGCCTCAGTACTATCTGGCTCCCTATCTCGGCATGAAACCACAGTCGCTGAGTCGCATCCGTAAAGAGGCTTAGCGACGAAGTTAACATTTGTGAACAAGATTCCGCGGCTAGCTTGGTTCCTTTGTCTTATTGTTAACGTAAAACCCCAATAAGATGAAGTATGTACTAAAAATTGTAGCCTTTTTGGCTATCCTCTTGCCGACCGTAGATGCGATGGCTCAAAACGAATCGCCGGGCCTCGACAACCGGATCAATCTGCTGTTTGGACTAAACCAACCCCTGCTTGCCAGGGGGTTCAACATTGAAGGAAACCTTTTTTACGGGAGGTTAGCCTTCGATTATTCGCACGGAGTATCTTTGGATTTCGCCGGAAACACAGTGACCGGTGAATTGGCCGACCAACAACTGGCGGTACACATGCCCTACACCACCGGCTTCGGGGTGGGGTACCGGCTCAACGAGTGGTTCAACGTGCGGGTAGAGCCCAAGTGGCACCGCTTCGAGATTTACGAAGATGGTGCCGAGCAGACCCCCGATAACCGCATCGTTGGGTACAATACGTTCTCGCTGGGCCTGGGAGCCTACGTGAACTGGCGTCCTTTTAAAAAGCAGGAGAACGCGTTGCGAGGCCTGATGGTTTCGCCCAGCCTTCGGTACTGGCCGCGCGTAAATTCTACCCTAGAAGACGACCAGTTTACCTACACCAACAGCCTGACCGACCGGGTAGAGACGCACCAGGCAATGGAGGCGGGTATCGCCAATACTCCCCTGATCTTCAACATTAGCGTGGGCTATTCTTTTCAGCTAAAGAAGTGATGGGATGAAGAGTGAAATAGTTGGTATATTAATTAAAGTACCCCATCTTCAAGAAGCGAAGGCGTATTACCGAGACTGCCTGAAGCTTGACATCAGCGAGGACGCTCCCCACTACTTTAGCGTGGTGGTAGACGGTCCGCTGAAGCTGGCCTTCCTCGGCTCAAATGCGGCAGGTAACGAGTTAAGTATCTACGTACGAGGAGCGCCAGGCGAGAAGAACGACGATCCAGTGGCGCTTAAAACTTCTGCGCATGATGGTGCTTCCTATCGAAGACTCGTTGATCCGAACAACATAGAAATTGTGTTTGCTTCCGACCTTGTAACAGCTTCTGAGGATAAACAGCAAGAAGCGTAGCGCCGAGCCGCTCTATTCAGAGAAACTACCACCGCAAGGATGGTAGCTTTTTTTGGACGGAATTGGCTACCTTACAGTTTCACCCCCGAAACTGATGGAACGAAGAGATATCATTAAGGACCAGATTGAGCAGTTGGGCCGGGCGCTGGGGGCCATTCTAGCCCGGTTTCTGGGCACCAAGGCGGCGGGCAACGTAACCGAGGGCATCGAGGCCGCCAATGAGTCGTTGCGGAGTCAACTGGACCTGGACGTAGGCTTGATGGCCACGCTGGATACCCCCGAACTGCAAGACTATCTGGCGCAGCGCAAGCTTCGCGATGAGCACCTGAACACGCTGGCTGATTACTTGATCGCGTGGGCCGATGCGATCCTGGCCGACGACCCCGATAGGGCCTACGAATTGTACCGGACCGTGCTGCGCCTGTACGATATTATTGATGCCTGGTCTGACACCCACTCGCTGGCGCGCTTCGACCAAGAGAACCGGATAAGAGCACTACTCTCGTAGTGGTTTACAAATTTCTTTCAGGTAGCCAAAAGCGTCGGCAGCAGGCGGTCGAATAGAATGCTGTTAAACGGTACTTACTAAGAGTATAAGTAGCCCTGCCAGGGTTGGCAATAGCGGATGCGGTATAACATTAAATTGAGCTCTGCGGGAGATACACCCGAAAGGTAGAGCCTACCCCGAGCTTACTGTCCACAGAAACGCTTCCTTCGGCTTGCTCTACCACGCGCTTCACGTAGTACAACCCCAGGCCACGGCCCGAAGAAGAGGTTTGGACTTTAGAGAACAGCTCAAAGATAGTATCCTGCTGATCCTGAGGAATGCCCACCCCGTTGTCCGATACTTCTATCTGAATGCCGTAGCGGTGCGCGTAAACGTTTACCGTTACCTCGGTGGCCCGGTTGGGGTCGCTAAAGTTGACCGCGTTGAGCAGCAACTGCTGGTAGATCAGGTGCATGTGCGTACGCACAAACCTGAATGACTTCACCCCGAAGTTGCTGCTTACCGACGCGCCGCTTGCTTTTAGCTCGTCTCGTACCATGTACTTTACATCATCAAAGAGCTTCTCGAGGTCGATGTCTTCCGGTTGCTGCTGCTCGAGGCGGTGGGTGAAGTTGGCCATTTGGCATACTTGGTCAACCTTCTCCTTAAGTACCGACAGCGAACTGCGGAGGTAGCTGGCAATCTGCTCAACTTCCTGCTTGGGCCGTTCCGCGTCCAGCACGTTGAGTAGCCCCTCAATGTTGCAGGCCGGGGCACGCAGCTCGTGCGACGCGTTGTAGATAAACTGGTTGAGGTCGTGCTTCACCCGGGCCAGCTGCTCACTCTGCTCGTAGAGCGAATCCTCCATCTGCTTGCGCTCGGTCAGGTCCTTCACGATCTTGGTGTAGCTCACCAGCGTTCCGCCCTGGTCGTGCACGGCCGTAAGGATGTTCAGGGCCCAAAACTTTTCATCGCCCTTGCGAAGGTGCCACTCTTCGGCTTCGTACTTTCCGTCGCGGGCGGCCACCTCTAATTCGTACTCGGGTAGGTTTCGCTCGCACAGATATTCAGGAAAGATAAACTCAAAGTGCTGTCCGTCTATTTCGTCGGGCGTGAAACCAAACATCTTTTCCGCACCCTGATTCCACGAGGTGAAGTACCCCTGGGTATCCATGGTGAAGATTGCGTAGTCTTTGATTTCATCAACTACCTGATTTGTGTAAAAACCCGTCGGTACGGAAGTGAGAATTGTCTCAGTGGTGTTTGTATTCAACATAGTAGCAGTATAGTAGTAGAGCGTTATTAGGCAAAATAGTAAAACACCGCAAGCGAACAAAACCAATTTGTCGATGGCCGATGGCTGACCAGTGCGTAATCATGGCGTTCGGTAGCCTTCTAGGCTACTAAAAATGGCACTTAGTGCGTAGTAACGGT
Source organism: Tunicatimonas sp. (assembly GCA_049650865.1). Classification (GTDB taxonomy): domain Bacteria; phylum Bacteroidota; class Bacteroidia; order Cytophagales; family Cyclobacteriaceae; genus Tunicatimonas. The sequence goes on from JBASAY010000141.1 coordinate 6,431, forward strand.
AGGTTCACACTTCTAGCTCGTAAAAAGGGATGTAGGTAATTGGCTGAAATAGGGGATTCGCCAACGGTAGAACTGCTACCGTCCCCCGTCGCGAACTAACCGCAACTAGGTTAAGTCTCAGTAACGGGTTTGGACAGACTTCTTTACTGTCAACGATCCTGACGCTGCACTCGGCCGAGCAGAAGCCAGTCTTGCTCATCGGGAGTGGTGAGCGTGGGCGAGTCGGTGGTGGCGTACGTGCCCAACGGAGTCTCATCACCCGTGCGGGGATTGAACCACACAAGCTGGCAGCGTTCTCCGCCTAGCAACGACAACGTTACCTTAACGGTGCGTCCTGAGGGAATATACGTCACCGACCGAGAAGAGTCAGAAGCGAAGGCCGTAACGGCGTAGTCATTGGTGGCGTACCCGCCGCTGCCTTCGGTCACGAACGCGCTGTACCAGTCGGGTTGCAGGCCGGGCCAGCCGACCGACACCATGAGGGGCGGCAAATATTGCAAGCTTCGGGCGCCGGGGTACTGGATTACCTTTCGCCAATCGTCGCGCAGGTGCCAGTTGGGAGAGCCGTAGGCGTGACCCGTAGCTCCCGACAGCATGGCCCAGTAGGCCTGCTTTCGCACCTGGCGGGCCGAACCAAGCTCATCGTGTTCCCCCTCGTAGGTAGACTCTCCCAGAAAAAACGGACGCGCGGGAGTCTTCCGGTACTCGTCATAACTCACTTCGTACACGTCGGGCTGAATCTTGTTCCAGGCTTTGCCGAATCCGCGGAAGTAGGTGTACACCATGGATACGTCGAGCCAGTCGGCTTCCGGAAACACGTCGGTGCTGCTGTGGGTCGAGGCCGCGTGGTAGGTAAAGAGTTGGTTGCCCGCCTGCTGGTGCAACCCGTCGGCCAGGGCCTCAATCTCTTTCCGGGCGTTGAACGGATCGTTGTCCCCCCCGAGTACCCACAGCAGGTGGTCGTAGGCGTGGTAACGCTGGCCCACCCACGCTCCGTAGGCGCGCGCTTTCTCCACTCCGTTACGATTGAGCGGCAGGGGGTTGCCCTGCTTGTCGGTGCCCGCGTAGTCTTCCCCGCAGCAACCCGACCACAGGGGCACCACGGCCAGCAACAGCTTCTGACGCTGGGCTTCCTGCACCACGCTGTCTACCCGCTGAAAAAAGCGTTCGTTAGGACGACTCAGATCGTAATCGCCCTCGAAGGGAAGTTCGCCGTACAGATTTTTCAGCCCTTTTCCACCGGTTAACATCACCTGCAACACCGTGAAACCCTGTTCCTTTCGTATGCGCATATAGTCTTTCACCTCGTCCATTGTCAGTTTAAAGAACAAGAACCAGGGGGTGTCGGCTTGGTAGAGAAAGGCCTCGCCCTGGGCATCCACCAGGTAGCGCTGGTTGTCGCTGACCGATAGCGGAAAGGTTACCGACGAGTTGGTGGATTGGCCCAGGCTGCTAAGACTCAGAAAGCAACCAAGAACGCTGAGGAAGATATACTTCATCTTTGGGAAATATAATTAGAGAGTAGCCACTTACTATTGATTAAATCACGGCCTTTTTAGGAAAAAAAGCAGGAGCAACGCTTGGCTATGAACCGTGTAGGGATAGATACCTGACTTCCCGGCACAACGTGCCAAGAAATCAGGTGGACGCAGAATCGTCCTACGATAACCGCCGCCCACGTGGTTTATAGCTTTTGTTGGTAAACGTATTTCTTATTACTCCCCTACTTTTTTGAGTATTTCAACTTTCAGTTTTTCGTTGATCCAAACACCTTTTTCAATCAATTCGTCCAGTAATGGATTTAATGCCCTTATGAAACCTGCTGCTTTTGCTTTTATCAGGATACCTATCGTTCCAGTGACCTTTAAATCCGCCTGTTTTGCGTGGAACCTTCCAAGTTTCTCATCAAGCATGATCAAGTCTGCCCCTATTTCGGAGGCTAGAACTATGGCTTCTGCTTCGCCTTCATCCAAGTCAAGAAAGTATTTAACAGCCGACTTGTTCTGGACTTCGACAATGTTTGTCCAGTCGACCTTCAACAGGTCTCTGTAAAACCTTTTTGATTTTCCTGCTTCTATCTCCCGGTGGACAGCAGTGGGGATATAAACCTCCGAATAGAGCTTCTGCAACAACTCTAGCCGGTCGAGTTTCAGCAGAGATATTATGGGTGTCGTATTTGAGACGACTTTAGGCATTTTCTATCTCTTCGATTAAACTATCCGTGTCGTTCACACCTAACGCAGAAACCTTATAATTTCCGAGCAGTTCGAGGAAATCAAGTCTTTGCAGTCCTAAAACTCGTGCCGCCATACCTGAGGACACCTTGCCGAGTTCATAAAGTTTTATCAGCGAAATCGTTTTCATCTCTGCTTCAAAATCTTTTCCGCTTAGCCTAAGAATATTAGCAAGGTACTCTGGATATTCTATTCTTATTGTCTCTTTCATCTGTTGTGCTTTTTGATAAAGATAACGAAATCATGTGTTATACATCAAAACCGTAGCTCTTTATATTTGCCAACGACCAGCCATGATGAGTGGGGATTAGAACGCACTAACCTGTCCAGCTCCTCAAAGCCACACCTTGATTTAAATTTAAAACTTGTGGCGGACTTTCCAATCCCCACGAAACTGTCCTGACCGATAAAACCCATTCATTCATAGCATTTGTTACCACACGTTTATTTCCAATATTCGTATTCGAAATATCTAGCTACATAGCCTCGTACACTTTTTAAAAGTCCGTCCTTATTGTATTTGTAGTAAAGATCGTATTCATTGATTCTATCGTTCATGAATACTGACCGGATTTCTGACTCAATTAATCGACCATTGGAATCAAAAGTGTTTTTCATTGACTTATCGTCCTCGAATCGTTCCAAGTCTTTATAGTCAGAATATGCGGTGGTGTTAGTCACTCCATCAATAGTAGTTTGAAATCTTTTCAGTTCAGGTTCAAGATAGTATCCATAAAACCGCTTAACATAGAAATCTCTTTCATATTCCTTAGTCTTTTCATAGACCACAGTAGAGTCCTTCATTTGTGTTGTTGTCACCTTGCAAGGGTCGTGAAAGTATTGGTTGAAATAGACAAAATTACCTAAGTTTTTGATAGAAGAATCAAGCTTTCCGTTCGTTCCATACTTGTAGATGATCGAGTCTGTTCCAACCGAATCCACAATGCTGATTAAGCGATTTAATGAATCGTAGTTATAGAGTTTTACTGATTCAATTCTCTGGCGATTTCTAGTTATTCGGTTATAAGAGGCGCTATACTTTACCGACCGAATTCGCTGACCAGATTTATCAAAATCGACAATTTCAGATAGGTCTTTTGGTGAATTTAGATAAACTATTATTCGTTTGATGTTTCTGTTCGCATACACACTGTCAGGTTGCCATTTGTTCTCAATTTGCGCGAACGTTAAAGTCGGCAAACAAAGTAAGATGGTTAATATGGTTTCTCTGACTCTCAATCTACTCTAGGGGTATGTGTGGTAACAATTGAATAACGAAAACCAGTCTCCGTTATTTATCATATAGCATTTGTATGATTACACTAACAATAAGCCCAAAACTGCCAAATTATTGTTCTATTTGTATCTTCCGTAGTAATTTTCAAGTAGATTGCCTACAGAAGCAGACTAAACGTTGGCAGTTAGCTAAGCGTTTACAAACGACTACAAACGTTTAACCACAGGATCATGGAGGGCTTGTCGCTGCTTCCGCCGCGCCTGCGGTCCGATCAACTTAATCAAAAGCTACCGCATTTTCAGTAACAAGTTTTATGGAAAGGCCGTGTTAATTAATAGATCAGCGAAGAAATATACCTTTTGCTTGGTATACAATATGCTCACTGAATAGGACGTAGATTGATCTAATATCATACCGCTAAGAGACAAGCAAGCACAGGACAGCCCACCAACTGCCTATCTCACTTTCTCTCGCTCCTTGATCTGCTGTTCGATTTTCTTGAAGTCTACGGTGCTGCAACTGCCGCAACCGCTGGGGCATCCGGCGTCTGAGGTGAAGTTACGGTACAGCAATCGGCCCAGATAGGCCACGGCGGCGGCGAAGATAAGGATGACTATTATCTCTTGCATACGGGTATTGATTCGATTGCTCGATTATTCAATTGTTCAACTGTTGGGTGCAGCAGAGCTAACAATCGAACATTAGAACAATCGAGTAGTATAATAATTCACCCCATCACCTGGTACACCACCAACGCCGACAAATACGCCAAGGCCGTCATGTAGGCCGTTTGAATGAGGGGCCAGCGCCAGCCCTTGGTTTCGCGGTGCACGATGGCGATGGTGCTCATGCACTGCATGGCGAAGGCGTAGAACACCAGCAGCGAAAAGGCTACCGCCGGAGTAAACTGCCGCTCTCCGGTACGCGGGTTCACCTCCTCACGCATCCGACTCTTAATCGTACTGTCGTCCTCAAAGTCGGCCCCCACGCTGTAGAGGGTGGCCATGGTGCCCACGAACACCTCGCGGGCCGCAAACGAGGTAATCAGCGCAATGCCGATCTTCCAGTCGTAGCCCAGCGGCCGGATCACCGGCTCAATCCAGTGGCCCAGCCGGCCGGCAAAGGAGTTCTCCAGGCGCGCCGACGCTATCAAATTGTCAAGCTCCTCAACCGAACGCCCGGTGGCTTCCGCAGATCGTACTTCCGCTTCGGCCCGCTCCATGCCGTCGCCCGGGCCGTAGGAGGCTAGCACCCACAGCACCACCGATACGGCCAGGATCACCCGCCCCGCTTCCCACACAAAGGTGCGCGACTTCTGCACCACGGTAAGGGCCACGTTGTGCCAACGCGGCCAGCGGTACTCGGGCAGTTCCATAATCAGAAAACCCCGGCCCTTGGCTCGGATGATGTACTTCATCACCAGCGCCGAGATCATGGCCGCCGCGAAGCCCAGCAGGTACAGCCCCATCAGCGCCAGGCCCGGCAAATTGATAAAGCCGATCACCGGCTCGTTGGGCACCACCAGGGCAATTAGAATGGTGTACACGGGTAAACGGGCCGAGCAGCTCATCAGGGGCGTCACGAAGATGGTGATCAGCCGGTCCTTCCAGTGGTCGATGCTGCGGGTGGCCATGATGGCCGGAATGGCGCAGGCCAGCCCCGAGATCAGCGGCACCACACTGCGCCCGTTCAGTCCCACCTTGCGCATCAGCTTGTCCATCAGAAACACCACCCGCGCCATGTAGCCCGACTCCTCCAGCAAGGCAATAAAGGCGAACAGAATTGCAATTTGCGGAATAAAGATCACCACGCCTCCGATGCCCGGCACAATGCCCTCGGCCAGCAGGTCGGTAAGCGCTCCGGCGGGAGCCACGTTCTTGATCCAACCGCTCAGCTCCGAAAACAGGTAGTCGATGAAGTCCATGGGCACGGTGGCCCAGGCGAAGATGGCCTGGAAGATCAGGAACAACAGTCCGAAGAAGATCAGGTAGCCCCCCACGCGATGGGTCACAAGGCGGTCGAGGCGGTCGGTGAGCGAGATGCGCGCCTCCGATGGGAGCGTTAGGGTGTCGTGCAGCAGTTCGCGGATGAGGCGGTAGCGCTCGGTAGTCTCTTTGATCTGCCACTGGGCGGCCCGCACCGGGTACTGCCTGCGGAGGGCCGACAGGTAACGCTGCTGCTCCTCGGTGAGCGACCGTAAGTTGGGCCCCTGTTGCAGCAGCAGGTAAGCGGCGTAGTTTTCCGACTGGTCGAAGTGATTGCGTACCGTGGCAATGGCCTCCGGGGCCAGGGGCCGGGCGTCGAAGAAGCGCTGGTTGGGAATAGTCACCCGATGTCGCAGGATGGCCTTCAGGTCGTCGATGCCTTCGCCCCGGCGGGCGTTCATCATTACCACCGGCACACCACCCAGGCGTTGCGACAGGGCCACCGTGTTTACCTCCAGTCCCTGCCGCCGGGCCACGTCGGCCATGTTAAGCACCAGCACCACCGGCAGGGCCAGGTCGATTAGTTGGGTGGCCAGCAGCAGTCCTCGCTCCAGGTTGGTAGCGTCTACAACCGCCACCACCGCGTCGGGCGGGGCACTCAGCAGATGGTCGAGCACTACTTGTTCGTCGGCCGAGCGGGGAAACACGCTGTAGGTGCCGGGCAGGTCCACCACCGAGGCCAGGCTGCCGGTGCCCAACACGCAGCGCCCGATCTTCTTGTCGACCGTGACGCCGGGGTAGTTTCCCACCTTTTGGTTAAGTCCCGTAAGGTGATTAAACAGACTGGACTTGCCCGCGTTGGGGTTGCCCACCAGCGCGATGGAAAGGGGGCGGGAGTCTACGGCCGGGATGGTGGTGGTTCTACTCATACCAGCTCGATGAGTTGGGCCTCGTCGAGGCGGAGCGACAACTGGTAGCCCGACACGCGGATGGCGATAGGGTCGCCCAGCGGGGCCCGAAGACGAAACACCACTTCTTTGCCGGGCAGCAGGCCCATCTCGATCAGCTTGGGGGTGATTTCGGAGGAGCGGATAGCGTGAATCACGCCCCGCTGGCCGGGCTTCAGTTGGTCGAGGGTGGTCATGTGGTGCTGGACGAATTGTTAGGGGTTAGCAAGGTACTAACAATTTAGATTATGTCTAAACAATTAAGTTACAAGAAGGCAACAATTTCGTTTATTGGCTCCGTTCACTGTATTAGAATAACCTGTTGGCTGCTATGGAAAATGCTGAAAAAAAGTATCTCTCTTTAGCTGAGTACAATCAGCTAGAAGAAGAAACCAACCAACGCTACGAGTACCATGATGGCCGCCGTGGAACGGGGAAGTATTTGCGATGGCAGGTGCCGCAACGGACGTTGGGGATCCGGTACACGGAGCTATTGGCGGAAATTTGATTGGAATGCTTCACAGTGCCCTTCGCCCTAAGGATTTCACGGTGCTCACCAGCGACGTGAAGTTCTGCATTCCCTCGATCAACCGGTCGCTCTATCCTGATGTGTCGGTGGTCTGCGGGCCATCCGAACGATCTAAGCGAGACGCCAAAGCCCTTACCAACCCCATTTTACTAATTGAGGTACTGTCCGACAGCAATGCCTCCTAGACCCCGTATCCACGGCGGGCGGCACAAAGTTCCACTACTATAGCGAGTTGCCCTCGCTGCGCGAGTACGTACTGGTAGAGCAGCACGAGTGGAAGGTAGAAACGCGCTACCGAAGCACTCCTGACAAACCCTGGCAGATGGACTGGTTTAGCAGCCAGGAGGCGACCGCCCGGCTGCGTTCGGTAGACCTCGAGCTGCCAATGGCCGACCTGTACCGGCGTACCGAAGGCTTGTAGCGGCCTATCCTTTGCCCCGGTAACGTAAACTCTGCTGGTTCAGCTTCGGTAACAGTTCGGGCTCGCGCAGCATCCGTTGGGCAAGGTCGACTGCCCGCTGCAGTTGCTCATCCGTAAGCTGTCGGTAGGCCGCAGTCCGCTTACCTCGATCCAGGTGGTGGTACCAACAATCCTGAAAGAGGGCATCAAGGATGATCCGCTGAAAGCAGTGGTTAAGCCGTACCGGCCAGCGGTGTGGTGCCGCTGCATCAGGCAGGGTGTGATTGGTCAGGTGCAGGTAATGCTGTTCTAACGCAGGATGGTCCATAGATAATTAAACCGACTACTAACGCGTTGGTTTTTTGCCTGGCAGGAAGTAAGCATACAGAAGGATAGCTATCTTTGTGGGACCAATTCTTCTAAGCCACCCTAGCTCAGTTGGTACAACGCATTCGTAACGCGTAAGTCGAGGGCCACCGCGGCGCGGTTCGAGTCCCTTTGGGTGGCTCAGATTCAAACTACCAGTGCCCCCGATCAATTAGTGACTTCAAAAGCTTTTGATACATCAGAAATATGTTTGGCTTTAAGTTGTCGCTAACCTCTTCATCTTCTTTGTTAGTTACGCGATCAATGCTAGCAGTGAAAGCAAACGTGAGTTTTTCTTGGATGTTGTAGTATATGATAAAATCCTCACCATTTACATGATACTGTAGCTCAGCTAATCGACTATTGACTCTTTTGTAACCTAAGAAAGCCACAACGTCACCTAAAAAAGACCACATATTATATTTCTTCAAATAAGTCTTATTTTCTCGAGTATACCGTTCGCATCTCTTAAAGGTACCATACAATGCTTGGGGGCTACCTACGAGTTGAACAAGAACATCAGCGATTACCACTGCCAAAAAGCAGTCGCTCTGCACTGGGACGCTATCTAGATCGTATTTTTTGCTGTGATAATTTATCTGGTTGTTAATAGAAAGCTTAAACAAAGATCGTAGGTTAAGCGCTCTAGCTTGCAAGAGTGTGCTAAGCATGAATTCAAGTTCACTATCCCACATATCTGGGAAGCGAGCAAACGCACGCTCAAGATAATCCGCTTCTTTGATAGCTGTTTTGACTATTTTAACGACAGCATCAATGTTGTCGAATTGATAAACTTGTGTGCTGAAGAACTTATCAATGTAACCGCTGAAGTCTACTTCGCTACCGTAGTTATGTGCAAAAATACTGCGGATGTTTCGGATGTCGCAAACGAAGACTACTTTATCAAAGCCAAACTTGTTTTTCTGCTCTTCGTGCAGGTCAAAGTGGGCACCAAACACATTGAACAACCGGAAGGCATGCTGCGGATCGATGCGGTCTAGGTCATCAATGATTAGCACGTTTTGCTTTTTAGCTTTCTCCAGGTTTCCATTTTCCGGTAATTCTTGCGTAGTACCATCGATATCTACATCCTTCCAGCGTTGAAGTAGGGTGGCGATAAGTCTGGTATAAAAATCGTTCTCGTATATGCTTCCTTTTTGCTGCTTCATTTGTTTCAGGTAGCCTAGCATCTCTTTTTGCTCATCCTCCTGGATCGCCTTATGCTCTTTGTAAATCTCCTCTAATAGCATTTGGTATTTCTCATACGCTTTCCCCGCTCCGCCAAAGAAGTGGAGTAAAGGCGCGACTAGATCGGCGGGTTTGTGAAGTAGTAAATACGGTACCGTTTGAGTAAAAGAAATATCCGTTTTGTGGAGTTTAATTTCAGCTACTGACAAAAGGTGAGCGATGATGTCGTACTTGATATACTCAAAAATGTCTTTGTTTTCTGATACTTGATAGTTGACTGGAAAAAGGTGAACTACGTTGTACTCGTTTTTGTGCTTACTCTCTTCGAAAAAGTATTTCAGAAAGGTTGTTTTGCCAATCCCAAACCTACCCGAAAAGAGAATGCGGTGGTTGTAGTCCAAGTCAAGGTGTCTAGCAAACTCTGCTCGGGGATATTCTAATATTTCCGGTATGTGGTCTTGGTTAGCCATAACTAGTTTTTTGGCTAAGATAACAAGAGCTTAAAGGTAATTCAACGGTTCGAATGTTTTGAATCAGGCTATCGGCGCAACGTTATGCCGACTTAGACATCCGCGAAATCTGATTTTAACAAACTTTAACTCCCTCCCCATTCCCCCCACCTCCCAGTTCCCTACCTTACCATCCCTCAACTATCAACCCCTTACCATTACCTATCATCCGTTATTCATCATTCCCCCCTCATTATTCATTCCTAACTCCCTCATTACAACCATGCTGAACAACTACCTCACCACCACCCTGCGCCACTTCCGGCAGCACTACCGCTACGCCACCCTCAACATCATAGGACTCGCAATTGGGTTTGCGGCCTGCATTTTAATTGCCGGGTACGTGCACTACGAAACCAGTTACGAGAATTTCCATTCCAACGCCGACCGCATCTACCGGGCTACCTATCGCTTTCAGTCCGAAGGTGAATTTGGGGTGCACTGGGCCCGCGTGCCAGTAGACTACGTGAATGAACTACCTCACGAGTTGCCGGAGGTAGAAACCCTGGTCCGCTTTCAGAACCATGAGCAGAAGTACCTGCGGGTGGGGCGTGAGAAATTCCGGCCAAAGCACGCCTACGTGACCGACCCCGAGGTGTTTCGGGTGTTCGACTTCCCTTTTTTGCTGGGCGATCCAGCCACCGCCCTGGAACGTCCGCGCTCGCTGGTACTCACCCAAACGGCGGCACAGCGCTACTTTGGCAGTGACGATGTGCTGGGTCGCGAGCTGTACGTGGCGAGCGATTTTACCGAGGAAGAACTGACCTACACCGTGACGGGTGTGATGGCCGACGTGCCCTCCAGCACCCACCTGCCGGTAGAAATACTGCTGTCGTACCGCGATGCGGACGAGCGCACCGGCTGGGCCTACGTGTACACCCTGCTGCGCGAAGGAGCTAATGTTGTGTCAATAGAGGACAAGCTGCCTACTTTTATTGATAAGTACACCAGTACCCAGGATGGGCAAGGGGTATCTTTCGTGTTTCAGCCCCTGTCCAGCATTCATCTGGATTCGGATTTGGCCCGCGAGATTGTGCCGAACGGCAGTCGGCTCTACGGGCGGGTTTTTGCGGCGGTGGGTGCATTTATCCTTCTCATTGCCCTTCTCAACTACGTGAACCTGAGTAGCGCACTGGCAATGGGCCGAACGCGGGAGGTGGGCGTCCGCACCGTGCTGGGGGCTAGTCAGTGGCAGTTGATGACGCACGCGGGGGTAGAAGCCATCACGTACAACCTGGTGGCCATGGCCGGGGGGGGGCTGCTGGCTTACGCGGCGTTTCCTTACTTCCACGCGCTCACGGGAGTAGAGCTTCTAGTTTCTCCGGTGGCCTTTGCCGGAGTACTGCTGCTGGTAGCGGTGGGGTGCGGCTTGTTGGCCGGTGGATATCCGGCTTGGATGTTGGCGTCGGTGCGCACCCTGGAAGCGATTAAGAGTAACGCGGCCTTCACCCTGGCCCGGCGGACGGGTGAGTTCGGCGTGAAGCGGGCGATGGTGATGATCCAGTTCGCTGTTTCTATGCTGCTGATTGCCAGTGCGCTGGTGGCCTACGATCAGTTTCGCTTCTTGCACCAAAAAAACCTAGGCCTCACCACCGAGCAGGTCCTGGCGCTGCCAAATCTTCCTAATGCGGTTGCCGAGCGCTACGATGCGTTTCGGGAGCGGGTAGCGACGCTGGCCGGGGTGCAACAGGTGGCGGCCTGTATGGAGGTGCCCTCCCGAGAAATCCGCGATTCCGGTCCGATGTTGGTGAAAGGGGTTAGTGATGATCCGTAGACCGCCCCCATAATGGATATGCAGGTGATCGACTCAAGCTTTGTAAGCCTGATGAAGCTAGAACTGCTGGCGGGCGAAGGTTTGTCCTACACCCTAGCTGATAAAAAACCTTCGGGCGAATCGTACGATGTCACCAACCGGCCGCGTAGTTACCTCATCAACGAGACGGCCATGCAGCAGTTGGGATGGTCCACCCCGCAGGAGGCGGTTGGGCGGCACATTAGTTGGACAATAGATGGATTTCAGTTGGCTTCGGGCCCCATTACCGGGGTGGTAAAGGATTTTCATCAGGAGACGCTACGAAATACAGTAGACCCCATGGTAATGACCTACGAGCCGATCTGGCTGCGCACTTTTTTGTTAAATATTGAGACCCAAAATATCTCGGCCACCGTGGCCGAAGTGCAGCAAGTATGGAACGAACTGTTTCCAGCTTACCCGATGGAGTACCACTTTTTAGACGATTTGTACGAACGCCTGTACTTTCGCGAGCGGGTGCAGCTGCAATTGCTATCGGTGTTCAGTGGCCTGGCGATCTTGGTGGCACTACTCGGACTCTTTAGCCTTACCGCCTATACGCTACGTACACGGACACGCGAGATAGCCATCCGCCGCGTGCTGGGAGCCAACCCCGGAGCGCTTGTCTGGTTGGTAGGCCGAGAATACATCGGAGTGTTATTGGTGGGAGGATTACTGGCGCTGCCCCTGAGCTACTGGGCGGTGACGCGGTGGTTACAGGGATTTGCCTATCGGGTGGAGGTGGAGGTAGGATGGTACGGACTTACGTTGGTGGTGGTAAGCGTGCTGCTGTTGCTTGTGGTAGGTTGGCAAACCCGGCTTAGCACCGCTGAGAATCCAGCCAAGGTGCTGCGGGGTGAGTAGGTAAGATACTATCCTGTTGCTGGCTGAATAATCTCGCGAATCATCGCCGTCTCCTTGATAGTAAATCTAGTTTGCTTAATAGCTATCAAACATATGATGCGTTACCGTCAGCATGTTCTAAAGCGCCCCCAGTAGACGGTGTTAATTATAACTCCCGGATTTTGATGTTCCGATAGACAACCTCGCCGGCGTTCTGTAAACCAATGTGGCCCGACTTGGCTACCCCGTAATTGGGCACCTCTGCCCATTTGCCAGAAGCCTTACGCGTCTCCCAGTCCTCGCTCCCAAATTCGTACGCAACCACCTTGGTGCCGTTCAGCCAGTGCTCCACGTTCGGGTAGTTGACAATGATTTTGGTTGAATTCCAATCTCCTACCGGTTTCAGTTCAGCGTTGTCCGGAGCGTGCATGGCGTAGTTCGCGGCGGTATACTGATTGGGCTCCATCTCCTGGGGCCATCCGGCATCATCCAGCACCTGATACTCCGGAGCAGATTCGTAGATGGGCTCACTTCCCTTCTGGACGTAATAGAAGATGCCAGAACTGTTTTCGGGGGCTATTTTCCACTCCAGCGACAGCTCGAAGTTATCGTACGCTTGCTTGGTGATGATATCTTCGTCGGCATCCCAGCCCGCACCGGAACTGTACAGCTCTCCATCCTCAAGATACCAACCCTTCATCTCTCCCTGGTTATACATTTCCCAGTGGTCTAGCGTATTGCCTTCTGACAACAACACCCAGCCTTCGGACTGGTCTTCAGTGGCTAGCGTTTCGTTGCTGCTTCCCGTACTACTGCCGGAGCAGGAGTACAGAACTGATGTACTTATGAGTAGAAATAGTGTCTTGACATTCATTGTGTTACTATCGTTTGGTGGTGCAACTACAAAGGTAGCGGATTAGCTGGTTTTAAGTAGCTTTTCGTCCGCGATCCCTAAAGTTCCGAATGCCGCCCCAGCTGGCCGGAACGTCTGCTTCGACGTATCATTGACAAAGAGCGCTGACACGGACACGGGGCTTTTGTTTAGATAGCTCCGCGGTGCTCCGGTAAGCGCCGTGCTTAAAATCTGCGAATGCTATTCAATAACCAGTTTCTGGGTTTGCCACTGCGTGCCCTGCTGCAAGCGCACGGTGTATATCCCCGTAGACAAGCGGCTCACATCAACCGATTGACTTTCTGAAAGTGCTTCCTCAAGCCACAAACGCCCCAGCAGGTCGTAGATTCGTAGTTGCGCAACTTCTTGGTCACTTGACAATACCACCTGCAACTGCTCACGGGTCGGATTAGGGTATACCTTTAATACGCTCTGTTCAAAAGCAGTGAGCTCCTCGACTGTTTTTTCCTCCCCGTTTAACTCTCGGGCGTTGCTGTCAGCTCCCTCCAATTTCCACTTCACCGTCGTCCAATTCTCGCCGATGTCGGTCTTCATGTACAGTAGGTCTTCGTAGTAACGCAAATAATCACCGCTGTGCACATTTTTGAAGCGTACATACTCCCCACCTGCATCTTCCAGTGCCCACTTCACTGTTGTGTAGTGCGATTGGAAGTTGGCTGCAGACTCCATAAAAAGCTTGCCGTCTTTGTGGCGCAGATAATCACCGCTGTGCACATTCTTAAAGCGCACGTACCCATCGCCCGCCTCTTCCAGTTCCCACTTCACCGTTGTATAGTGCGATTGAAAGTTGGCTGCAGACTCCATAAAAAGTTCACCATTCTTATGTCGAAGGTAAGCTCCCGAGTGTACGTTCTGAAACCGTACGATCTCATTATTATTAGAGGGGAATGGGCCTTCGTACTCATAGGCTCCTAGGTCCGGGGCACTACCTTTATAAGCGAAGCCCACGTCAGCACCTCGGTCTACTACGTAACTGCCCGCATTCTGTGGGGCATAGTAGGCGGTAGGCTTGGCCCCACTCAAAGACAGTCCCGGATCAGTGGTTGTCACTCCGGCCGGGGTGCCCGGCACGTTCCAGGACACGTTGTGGCTCAGAGTCATCCCGGTGCTGGGCAAACTGCCCCGGCTAAAAGCTGTGCCGCTGTTGGGGTTGTCCAGGGTGAACACCACGTTGTTCTTCACCTGCCAGTTGCTCACCGCCCCGCTCACTTCCAAAAAGCTTGTGGGAAACTGATCTCGGGTGGAGTTCACCAAGTAGACCGTGTTATTGAGAATGCTGATGTTCTCGTTCAGATCGTTTTTCTTAAACACAAACCCCATAGAGCACTCCGCTACGTTGTGGTGGATGGTAGTCGGCCCGGCGTTCGCCCCGCCGTGAATCTCGTACACCCGCCCATTGTTGCCCCACTTATTGGCGAAGTAGTTATGGTCTATCTCCAGGTAGTTCCTAGGCCCTTCTACCCCGCCCGATCCGTAGAACAAGTTGTCATGAATGCGCACAGTATAGGTATAGTTGCCCCGGTCAGAAGGGTGGCCCTGTCCCCCGGCCCGCGGCACCGAGACCATGCCGTTGAAGGTGTTGTTGTAAATTTCCAGTCCCCACTCAAATTCATGGGCCGACTCTAGGTCAAAGGGTCGGCCATCGTTGGGCCCCAGGGAAGTGTTGTTGCGGAAGATGTTGTCGTGAATTTTAGCGTTCTCGTGTCCAGAAGCTTTGTAGCCATACCCCCCGCCCTTGGTGGTTTTGAACTCGCAGTGGTCTAGCTCAAAGTCTTTCATGTAGCGCGTGCGGATAGCTCCGCCCCAGGTGTTGCACAACCGCGTGTAAGTGGCGTCCTCAAAGAGGCTATGGTGAACTCTAACTTGTGTTCCTTGTCTTAGGTAAATGCCGTTCCAACGAAACTCGCGCACCGTGAGGTTAAAGAGCTTTAGGTTTCGGGCGTACTTCATCATGATGGCACCGTCCAGGGGCTGGTCTACCCGCGAAGTAAGCACCAGGTTGCTGATGGTCACGTTGTACAGACCGTTGCCGCCGATCAGGTAGTTTTCCAGCGGATAATCCTGTTTTTCTTGCGACGAGGGCAGGCAGATGGCTCCTTGGGGACTAAAGGAGCTGGAGTTAATAATGGTAGTGGTGTTGCTGCCGGTGTGGCCCTGTCCGTTAAGCGTCCATCCGTCCTTGAGAGAGGCCGCCTGAGAGAGCACAAACACCCCGGCCCCCAGTTGAATGGTGTGGCTACCCGCGGGCACCTGCTGAACAGCGTAAGCTAAACTTTTCCAGGCAGTGGCCGAAGAAAGACCGTCGCGTACGGCTGCATCTTGTCCCGCAGTTGATACATAGTAAGTCGCCGCCTGGGTTGAGGTAGTCGCCACGGATGCTAAGAGTAGAATAGCTATCCGCAGTGCGCGGTAGCAGAAGAAAGCATGTGCCATGAAGAGTGGTTTTTGGAAAAGAAATTCAGCTGAATATTCGGCAGCAATATTGTTGATCTAATCCAAAAATGATATTCCAAACATAGCTATCTAATTGGAAATTTTAGGATGATTTTACTTACTTCATTCTCAAATTATGATTTTGAGGAGGCTACCAAACCACGAGTAGCCTGTGCGCGCAGAATGAGTATCAAGGCGGGTAACGACTACGTGCTGCTACGATGCGGCCAATACAATGTCGAAACAAGTTAAGCACTGGGATGGTGCAAACCACCATGTAGCAACCGCAAAACGATCAACTGGGTACGGCCGTAAATTTGATTTGCCGGTAATCATAATTGCCAAAAAGCTGATATTTATCCGTTACTATCCGGCGCTTCAGAGCACCTCGCTGGGCTTGTCGGTTTTCTCGGCAATGGCAGCCTTCTCCTTAGTATCAATCTTATCTATTTCCTTATCTACCTCATCCCAGTAGTTGTTGGCAAACTCTTCGTAGGGGCGAATCTGGGTGCCGCCCAGCACCAGCGATAGCGTCATCACCACGCTGCTGATAATAATCATAAACAGCAGCACCCCGGAGTTGAAGTTTGGACTAAATAGCTCATCGGGAATGCTAAAGAACAGCAACACCGTGATCAGCCCGCGGGGCGCAATGAACAGCTGCGGCAAAATATCCTTGCGCACAAAAATCAGCAGCATCAACCAGCGAACGGCGTAGAGCACCACCAGTAGTATTCCGCTTACCACCGCCGTGTCCGCATCAAAGAGCGTGGCCAGCACGATGGTCATCCCGAACACCACAAAGAAAAAGGTGCGCATCACAAAGGCGGTTTCTAGCGTTACTAGGTGGAAATTGTTGAGAATGCTGCTCACGGCCCGGCTGTCGACCAACTTGCTGAGCGGCTTGAAGAAGAACAGGCGGTGGTTGTTCAGGATCAGTCCGAACACCAGAATGATCACCAGCGACGACAGGTGGAACAGCTTGCCCAGCGAGTACAGCAGCAGCAGCACCGCGATAAGCAGGAACAGCTTCACGTGGGTATCAAGCTTCTGAAACAGCAGCACCAACGCGTAGCTCACCAGCACCGACAGCACCAGCGTGAGGGCGATGTTGCTCACCACGTTCCACACAATGGCCGGGGTGGTTTCGGTGTCGGCGTTGCCCAGCAGGAAGTAGAAGAACATGATGCCCAGGATGTCCGAAAAAGTGGCCTCGTACACCATAAACTCCTTACGGGCTTCGTCGAGCGCGCCCACACTCGGAATCACAATAGCGCTACTGATCACCGACAGGGGTACGGCGTAGACCAAGGCCGTGAAGAAACTCTCAATGAAGTAGTACTGAATGATGTAGGCCGAAGCCAAGGAAGTGACAATAAGCGCCACTAAAGCCACCAAGAACGACTTCCAGATCAGGGGCCATTTTTCTTTGGTCAGTTTTAGATCGAGGGCGGCCTCGAGCACGATCATCGTAAGTCCCACGATGCCCAAGATCTCCAGCACTGAAAAGAGCAGGTCACCGGTTTCGAGACCAAAGGATTCGGCCATCTGCTTGATGCCAATACCCAAAATAATGAGCAGCAGCACGCTGGGAACGTTCGTTTTGCGCGACACCAGGTTAAACAGGTACGACAAAATGATGATCACCGAGATGGCAATTACGACGATGTAGGGGTTGTATTCCAGTTCCATGAGCGGGGTAGGGCAGGGGGTACGGTGGCAGAACCAAACTTAACAGGAATGGTTTGGACGGGAGAAGGG
>JBASAY010000142.1:0-2343 GCA_049650865.1 Tunicatimonas sp.
CGTTTGAACGCTTCGCTGAAAACCCGGCGAGGCCGAGGTTGCCATTTGGCACTTTTCTTAGTTTTTGCTTTCTCTTCTATCATAAATAAGTTACGCTTGCAGGGCAACCTATTTTAGGCAATGACAAATAACTCATCAGAGGTAGCTTAAGTAAGCTTTCATCTACATCTCCTTCAGCCGGATGTTGCGCCACATTACCTGCAGGGGACCTTTGCCTTCCGGGATGCTGTGCACCTGCAGCGCGATGAAGCCGCTGGCGGTTTCCGAATCGGTGATGTCGGTAGCCAGCACGCCGTTCACGTAGGTGCGCAGCGTGTCGCCGATGGCTTCTACGCGGAACTGGTTCCAGTCGTCGCGCTTAAAGGCGTTGCGGGCCTCTTCGTTCTCCGACAGATCGTTGAGCCAGCCGCGGCGGGCCTCTTCGTAGATACCGCCGCTGTAAGAACGCGGCGAGGGGTCAATTTCTACCTGGTAGCCAAACACCCGGTCTTTGGTTACCTCGCGCTCCACCTGCTCGCCCTCTCCGTTGGTTATGGTGATGGTGGTATCGGCCTCGTACTGGTTGCTACGAATCTGCACCCCCGAGTTCAGGGCGGTGTCTACCATCACTTCGTACTCCAGGATAAAGTCACTGTAATCGCGCGCGGTAGCCAAAAAGCTGTTCGGCTCCCCCGTCTTGGTGGTGCCAATTACTACGCCGTCCTTTATTTCGTAGGTAGCCTGGCCGTTTAGTTGCTTCCATCCCTCTTTGGTGTCGGCGTTAAAGAATACCGTCCAGCCATCTTCGGTACGGGTGGGTTCGGCGGGAGTTTCTTCCACTACTTCGGTGGTTTCAGCGGTTTCGGTAGTGCCCCCGCAGGCGCTTAGTAAAAAGGTAGTTAACAGAACGAGCGATAGAGGTTGCAGAATTTTCATAAGAGAGGAAGTTAGGTTTGTGAATGTAACAAATATAGTGGTAAGAAATAAAGTTCGTTGTTAATAGAAGTTATCGGTGATTGTCATTGGTCATTTGTCCCTTGTCCTCTGTAAATTTGACCAGTGATCGTTCCACGACGGCCAGTGACCAGTGACCAGTGATCGTTCCACGACGGCCAGTAACCAGTGACCAGTGACCAGTGACCAACCATCAGCTGCTCATCGCCATCAGCAAGTCATGGCGGGTAATAATGTGCACCTTGTCAAGGCGGTCGCGCACCAGCAGGGCCTTGTTGTTCTTATCGATCATCGACGAAAGTACGTCCAGCGTGTCGCGGGGCGAGATAAACTGAAAGGGCTTGTCCATGATGCCCGACACTGGGTCGTTCTTCATGTCCGGATTGTCAATCAACTGGTGCAGCAGTTTAGAGTCGGTGAGGCTGCCCACGAACTGTTCGCCATCGGTAACCGGGATTTGAGAGATGCCTTGTTTGTTCAGAATCTTGATTGCCTCCACGATGGGCGTACTCTGCGACACGGTAACCAGTTCGCTGCTGCCGTTGCGGTCTTTTAGAATGTCCTGAACGGTGGCGTACTCGCGCTTCTCGAGGTAGCCATGATCTTTCATCCAGCTGTCGTTGTAAATCTTGCCCAGGTAGCGTGTACCGTGGTCGGGCAGTAAGATCACCATCACATGCTCTTTCTTGAGGTGCTTACGGGCCCACTTGAGCGCCCCGAACACCGCCGAGCCGCACGACCAGCCGACGAACAAACCTTCCTCGCGGGCCAGGCGGCGCGTCATAATCGCCGCATCCTTGTCGGTCACCTTCACAAACTCGTTGATCAGGCCAAAGTCTACGTTTTCGGGCAAGATATCTTCGCCAATGCCCTCGGTGAGGTAGGGAAACACTTCTTTCTCATCGAACTCGCCGGTTTCCTTGTACTTCTTAAACACCGAGCCGTAGGTGTCGATGCCCAGACTAAACACGTCGTGGTGCTGCTCCTTGAGGTAGCGCGACACGCCGCTGATGGTGCCGCCGGTGCCCACGCCCGCCGCAAAGTGGGTAATCTTGCCTTCGGTCTGCTCCCAGATTTCGGGACCCGTGCTCTCGTAGTGCGCCAGGGCGTTTGAAGGATTATCGTACTGGTTGGGGTAGAAAGCGTTGGGAATGGTTTCGGTAAGTTTTTTGGCCACCGAGTAGTACGAGCGGGGATCGTCGGGCGCCACGTTGGTGGGACACACAATTACTTCGGCACCCACGGCCCGCAACACATCAATCTTCTCCTGGGACTGCTTGTCGGCCAGCGTGAAGATGCATTTATAGCCCTTGGCGATGGCGGTGAGAGCCAGTCCCATGCCGGTGTTGCCCGAGGTGCCCTCGATAAGGGTGCCGCCCGGCCGCAGCTTACCCTCGCGCTCGGCGTCTT
>JBASAY010000143.1:0-39849 GCA_049650865.1 Tunicatimonas sp.
CCCACGTTCCCACTACCCTATGCTAAGGGCACCATGGATCAATCAAGGAAGCGCCGCGTGAGGTCCCCAAAGGCGTCGATGCGGCGGTCGCGGAAGAAGGGCCAGATGCGGCGCACGTCTTCCGAGCGCTTCAGGTCGACGGTGACCACGCTGGTTTGCTCCACGCTAGCGGCTTGGTACAACAGTTCGCCCTGCGGGCCGGCCACAAAGCTGTGCCCCCAGAACTGGATACCGTTGGTATGGCCTGAGGGGTCGGCTTCGTGCCCTACCCTATTTACCGCCACCACGGGCAGGCCGTTGGCTACCGCGTGGCCGCGCTGCGAGATCACCCAGGCGTCCTGCTGCCGCTGCTGCTCATCCGCCGGGTCGGTTTGCTCCCAGCCAATGGCGGTAGGATAGATCAGTAGGTCGGCACCGGCCAGGGCCATCAGGCGGGCCGCTTCGGGGTACCACTGGTCCCAGCACACCAGCACGCCCAGCCGCCCCACCGAAGTGTCGATAGGCCGAAAGCCCAGGTCGCCCGGCGTGAAGTAGAACTTCTCGTAGTAGGCGGGGTCGTCGGGAATGTGCATCTTGCGGTAGGTGCCCGCTACGGTACCATCGCGCTCCAGCACCACCGCGGTGTTGTGGTACAGCCCGGGGGCCCGCCGCTCGAACAGCGAGGTGACAATAACTACCTCAAGCTCCTGAGCCAAGGCCCCGAACCGCTCGGTGGACGGACCCGGAATGGGTTCGGCCAGATCAAATACGTTCGTGTCTTCGGTTTGGCAAAAGTAGAGTGAGTTGTGCAGTTCGGGCAGCACCACCAGCTGTGCCCCCTGCGCGGCACAGCGGCGGATGTTGCCCGTCAGCTTCTCGATGTTCTGTTCTGTGTCGGCGGTATTGGCCTGCTGAACAAGTCCGACCGAAAGGTTATTCATGATGCATAGCGTTGTTTTTCGGAGAACCGCACTGCTTGGCGAATAGTTTGCGCACCGCAAAACAGTGGGCTGCGGCAGGTAGCTACGTCAACCTCTCGTGGCCGTTTACGACTTGGTCTTCTGGCTAGTGCCCTTCGGTTGCCGGTAGTGATTGGCCCGCAGGCCTTGGGCGGCCATCGTTACGGTTTCGTCGATGCGTTGCTGTCGGGTGGCTGGTCGTTTGGCGTTGAATATCCACTCCAGGATGCCCCGCTGGGAAGAGGGCGGGAAGTTGTTCCAATGATTTGAAGCATTTTTGTTTTCTTCAAATGCCGCTTGTAGATCAGGGGGAATTACCAGATTCTCCACATCGTCTAAGGCTGTCCAGGTACCACTTTGCTGCGCCACTTCTACCATCTCCAGACCGGCCGGGGCCATTCGGTGCTCTGCCATTAGTTTTTCTACCTTGTTCTTGTTCACGCGGCTCCAGTTGCTCTTCGGATTTCGCCTCGAGAAGAACTGGTAATAACTCTCATAGTCTCGCTTATTGGGCTTGCTATCGATCCACCCAAAGCACAGCGCCTCATCCACGGCTTCGTCGTAGTACACGCTGGGGGTGTCGCTGCCCTTGCGGTAGATGATAAGCCACAGGCTGGCTGCTTGGGCGTGGTTTTCCTCCAGCCACTGCCGCCAAGCTGTGCCGTCTTGGGCGTGGAAGGTTGAGACGCCGTCTGCTCGTCTCATTTAATAGCTTTTTCGAAGTGCCCCATCTGGCAAAGCTAAAAAGTTTGGCTGTTTTTGATCGGTGAAGGTGAAAGACATTATAGAAGAGCTAGAAACAGCCGGTTGGAACCAAGTACGCCAGAAGGGAAGTCATCGCCAATTTAAGCACGGCACAAAGAAGGGTACGGTAACTGTTGCTGGTAAATCCTCGTTAGATATTCCTATTGGAACGCTCAAAAGCATCTACAAACAAGCACAAATTGATTTATCATGAAGGGGTATCTAGTAGTAATAGAGAAAGGAGAGACTAGCTACGGAGCATACGTACCTGATCTACCGGGTTGTGTGGCTATTGGCGAAACGTCAGAAGAGGTAGAACAGCTCATTAGAGAATCGATCGCACTGCACCTCGAAGCTATGAAAGAGGACGATGAACCTATCCCCGAGCCGGTTTCATCTCCGGTTCAGGTGATGGTTGCCTAACCAATCACTCCTGCCGGGTACTGCATCGTTACGCAGTGCAGCGAGCCGTGCTGGCGAATCAATGCCTGGCAATCAATACCGACTACCGCGTGATCCGGAAATACCGACTGCAGTTGCGCTTTCGCCACCGCATCCTGGGCCGTACCGTAAAAAGGTAGCAGCACCGCCTCGTTCATGATCAGGAAGTTGGCGTAGGTCGCCGGTAGACGGTTGCCCTCTTCATCGTGCACCGCCTCAGCCATCGGGAGCGGTACTAACTGATACGGTTGACCTTCCGTCGTTCTAAACGCTTGCAACTCTTCCTCCATCCGGCGCAATGCTGCGTAGTGCTCGTCGGCAGGATCGGCGCAGCGCACGTAGGCAATGGTATCCGACGAGCAGAACCGCGCCAGGGTATCGATGTGGCTATCGGTATCGTCGCCCGCCAGGTAGCCGTGCCGCAGCCACAGTATCCGCTGCAAGCCAAGCGTCTTTTTCAAGAAAGCTTCTATCTTATCCTTGGTCAGCGCATCGTTGCGGTTGCGCGATAGCAGACAGGCTTCGGTCGTCAGCAGCGTTCCTTGTCCGTCCGACTCTATACTACCCCCTTCCAGTACAAACTGCTTCACGTTGCGATAATCCGCGCCGGAAAACGCTCCCTGCTCGTATAATCGGCGGGTAATCTGATTGTCCAGGTGGGCCGGAAATTTTAATCCCCAGCCGTTAAACTGAAAATCGAGCAGCACCGGCCGACCATCTTCCAGCACCGTAATACTACTGTGGTCACGGGCCCAGGTGTCGTTGGTCGGTATCTCGTGCAACCTTACTCGGTCCGGCGGACAGTGGGTGAGTTGAGTACGCACTGCCTCTACATCGTGGCACACCACCAGCAACGGCTGCCGTGAGGCTATCTCGTAGGCAATGCGCCGGAAACACTGGGTAACATCTTCCAGATCGGCTTGCCAGTCGGTGGCGGGGTGGGGCCAGGTGAGCTGCACGGCCGACTGCGGGTGCCACTCGGCGGGAAGCAGGACGTTTGGGTTAGTCATCAAGGTTAGATCATAGGTTATTATCCAACATCATTGGCGGGGCGGCGCAATATCGAATATCGAACAAGGAATACCGGATGTCGAAGGAAAAATTTCTAATTTTGCCTTTAATTTGATTCTATTATGGGAAGAGCATTTGAATACCGACGCGCCGCCAAAGAGAAACGCTGGGGCATGATGTCCCGCATCTTTCCCAAGCTGGCGCGCGCCATCACCGTGGCGGCTAAAGAGGGCGGCACCGACCCCGACATGAACGCCAAACTGCGCACCGCTATCCAGAACGCCAAGGCGCAGAACATGCCCAAGGATAACATCGAGTCGGCTATTAAGCGGGCCGAGGGCAAAGACGCCGCCGACTTCGTGGAGGTGAACTACGAGGGCAAGGGTCCGCACGGCGTGCTGGTGTTTGTGGAGTGCGCCACCGACAACAGCACCCGCACGGTGGCCAACGTGAAGGCCTACTTCAGCAAAGCGGGCGGCGGACTGGTGCCCACCGGCTCGCTGGAGTTTATGTTCAACCGCAAGGCGGTGTTCGAGTTCGAGCTGCCCGAAGACAAGAACCTGGAAGAACTAGAACTGGAGCTCATCGACGCGGGGCTGGAGGAGTTAGAAGAAGACGAAGATACCACCTACGCCTACACCGACTACACCCAGTTCGGAGCGCTATCGCAGGCCTTTGAGGAGCAGGGCATTACCGTAGAAAACGCGACGCTGCGCCGGGTGCCTACCACCCCGGTAGAATTTAGCGAGGAGCAACTGGAAGAGATTGAAAAGATGCTCGACAAACTGGAAGACGATGACGACGTGCAGGCGGTGTATACCAACATTGCTTGAGCAGATACTTTGAGATTTTAAGAAACTTCATCATTTAGAGTTCCTTGCTCGGTGTTCCAAAAAATATCGAATAACGAGCAGGGAATGTCGAATGATGAAATGGTAGTCTGCGCTGGCAACCTACTTTCCCTCATGGTCTCCTACTCCGTTGCTCAACTCTGCTCCATTTTCGGCAACGCGCCCGGCAATGTGCAGCGTGCGGGTCGGGTAGGCAAATTCTACTCCTAAGCGCTCGAAGGCTTCGTACACCCGGAAGTTAATCGCCTGCTGCACGTCCATATACTTATTGAAGTCGGCACTAAGCACGTTGTAAACCACCTCAAAATTGAGGCTTGAGTCGCCGTACGACGCAAAGTGCGCCCGATCGAACAGTACCATCTCCTCCGCTTCGTTCTGGGCTTCCACCGCCTGGCGCAATACTCCGGGAATCTGCTTCACCTGCTCCAGTGAGGTTTGGTACACCACACCGAGTTTGAATACAATACGCCGCCGCTGCATCCGCTTGTAGTTGTGAATGCGCGAACTGGTCAGGTCGCTGTTCGAGAACACCAACTGCTCACCCGACAAGCTCTTAAGCCGGGTTGTCTTGATGCCGATGTACTCCACTGTCCCCATCTTATCGTCCACGATGATGAAATCACCAATCTCGAAGGGGCGGTCGAAGAAGATCACCAGGTAGTTGAACAAATCGCCCAGGATATTCTGCGCGGCCAGCGCTACGGCAATACCGCCTACGCCGAGTCCGGCAATGACCGTGGTGACATCGTAGCCCAGGTTGTCGAACAAGAACAGCAGACCGATCGACCAGATGATCACGTTGATGATGATCATGATGCCGCGCAGCTGCTTCACCTTCTCTTCGCCGCCTTCCTTGCTGCGGATGTAGGACTTTAGTAGCAGAATTAGGGTGTTGGCCACGAAGCGAACGATGAAGAAAGTAACCACCACCGTGACGGCAATGCGCAGCACGTCGTCGACCCGGTCGGGCAGCACCAGGTAGCGCAGCGCCCAGTAAACCACCATCGCGTACAGTATCGGAATACCAAAGCGGTTGATGCTCTCAATAACGTAGTCGTCGAGGTTGGTGGCGGTGCGTTCCGAGAGTTTGCGCAGGCGATTGTTGACCACACTTTTAAAAATGCGCACCGCTAAAAATCCGACCACAATGATGCCGAGGGCGATCAGGTAGTTGCGTACGCTATTTTCGTAGTACACCTGCTCGAGCAGAGCTTCGAAGTATTCCATGGGGGCCTAATTGATGAGACGGCAAAGGTCAAAAAAATGCGGGGGGAAGGCAAGTGAATTCGAGAGTAGATATCATCTACGCTATCACTCACTCCGCAAAGTATTTATCAGGTTGGCCAGCGTGGCCCGTAGCGATAACTAAGAATACTTTAGTAAAGGAGAAAATATTGAGTCCATCAAAAATTCTAGAACTTCTTCCAAACTCTGTAGGGCCTGTTCGGTGTAGATGACCTCCATCACTGGATCTTACGGTTGGTCTGGGCAACCACCTGCTCACGATTGTACAGACGCCCAGCCTGAATATCGATTTCGGCTCGTTGCGCTCGGCGGATGAGCTTCTCCTGCCAAGTGGTATCAAGGCGGGTCTTCTGCAACAGAGTCCGGATGGCCTGTAAGATATCTACATCGCTTTCCTGGGCAATGAGTTCCTGCAGTTCGGCTTTAATATCAACTACCTGATCCATAGCTTTTTTAGTAAAGATAACAGATTTATCGGATGGAATCTCGTCTTCTTTGGGTGTCTGTTTTTTCCTCCTACGATCTCTAACTCCTCTAGGTTGTTAGGCCTAGCCGAAGGTTTACAATCTTTGTCACTCGCTCCGCAAACTATCTACCGGATTGGCCAGGGCCGCCCGTAGCGACTGGTAGCTTACCGTGAGCAGGGTGATGAGGACGGCAAACGTGATGGCCAGCGCAAATACCGTCAGTCCAATACTGGTGCGATACACAAAGCCCTGCAACCAAGTGTACATCAGGTAGTACGACACCGGCACCGCCAGCGCGAAGGCCAGCAAGACGAGCAACAAGAATTCTTTGGTAAACAGCGCCTGGGCAGTTAGGTTAACCCGAGCGGTGCCGCGGATTTCCGGAATCTCACCGCTGATCAGTTCGGCGAAGGGGGCGGGCGTGGTGGTGTAGGCTACCTCCTGGTCGGCCACCTGCCCCAGCACCACGGTTCGAAACAGTCGGTCGGCATTAGTATGATACCGGTCGTAGCTCAGCTCGTCGTTTACCCACAGTAAGATAAGCAGGGCGGTAGCGATGCCCAGGGTAAGTCCGCCGATGTTGATCACCGAGTACACTTTGTTATTGACCAGGTTGCGGAAGGCGACTTTGAAATAGTTTTTGAGCATGATCGGGGAAGGTTTGGTGGCGAAGTGGTTTTGGTTGGCTAGCAAGGGTTTGGCTATGCGCACTATCCTGAAGGGCATTGCGTATAGGTTTTACTAGGCACTATTTTCTAGATTTTATCTTCATTAATCGCGGTGATATCTGTTTGGTCAGCTTCACGTTCCACAAATACTCCATTTAATTTTATTTCTCTCATTGTTTCGTCTAATAACGGTTCGCAATACACGTACATATAGTAGTCGTAACCGAACATTACCTTGACCTTTTCCGATTCCAATCTCATCCAAATTGTCTCTCGGAGGATTAAACGAATTATTTTCTCAAGATATCCGAGTGAAATTTTACTGCCATTCCTTAAAGGACTGATTTCGGTATCAAAGTTAATAGGCAGGTTATGTAGTCTGCCATCTTTGACAAATTCATCAAAATCCTTTTTGGTATAACAAAGCTCTAAACCCCTAACACTTAAATCTTTGACCGACTTTTCTTTCAAAATTTCCAAAACTGCTTGAACGTATTTATTCTCAACCGCTTCATATTGCTCATATGTCGGACTGCCATAGTCAGGATTGCCTATGTCACTAATCGAGGTCCATTCCGATTGGTCGCTATAACTACCATCAGAATTTCTATTTTCAGGGTTATATTTTGCGATTCGGTGAGTTATCATTTTTAAGTAGTATCCAACGTGGGGCTAAAATTCCCTAGCCGTAAAGATGCACTCCTCGTTACTTCCGCCGACTATCTACTGCGTTTATTAGAATTTATACTCAACAGTCCTTTCAGTCTTTTCCAAAACGACTGGGTAGATGTAGCGGGAGGAGGCAGTCCTTGCTTTTGAGCTCTTATTTTCTTTAACTCCTGAGCGTCGACCAAGTCTTTCATTGAGTTGTCAAGGCGATTTGTGTTCTCCTTTAGGTCGATCAATCTTTCAATGTTTACTACTGGCACGTTAATAGAACTTAATGCCATCGTATCTGCACTATCGTAGCACTCCTGCCAGCTCACTTTACTCTGAAAGATATAGGTCATCAGATCAATCTTCAACCGATTTTTATCATCTTGCAATTTAATTGGCGTAGGATTATTAAGGTTACGGGTTCGTTTAATCTGGTCGACCATGCTGGCAGGGTATCCAAGTTCTGCTAAAGCGGTATAAAGTCGGTTCATATTCGCAGGGTCAGGCTCAACCCACAGGTCCATATCAGCCGTATAACGCGCGTAGCCATGAAACGCAACGGCTAAGCCACCTACTAACAGAAACTTAACATCGACTCGATCTAACGCCAGCAAGACCTCGAGGTAGAAGGGGTTACTTATTTCCATTCAATCCGTCGCTTTTCGAAAGTAACTGCTTCCGGTCCACCAGGATAGGTGGCCAGCACGATCTCCATAATATAGTTCCATCGCTCTAAACCGCTTAACCTCAGGAAGGCCGCCCGGTCTTCGGTCTCGGGGTCTATATCGGGGTTCCATGAAAGGGTGCGTGGTGGTTTATCAATCATTTTTAGGAAACATAATAGCTTTTATTCTCTCCCACAGCGATGGCGGCGAGTCACTCGAAGTGGCTACACCATCGTTTACATTATCTTTGATAGTTTCTGCTTCTTTTATTTGCTTTAGTTTCTCAACGTCAATCAGGTCTTTTCTTCTACCGGTGGCTAGCTTGCTTTTAATGAGGTCCTCGTAATGAAGATAGTTAACGGTTACCCCATCTACCTTTATGTGCTGCATCTGTTGAGAAACCTCGTCAAAAGTGATACCGGCAATTCGATTGGTTAGCTCGATGTGTCCTTGGTAAGTTCGCTCCCCAAGCGCAAACATGGTTATTTCATCAGGCTTTGCTGCTCTTAAACTCTCCGTATCAAAACCGTATTCCTCAATAGCATCTATGAGTCTTTGCTTGTTCTGAAGTGAAGGAGCAAACAGGATATCTACGTCTCCGGTACCACGAATGTATCCGTGTAAGTTTACTGCCACTCCCCCAATCCAGCACATATTCTACTTCAAACTTTTTAAGAGACTGAAAGAACGCACGGTGTTCGGGTCTAAACTGATAGGCCATAGCGAGTGGGTCTCCTACATGTTCGTTTTCTTGCTGAGCTTCTTTGTCTCAGTCTCTTTATTCACTCTCCGGTAAAAATCGTTAACACTTTCGCCCGGTTGCCCCACGAAGAGCTCGAGCGTTTTGCCCCGAACTTCGCCATAAGATTCGTAGAACCGTTCGTTCAGTTCGTACATCGCTTGCAGTCGCTCCGGCCCGCTCATCTCGAGCGAACCTAGCAAGCCGTAAAGTTCTTGCTCGGCAAACGAATCAAAAAACACAATGGGTTTCTTCTTCTTAGTCATGATGCTATCCTTGTTACTTCCGTTGGCTCCTCAATATAATAAATCCAAAATAAGTTAAAGTATTTTCCGCCCGGCTTCGTCTACTGTGGTACGCATGGAACGTATTAATATTTTGATGCCCCCACCTCCTCCGCTCTCCGTTCGGCAAGTCGTTAAGGACTACAGCACCCGTCTGTTCCGCTTCATCCGCGGCCGGGTGGGCTCCGACCAAGACGCCGAGGACATCCTGCAGGAAGTGTGGTACCAGCTGAGCCACTCGGTCAACATCGAGGAGATCAGTCAGATTAGCGGTTGGTTGCACCGGGTAGCCCGCAATAAAATTACCGATACGTATCGCAAGAAGAAGCCTGGCGCCCTGGTAGACTACGACTACGAAGAGGGTGGATTTAGTCTGCGTGAACTGCTGCTGGCCGACGCGCTGAGTCCGGAGATGGAGGAGTTGAAGGAACTGTTCTGGAGTGAGCTGTTCGCCGCGCTCGACGAGCTGCCGGATAAGCAGCGGCAGGTATTTGTAGAAAATGAGCTGGAAGACAAGACGCTTCAGCAGATCGCCGACGAAACGGGCGCTAACCTCAAGACGGTGATCTCGCGCAAGGGCTACGCCGTAAAACATTTGCGCCGCCGCCTAACGGCATTGTACGACGAATTTCTATCTTACTAGTATGATGAACCCTCGAAGACGCTACCGCGGACTTTTTTTCCTGTTTGTCCCCCTGCTGATTGCCACGCTGGGTGCCGTGGTCATGATGCTGTGGAACGCCATCTTGCCCGAGGTGGTAGGTGCCAAGCCACTTAGCTACGGACAAGCCCTGGGTCTGCTGCTCCTATCGCGCATCTTGTTCGGAGGATTTCGTTTTGGCGGCGGAGGGCCACCCTGGAAGGGCCGACGGCGCGGACGCTGGACTAACTTGAGCGAAGAGGACCGCACCCGCATGAAAGAAGCCTGGCGTCAGCGCTGCAAGCGTTCGTAGCTTATCTCAACACATAGCCTTTTCATAAAAAGAGCAGGAGCAAAAACTAACGGCCTTGTATATGAGCTATGATGTGTCTCGGCAAAAGCTTCTTTAAATAAAACTGGCTTAGGGAAATCCCAGATTTTCAAATGAGCACAGACCCAGCCATAGCTTATATACCGTGTCAGGCACCGGGCCTTATTCGGCTTTTTAATCTGACTTTTTTGAAATAAGCTACGATTTCTTCTTTGGTCATTTTTGCCAATTCCGCACTCAATTCGTCTTTTTGTTCTCTCGCAAATTTGACAGCATCGAATCCTTTTTTTGCTTTAGCTTCCATAGTCCATTAATTCTCTTGGTGAGCGAATGTCCAATTGTTTATATTCGTTTTTTATGTTGACGGAATTGTAGCCACGTATTCGTTCAATGTTTACGATATGCTTAAAATTCTAACTGACAAGCAAATCTGCTAGGTGTTAAATATTAACACGACCTTTCTTGTCTTGCACCCAACGCCAAGGCTAGCCATCATACTGGGCCTTATTTGCGTTTTCTTATCAGTTTACAATTTTCGCACTTGGAGCAATAAGTGATCGCGCTCGTTTTCAGCCCGGTTGGGGCTAGCTGATGTTGTGAGCCGTAATCATTCAAACCGTCTTCGGACTCCACAAACTATTAAACTCTCTTTTTTGAAAGCCTATGTTGCCTAGATCAACTGTCATTGTGTTTCCATCATTGCTGTTGTTTGAGTAATTGTCAATGATAAGACAAAAAGCTATTACTAACTCATATTCAGATTGTTCATCCACTACTATGTGGTAATTGTCTCCCTCAAACCAAGCAACCATTTCTTTGTCCCACTTGGCAATCTGATGGTCATTTTTATACACTGAGTACTTTCTTCCTCTATGACCATAGATGTCAAATAAATCATTTCCAAATTGGCATTCATAATGTAGTTTCCAGAATGACCTTGTTCGAAAATTCAATAAATGGTTACTATACTTGATATCATATTTAGCACTAAACCATCCCCATCTTTTTTCGATTGACACTTTCGCTTTGTCTTCCTGACAGTGAAATAAGTAGATTTTTGGAAGTAGGCTAATCAGTCTTGAGTCTGCAAAGTAGCATTCGCTCCCATTGATATAAATTCTATACTCATCGCCTAGTGATATTTTCTTTTGGTTAATATCAATCTCCATTTCTCTAATTTCTATGGCATACAACAACCGTATAAACGCACCTGGCGCGCTTATTCGCAATATAGCATTCATATGATTACCCTAGCAAAAACCGCTAAATCGCCTACAGTATTAATCTGTTCATATCTTCCGTAATACTTTCAAATAGATCGCCTGCGAAAGCAGACTATACGTTAGACAATTAAGTAGTCGCTCAAAATAAATTACAAAACGTCATTCCGGAATTTTCTGAAATGCAATAGAAGAAAATATCCGGAATCCCCTGCTACGAAGACGGTCATTGTCTCGTTTTAGGCAAGTTTTCGTCGCTGTAGCAGGAGATTCCAGGTCTCGCTGTGCTCGCTCTGGAATGACGTTTAAAATTGTAATTAATTCTGATACAATACTTAGCTAAACGTTTACAAACGTTTAACCACCGGATCGCGGAGGGCTTGTCGCTACTTGCGCCGCGCCTTCGGTCCGGTAAAGCTAACCAAAAGCTACCGCATTCTCTTCAACAAGTTTTACGATAAGACCGTGTATCTTAATAGCCGCCACTCAGCATAGCCGAGCGACTTGTGGAAAACACCTGGACTAAAAAAACCTCTTGCGCGTTTAAAGTAATTTCCTTGCTGCCCCGTCTACCGGTTTGAAATCAGTATTCACTTAAACCCAACACCTCATGTACAATCTGTCATTCAAACCCGTACTGCTGGGAGTGGGGGCGGCGCTTCTGTTGTTAGCCCTGCCCTTCTTCCTGCTCAAGGCGGCCCTGCTGCTGCTGGTCTTCGGACTCATGTTTCGCTTGGCCCGCTACCTGTTCGGCTCCCGAAGGTTCGGCCGCCAGCGCGCGCCCTGGGGCGTAAGCTGGCACCCGGCATGGACCGATACCATCCGGGCCATGTCCGATGATGAGTATCAGTCGTTCCGCCAAACGCTCCGTCCCGAGCAGCCGGGCGTAGCCCACACCACCATTCACATTCAGTAATTCATTCACCCTAAATTTCATAACTATGTATCGACATAAATATCAGGGCGGAAGCACCGCCGACCAACAACGCCGTCCGTTCATCGATGCCGAATTTAAAGAAGGCATGCGCGGCGGCTTCTTCCGACGGCCCAAGTACAACGTGCCGCTCAACATCGCTGAAACCGGCACCCACTACGAGGTGCACGTCTACGCCGTAGGCTTCGACAAGGCACACATCAGCGTGACTGTTGAGGACGACGTGCTGATGATTCGCGGCAAGCGCGAGATAGATTCGGACAACCCGCCCCGCTTCCGGCGGCAGGAGTTTCCGGTGAAGCACTTCGAGCGCGTGGTGAGCCTGCACGGTCAGGTAGACATCACCCAAATCGAGGCGAAGCAGGAGAGTGAGGTGCTTAAGATTACCCTGCCCAAGCTACCCGAAGCGCAGTCATCCTCGCAGAAGATTGATATCGACTAGATAGCACCATTCGCGCTACAAGCGCACTAGGCTGTGTCAGATAAATGCTTTTGAGTGAGAGAAGTGGAGGTTGAGTGGCTAAACAAGGCTCCTTTTCTCTGTCATAGCCGGAGCTACGGCCACCATGGAATGGCGGATAAGAGAGCTGCCGCCGTGGATACGGAAGGACTGCCGCTCAAGAACGATTTTCTCACCGAAGGGTATTTATCAGACACAGCCTGATACAAAATGCGAAAGGGCAGCCCCACCGGACTGCCCTTTTTTGCGCTCACGAAGTAGCGTTACTGCTTTCTTTTTTTATCCAGCACGTCGCGGATGCGGGCGGCACTCTTGTAGTCTTCTTTCGCTAGCACCTTGGTGAGCAGGGTCTCCAGTTCCTCTACCGGATAATCGGAGAAAGGCCCTTTCTTGAGGTCAGCCTCGCCCGGTTCGCCGGTGATCCCCGCCACGTCCAGCACCGCTTCGTAGGTGTAGATCGGGCAGTCGAAGCGCACCGCCAGCGCGATGGCATCCGAACTGCGGGCTTCTACCGCCTTCACTTCGTTCTGATCGTCAACGAGCATCAGGCGGGCGTAGAAAACGCTCTGATCAAGCTGGTAGATGATTACCTCCTGCAGCGAAACACCCAAAGTTCCCAGCGTATGCTGAAACAGATCGTGCGTGAGGGGGCGCTGGGGAGTCATATTCTCCAGGGTCACGGCGATGGCCTGCGCCTCAAAGCCACCGATGATAATCGGAAAGCGGCGCTTGCCCTGCTGTTCCTCCAGGATAATGGCGTAGTTACCGGGGTGCGACTCACTGTTGGTAAGCGCTACCACGTCCAGGGCGATCTTATCCATCTACGGCGGGGTCTGATTTGACAAACTGACACAGGGCATCCGGGTCATCGAACGGGGCAATCACCGCTCCGTCGCACAGCAATTTATAGAGCGAAGGCCCTTCTACCTCTACGCTGTAGCCCGCGGGCAGTTGTAACACATCATCGCGCTGCCCGAGTACGGGTAGCTGATGATCATCCAGCGCCCGTTGTAGTTGAGTACTTGCTTCGGAATGAGTCATAGGAGTAAGGTTTATGCCAGGTTCTTAAAGATAATCCACGCGCCGTAACCGATGCATAACAGCGAGGACAGCAACACCAGTCCCGCACGCCAATCGGCACGACGGCGGGCAAAGTCTTGGGCGAAGGGTAGGCTGAACACTCCGGCGGCGGTAAGCATCCCCCCTACCGAGCCGATCCCGAAGACCAGTAGGTACAACAAGCTCGGCACCACTCCCTCCATTTCGCTCATCACCAGGAGCACCATGGTACCGCTGCCCGCCAGCCCGTGGATCAGTCCCACGCCGTAGGCAAGTTGGTACTGCGACCGGCCGGGGCGGGGCGCTACCTGGTGCTGCCAGCGATACAGACGGTGGACGCCCAGGGCGATCAGCACGCCTCCCACCAATGCTTCAAACTGATGAAAGTGACCGTTCAGCAGCGTAGACTTACCAACGATCATAATCAGTCCCACCAGAAAAATCGTAGAACTGTGCCCTAGCCCCCAGTAGATACCGTCCTTAACCGCCATCCGGGGGTTCTGGCGCTGGGTTACCAGGTTGCTCACCGCCAGCAGGTGGTCGGCCTCAAAGGCGTGTCCGAAGCCTATCAGGGCAGCAAAAAGTAAAGAAGCAAGTAGTTCCATAAACGTTAGTTGGTACGATGAACAAGGATAATGCGGTGGTTGCCCGTGTCGGCCACCGCCAGGTGCGTAGGAGTGACCGCTACGCAAAACGGCCAGTACAAGGCCCCTTCGGTACCGCGGATTGTGTCGGCGTTTTCGCTGCTGGTTACAAAGTCGGCGGGCCCCCACACGGCGTCGGCGACCTGGTTCGATTGCTCAGGCACCCGATCAAACCACAGCATCCGACTGTTGCCAGTGTCGGCTACCCACAGCCCTTCTCCGTCGAAGCCGGTGTCGTAGCACCAGCTCAGGGTATTGGCCTGGGGCGTGAGCCCGAACTGGTTCTGCCCGTTGGCCTCCCGGTCGGGCTGGCCAATCAGGGCGGCGGGCGGCTGCGTAAAGGCGTCCTGCCAGTGCGACCACAGCAGCACCCGGTAGTACTGGGTGTCGGTGATCGACAGCTGCCCCGCCGGGCCTACCTTCACCGAGTAGGGCCACACCGCGTTTTGCGCGTCGTAATCCCGGGCGCTGAAGTCGGCTTGCCCGATCACCCGGTCGGCCGGAGCGTACGATTCGGTCGGAAAGTGATCGTAGTACAGCACGCGGCGGTTGCCGGTGTCGGCAATCCATAAGCGCGTGCCGTCGGAGGTGAGTCCGTAGGGCCAGTATAAACTGCGGGCCGACGGTTCCTGCCCCACTCCCCGCTCGTTCGGGGCGTTACCGCCAAAGTCGGCCTGCCCCAGCACCACGTCGGCGGGCTGCCCGGGCTGGGTGGGCCAGGTGTGCCAGAGCAGCACCCGGTGGTTCCAGGCATCGGCCACGGCCAGCCGTTGCCCGTCGGTCCACAATCCCGAGGGATACTGCAGGCTGCGAGCGGTGGTGGCTTCACCCTGGTTGCGGCCGGTAGCGTCGGCGTCGGTTTGTCCCAGTACCAGGTCGGGTTCCTGGTGTTCGGTGGTGGGCAGCCGGTTCCAGATAAACACCCGGTTTTGGCCCGTGTCGGACACCAGCAGACGCTCGCCGCTTAGGTACACTCCCCGGGGAGCCAACAGGGGACTGTTAGAAGCGCCTCGAAAGGCTTGCCAGCGCATGGTAGGATCGACGAGGTGCATGGGTTAACAGATTCGGGGTAGTTGCTCGCCGACTAACATATTCACGACCCGCCGTCCGCCGATCCCGCTGGTGAGCACCACCTGTCGGGAATGTTCGGCGGTCACTTCGCCCAGGTAGGCCGCCTGGGGTTGCCCCCCTACGGTTTGCAAATGGTCTACTACTTCCTGGTGCACCCCGGCGGCCACGACCGCCAGAAATACGCCTTCGTTGGCCACGTAGAGCGGGTCTAGTCCCAGAATCTCGCAGGCCCCCGCCACCGGCTCGTCTACCGCAATGCCCGACTGCACCAGATCAATCCCCACCCTCCGGTCGCGGGCGATCTCGTTGAGCACGGTGGCCACGCCACCCCGCGTGGGGTCGCGCAGCAGGTGCACGTCGGTACCGAACGCATCGAGCAGCCCCCGCACCGCGTGGTTGAGGGGAGCCGTATCGCTTTCAATAGCCGTATCAAACTCCAACCCCTCGCGCACCGCCATGATGGCCATGCCGTGCTGCGCCAGGGGGCCGCTCACGATAATTTTATCGCCCACCTCCACCCGGCCCAGCCCGATGTTAGCGCGGGGGTGCACGGTGCCTACGCCGGTGGTATTGATAAATAGTTTATCGCCCTTGCCCCGCTCTACCACCTTGGTGTCGCCCGTCACCACCCGCACTCCAGCTTGCGCACTGGCGGACCGGATGGTCAGCATAATCTCCCACAGTTCGGTGAGGGGCAGGCCTTCTTCAATGATAAGACTGAGCGATAGGTACTCCGGAATGGCCCCGCACATGGCTAGGTCGTTAACGGTGCCGTTCACGGCCAGATCGCCGATGTTGCCGCCCGGAAAAAACACCGGCGACACCACGAAGCTGTCGGTGGTAAAGGCGGTGGGGCCGGTTAGGTTGAGTAGCGCGCCGTCGTGCCGCTCCCCGGCAGCCTTGTCCGACAGGCCCCGCATGATCACCTGGTCGAGCAGCTGGTTGGTGAGTAGTCCGCCGCTACCGTGCCCCATCGTGACGATGTCGAAGTCTAACTGGGGCAGCGGGCACTGAAGCTGCATACGTAGGTGAGGAGAATTCATTGTCTTTCGTTGGGTTTGTTAGTCCACGGTCCATAGTCGACGGTCGATAGTCCATAGCCCTTTCAACTGTGGACTATCGACTGTCGACTGTCGACTATCGACTATCTCATACCTCCTGGGCTTCGGCGTAGTGGTAGTAGGCGGCGCAGGCTCCTTCGGACGAAACCATCGGGGCGCCGAGCGGAGTAGAGGGCGTGCAGGCTTTGCCGAACTGAGAACACTGATGCGGTTTTTTTAGTCCTTTGAGCACCTGACCGGCAATACACTCCTTGCTTTCTTCCACCCGCTTGATGTTGACGGCGAATTTGGCGTTGGCGTCGTAGGCAGCCAGGGCGGGCTTCACCTCGTAGCCACTCTGCGGAATGGTGCCGATGCCGCGCCACTCGCGGTCGGTAACTTGAAACACCTGCTCGATAACCTGCTGGGCGGCCAGGTTCCCCTCGGGCCGCACGATGCGTTTGTACTGGTTTTCCACTTCGTGCTGCCCCTGCTCCAGCTGCCGCACCGTCATCAGGATACCCTGCAACAGATCCACCGGTTCGAAGCCGGTGATCACAATCGGAATCCGGTGGTGGTCGGCGATGGGGTAGTAGGCATCAATGCCCATGATGGCGCAGACGTGCCCCGCGGCCAGGAAGCCCTGGATAACGTTGTGCTCGTCGTCGAGCACCGCCCGCATGGCGGGGGGCACCAGCACGTGCGAGGCCAGGATCGCGTAGTTGGTGAGTCCGGCCCGCTGGGCGTGTAACACCGACAGGGCGTTGGCCGGGGCCGTAGTCTCGAAGCCTACCGCGAAGAACACCACCGGTCGGTCGGGGTTTTCCTGGGCGAGCTTCACCGCTTCCAGCGGCGAGTAGAGGATGCGCACGTCGGCCCCGTTGGCCTTGGCCTGCAGCAGGCTACGCTGCGAGCCGGGCACCCGCAGCATGTCACCGAACGAGCACAGGATCACGTCTTTTTCTTCGGCCAAGTACACGGCCTTGTCGATGAGGTGCAGCGGGGTGACGCACACCGGACAGCCCGGACCGTGCACCATCGTGATCTCGTCGGGCAGCAGGCTCAGTAGGCCGTTCTTTACCAGGCTGTGGGTTTGCCCGCCGCATACTTCCATGATGGTCCAGGGACGGGTAACGGTGCGTTTGATCTCTTTGAGGTACGACTTGGCGAGTTCCGGGTCGCGGTATTCGGATAAGAATTTCATGACGGTTGGGTTTTTGGTAGTGCGGACGGTAAGCAGTGCGGCGCGCCGCTCACGGAACGTGCGGATTAAGCTCGTCTAGTTCGCCGATTTCTTTTAGGTACTCAAAGCTTTCTTGCGCTTCTTTTTCGTCGATGACGCTGATGGCCACCCCGACGTGCACCAGCACGTAGTCGCCTTCCTGCGCCTGGGGCACCATCTCGAGGCTGGCGTCTTTGGCGATGCCACCGAACTGCACGGAGGCCATGCGCACCGTACCGTCGTACTGGTACGAAATAGATTTGATCTTACCGGGAATTGCTAAACACATGGTTAAGAGGTTATACGGGTTGAAAAACTTCGGCCACCCGAAGGGGCGAAGGGGTTACGTTTTGTTGCTGTTGAATATGATAGTGCGTGAGCTGACCGAAGGAAATATTCTCGTCGTTGGGCGACAACTGCTGGTGAAAGTACAGCCGGTAATCGGCCGACAACTGCTGACGAATCATATCTACCAGCAGGGCGTTCTGAAACACTCCGCCGCTAAAGGCCACCCGGCGCACATCGTGCTGCTGCGCCACCTGCCGAACCACCTGCGACAGGGTATAGTGGAAGCAGGCGGCTATCCGCTCGGGCGTTTCCCGGGTTAGGTCAGCGACCACTCCGGCCATAATCTGCTGGGTAGGAACGCGGGATTGCACTTTTTCGGGCAGGTAGCTCCGCAGCGAAGCGTAGCCGTGCTGCTGCACGTAGCGGGTGGCCAGGGTTTCTAGATACAGGGCGGCTTCGCCCTCGTAGCTTACGCGATCTACGCCGAGCCAACCGGCCACCGCATCAAACAAACGCCCTACGCTGGAGGTATCCAGACCGTCCGCTTGCTCCCGCTGACGAAGATAATACGACCACTCCGGCGCGCTAAACCGTAGTCGCAGGCGTTCGGTGGCTTCTGGCCCCGGGGCCAGCGATAGGGCTGACAACCGAGGTTCACGGGCCATCTTGTCGCCCAGCAGATGCCGGAAGTAGCTAAAGTGCTCCACCCGCTGGAAGGTACCGTCTTGGTACGTAAAGAACTCACCGCCCCACATCTGCCCGTCGTCGCCCAGTCCGGTACCGTCCCACACCACGCCCAAGATAGGCTCCTTCGTACCAGTGAGGTTGTGCTCTCCCAGCACGGCGGCGAAGTGCGCCTGGTGGTGGGGCACATTGACCAAGCGAGCCGAATAGTCGCGGGCCAGCTCTTCGGCGAGCGCCGTGGTAAAGTACTGGGGGTGCCGGTCGCCCACCACCACCGCCGGACGCCCCCCGAAGAGGCGAAGGGTATGGTGCAGCACGCGTCGGTAGTTTTGCTGCGCGTCGTAGTCGTCCAGATCGCTCAGATACTGACTCACGTAGGCGTTGCCGCGGTGGGTGTAGGTGAAGGTGCCCTTCAGTTGCCCGCCGGTGGCCAGCACGCATGCGTCGGGAAACGGGCGCGTCGGCACGAAGGTAGGGGCTAGTCCGCGCGACCGCCGGAGCACAATACGCTGCTGCGCCTGCGGACTGTACTGCACCACCGAATCGTCCTGCGGCACCACGATGGCGCGGGGGTGGGTGAGCCGGTAGTCGGCTAAGGCGTTTAGCGAGGCGTGGTCCTCCTGATACACAATGGGAGCGCCACTTACGTTACCGCTGGTTGCCACCAGGGGGCGGTTGACCAGTTGCATTAGCACTTCGTACAGCGGAGCGTAGGGTAACATCACTCCCAGGCGGTCAAGCTGGGGAGCGATCAGTTCGGAGGCCACGCGGCGGCGCATCGCGGACGTCAGGGGCAGCAGCACGATGGGCGACACCGCTCCGGTTAGCTCCGCGCGAACCCTATCGCTCAATGAGATGTCCTCGGCTAGCATGGCCAAGCCCGGATACATGACGGCCAGCGGCTTACTCGGGCGCCGCTTGCGCTGCCGCAGAGTGCGAACAACTTCGGGCTGAGCCGCATCGCCCAGCAATAGGTAACCTCCGATTCCCTTGACCGCTACGATGGCTCCGTCGGTCAGTAGCTTGGCTACCTGCTGCACGGCCTGATCGGAGTCGTCGGTAAGTAGTTGATCCTGACGGTCGTAGAGTTGCAGCGGGATGGCGCAGGTGGGGCAGGTGTTGGTTTGGGCGTAGTAGCGCCGGTCGGTGGGGTCGTGGTACTCCCGCTGGCAGGTGTTGCACAGGGGGAAGGGTTCCATGGTGGTGGTTTCGCGGTCGTAGGGCAGCCGCCGGATGACGGAGTAGCGGGGGCCGCAGTGGGTGCAAGTCGTGAAGGCGTACCCATGCCGCCGGTCGGCCAGGTAGTTCAGCTCCGCTCGGCACGAGGAGCAAAGTCCCAGGTCGGGCGTGAGCAACACGTCGGTGCGTTCGGTAGCCGAGCTGGGCACAATGGTGAAATCATCAAAGGCTTGCCCCGCTACCGGCTCCACCGTGTGGTGGGTGATACGCGCTACCGGCGGGTGCTCGTGCTGTAGGTCGCGAACGAACGCGCGCAATCCTTCCGAGGCGGCGTTCACCACGATTTGCACCCCGTCGGTACGGTTGCTCACGTGGCCCCGGAGCCCGTGCCGGTGGGCCAGCTGGTACACGAACGGGCGGAAGCCCACTCCCTGCACCTGCCCCTGCATATGGATGCGGTAGGTACGCAAACTAAGCGGTGACGGTTTGAGAACGCTGCTTCTCAGCTACTTTTTCTAGCAGCCACGCGCACCACTCGTCCACCCCTTCGCCGCTGGTACTGGATACCTGTAGCACCTCAATGTCGGGGTTCACCTGCCGGGCGTCCTGCACCACCGCCTCTACCGAAAAGGGCACGTAGGGCAGCAGATCGGCCTTCGATACCAGCATCAGGTCGCTGGTCAGGAACATGCGGGGGTACTTGCGGGGCTTGTCGTCGCCCTCGGTGGTGGCCATCAGCGTCACGCGGTAGTCTTCACCCAGATCAAAGGAAGCGGGGCACACCAGGTTGCCTACGTTTTCAACGATGAGCAGGTCCACGCCGTCCAGGTCGATTTTGTCCATTGCTTGACCCACCATCTGGGCTTCCAGGTGGCAAATACCGCCGGTCACGATCTGCAGAGCATCAATGCCCGCCTCCCGGATGCGTTCGGCGTCGCGCTCGGTTTCCAGATCGCCCACCAGCACCTTAATCTTCACCTGGTCACCGATGCGGCGGCCGGTCTCCTGCAGCAGGGTGGTTTTGCCGCTGCCCGCCGAGGAGGTCACGTTGATCATCAGAATATTACGGCGCTGCATCTCGCGGCGGATGGTATCAGCGACGAAGTCGTTGGCCTTGAGCAGGTTGAGCGAGGTATTTTCGCACTGTACGCTGCCCCGGGCGGCTTTGGTTGATTTTTCTATCGGCATGGGTTGCGTTGTTTTAATAGTTAATTGTCGTGAAAGTGTACCTGGTGAATGAGCAGTTCGGTGCCCTGCACCACGTTGTTATTCAGTTGCCCGCAGGATGCACAAACAAAATGGTACTGTTGCACCTCGGAAGTATGATCGCAGGCCGCACAGTAAATGGTAACGGGCACGGTCTCCGTTTCTAACGTCACGCTGCGGTAGCGTGGTTCGGCTTCGGTGAGCGCCCGAAACGCGTTTTGCATGAGCAGCGGTTCTACGTTCGACAGCAGGCCCACCCGCAGATTGACCTGCGCCAAGCGGTCTAGCTTTTCGGCCGGAAACTCCTCTTCCAGGGTGCGGAAGATACTACGTACCAAGGATACTTCGTGCATCGGATCAACTTATTTCTTCGAGGTAGGCCAGTTGCTCCAGGTGGCGGTCGGCTTCGGCGCGCAGGTTAGGGTCTTCTACCAGGGTTTTCACCTCTTCCGCCTTGCGCACCATATCGTCGTACCGCTCCTGGTTAAACGCGGCTTCGTCGTTGCTTACGCGCCAGCTGGCCTCCAAAAAGTTAAGCAGCGTAAGCGTACGCTCGTAGGGATAGTCAACCGTGCGGACGCGCAGAGCTTCTTCGTAGTAGTGCAGCGCCTTCTCAAAGTTGTCTTCGCGCAGGGCGGTAGGGTACTTGATCAGTGCGTTTGCGTAGTTGTTGCACGCCAGCCCGTAGGCGTAGGGTGTTTCCTCGGCGCTAAAGTAATTAAGCGCTTCCTGAAACGAGGTGGCCGACACGGCAGCCCACAGGGCCTTCTTGGGGTGCTTCGTGGCCATCTCGGCGTAGAGTCCGCCCAGGTGCAGGTGGATCTGCGCAAAGGTGTGGGGTACCTCGTCGCGCTTAAACACCCGCAGCGCTTCCTGAAAGGTGTCGATGGCGGGCTTGTAAAACTGCGGATTATCGTTCTGGGCCCAGGTGTACAGCAACTCTCCCTTGCGCAGCAGGCTGCTGGCCGCCAGCTCCGGCAGGTCTTCGGCCCGAAAGAGATTCAGCGCCCGGTTGATGTAGCCCAGCGACTCGGCGTAGCTTTCGGTGATGTTAGCCACCTCCGAGGCGTCCATCAGCAGCCATCCCACCTCGGCCGACTGCTGCTGCGTTTCGTAGTAGGCCAGCGTATCGGCCAGCAGGTTTTTGAGTTCCTCGATGTGGTCGGGATCGTAGGGCACCGCCAACCGGGCCATGCGCACGCTGATGAGCAGCGAGCGCAGCGCAAAGGAAGCGGCTTCGGACAGGGTTTGCGGAATGTGCTGACGCAGCAGGGTTTCGGCTTCGTCGTGCGCCGCGGTATCCAGCAGCAGGGTAACGTACTGCTTCAGCGTGAAGGCGTAGTGCTCGTCGTCGGGGGCAGCCGCCAGCGCCCGTTGGTACTGCTGCTGCACCGCTTCCGGGGTCGCAGCCTCCGGCCACAAACCGTACTGCTTCAGCAGGGCTACGTTATGATTGTAGCGGTAGGCATCCTTGGCTTGTCGGCGCTCCAGTTCCTGAGCTAAAAAGGTAGAAACCGGAAGGTTTTCGCGCAAGCAGTGGCAAACGGCCAGTTCAACCCGCAGGTCGGGACGTGCTTCCAGGTACTGCTGGGCCCGCTCAC
This sequence comes from Tunicatimonas sp., assembly GCA_049650865.1. Taxonomy (GTDB): domain Bacteria; phylum Bacteroidota; class Bacteroidia; order Cytophagales; family Cyclobacteriaceae; genus Tunicatimonas. The sequence continues at coordinate 22,290 of JBASAY010000143.1, forward strand.
CGTTGCCCAAGGCGTTGAAGACCATCCCCAGCAGGGTTTCGCGCTGCAGCGGCAGGGGGCTCGGTAGCAGATAGGGCAGCGCGGCATTGTTCCACTGCTGCGGAACCACCACGCCCCGCTCATCGACCAGTACGGCCGGGGCAGTTGCATCTTCGTCAAAAGCCCGCACCTGCGCGAGCTCCGACAGCCGAGGCACCTGGTTGATGGCGTCGGTTACTTCTTGGATGTACGGGTCTTGGGCAACAATGGTAATCATAGGGTTATTTTCAAGATACCGGTTTTTTCCTGAACCGTATATTCTAAGGAGCGGTCTTGGTCGTCTACTTCGTGATCAATCAGAATTTCGTGCAGGGCTACGGTGCGATCGCCCTGCTGGTTGCGCACCTTGAGCATGTGCTGACTCGCCTTATGCATCTTCTTAAACCACTGGGCAGACGCCGGGGCCAACAGCAGCGCCGATCGCTCGGGATCGTAGGCCACGAAGGCGCGGAGTTCGTCGCCGAATACCGCGGTAGCCACCGAGGCCGATAGGTAGAGGTGGGAGGTTTTTAGGGCGACGGGGTCCATGCCACCTCCTCTAGGATACGCTGCACCACCCGGTCACCTGCCTGCTGCACTTCGTCCGACATATTCACCTCCAGCCGCGTGTCTTCTACGGCGATGAGGTACACCTGAATATCATCCGGATAATCGTCGCCCAGCAGTTTCTTGGCGTACGACAGGGCCTGGTCCCACCGCAGGCTGTGCAGAAACACCATCGGATCGTCCTGCGGGGCGCGTCGCACCTCCTCGGCCGGTAGGCGATACAGCGTGCCCACCGGGTCGCCGGAGTTCACCACCGCATCTATCAGGATAATCTGCTGATGGTCTCTTAGCTGAAACAACACCTCGAAGGCCGAAGTGCCCATATCGAACACGCTGATGTGCTCGGCGTCGTGCAGTTGCTGCTGTAGCTGCTGAACTACGTAGATACCCACCGCATCATCGCTGCGTACCGGGTTACCAAACCCCATCAGCGCCGTTCGGCGAACCGGATTTTGCGCCATGGTCTACAGTTTAAAGCGCGCCAGTTCGCGTTGGTCCTTCGCGTCGTGGGCGTGCACGGTGCACACTAGGCACGAGTCGAACGAGCGGGCGACCATGCCCACTTCCACCGGGTCGTGAGCGTCCTCGATCTCGGTTCCTTCCAGGGCCGCCTCAATGGGTCCGGGCTTTCCTTCACCGTCGTTCGGGCCTACGTTCCAGGTGGTAGGGGCCACCACTTGGTAGTTTTCAATCACGCCGTTCTTGATCTCGATCCAGTGCGCCAGTGCGCCACGGGCGGCCTCGGTAGCGCCCCAGCCCTTGCCGTCGCGCTCTTCGGGCTTGATGTAGAACTCGTCGTCGAGGTTGATCTCGCCCAGCCACTGGTTGATGTATTCGTAGACGCGCGGCGCCTCGTGCATGCGGGCCAGCGCCCGGGTAAACACGTTGGCTCCCTTCTGCTTCATCACGTCGCCGAACAGGCCGTCGCGGTTCTGGTGCTCCCGGTTCTCGGGATTAGACGCCATGATAACGCGGGCCAACGGACCGGCCTCAGCCGCCTGGTTCATGTAGCGGGGGGCCTTCGACCAGCTGTACTTGCCGTTGAAATCGGTGTGCGACAGTACGGTGGAGTCGCCCACGGGGGTGGGTACCGGCTCGTCCCAGGGGTGCGCCGCCTTATGATCTTTAAACCAGGTGTGCTCCACGTGCTCGGCGATCTTCATATGGTCAAGCTCGTGGTAGCGCTCGCCGTCGTAGAATCCGCCGGGACTCACCACCGCCGCGGCGCGGCTCTCGATGGTGGGCTGGTTGTACATATCCTTGTGCAGGTAGGTGCCGTAGGCGATGAATCTGCCCACGCCCTGACCGAACTTATCCAGCCCGAACTCCTGCGCCGCCCGGATAAACAGACCCAGGTCGCTGTTGTGCTGCGACTCGTTTTCGTGTACCCAGGCCATCAGGTCGTCCCAGCTCTTAATCTGTAGATACCGCTCCACCGAGCAGCCCAGCCAGATAGGCTCTAGCCAGTCGTTGCGAAACTGATTCATGATGGCGTGGGCGCGGGTGATATCCTTGAGGGTAGGCGCACACATGACACCGCCGGGCACCATGTAGCTCGAGTGGGGCCACTGTCCGCCGAACAGGGCGTACACCTCTACGGGACGGCCGCTGGCCGTAACGCCCGCCTGGAAGGAGGTACCCACGTAGGCGGCGAAGCGCTTCACCACTTCTTGGTACAGCGGCTTGCTGGCGAATTTCTTATTGGCCATGTCGGTGGCGAAGATGGCGTAGAACCAGCGCGGAATACTCTGGATGGTTTCGGTGGCCTGTCCGATTGCCCGCAGCAGCAACGCGTTGGGTGGCAGTTGGGTCTTCCAGGCGGTGTCGAGCGCCGAAGAAGCACAGTAAAGGTGCGAGCCGCCGCAGATGCCGCAGATGCGCGGCGTAACGATCAGGCCCGACTGCGGGTCTTTGCCCTGCATGATTTTCTCAAAGCCGCGAAACATCGCGGCCTGGGTGTGGGCGCGGGTCACCACGCCATCCTCCATGTATACTTTCACGTCCAGGTCGCCCTCAACGCGGCCGACCGGCGATATATTTAATTCTTTCGATTCCATGTGGTATTTCGAGTTGTGAGTTTAACTATTTGGATGTTTCGGTGAGTTGTCGGTTGGTAGGTAGCACTTTTTCCAGACCTGCCTTGGCGTAGTAACGCAGTTTTCGCTCGCCCGAGGGCACCTCTTTGGGGAAGATGCCCAGGTAGCGCATGGTCTTAAACACGCTGCCCTTCTTCAAATCATTGTGGGGGAAGCCCGGCTCGGTACAGCCCAGGCAGGGGTGGTTTACCCGGGTTTTGCTCGACTGTCGATTCCACAGAATACGGTTGCAACTGGCGCGGGTCATCGGCCCCCGGCATCCCACTTCGTAGAACAGGCAACCGCCCCGCTTCCCGAAGTGCCCGTCGACCTTCTGCATGAAGTTGGTTACGTTGGGGCAACCCGACTGCACAAAGTCGGTGAAGAAGGTTTTGGGACGGTGAAAGTCGTCCAACAGAATATCCTTAGCGCGCCCGGTAGAGATGCCTACCAGAATCTGGGTGATCCAGTCGGGGTGGGCGGGGCAACCCGGAATGTTGATCACGGGCAATCCGGCTCTCGATTTATAATCGCTTCCTAAAAAGCCGCCCTTGTCGCGCTTAAGAAACTGCATACCAGTCGATTCGCTCGGATTAGGAGCTACGGCCGGAATGCCGCCCCAGGTGGCGCAGTCGCCGATGGCGACCGTAAATTGGGCCACGTCAGAGAGTTCTTTGACCCAGTCTTTCATGGGCCGGTCGGCGAAGTAGTTCATGGTTCCTTTACCGTGCGGCCCCTGGATAATGGAGCCTTCGTAGACCAGGATATCCAGTTTTGTTTTCTCGGAGATGCAGTCGTTGAGCAGGTCCACCACCTGATCGCCAATCTCCAAACCGATAGAGGGGTGCCACAGAATATTGATACCGAAATCGGTTACTAGCTCAACCACGGTGGGTTCCTGGGCATTGAGGAACGACATTGTGTTGCCACTACAGGCCCCTCCCTGGAGCCATAGTACGTTTATCATAATCTAAGGTATTAGTTGCACGAAAATTATAACAGAAAGACCCTATTTGTCACTTTAATTAATGATTTGATAATATATGTAAAGCTTTATCAGTTAGAAAATATTTTCTAAGTTTTTAGAGACTTGTTAGTAAATAACTACTGCCTATAAAATTTTACAAAGATCAAGTAAGCTATTACGAAGAAGGGAACAGCAACGGATAGATGAGCGATTGGTACTCGGAGCGGCCTCTCGGAGTAAAGTGAGGATACCACTGGGACCAGACCAGCGCCTTAAACGCTCGCTCGTCGGCGATGGTCTGCTTACGGACGGTTCGGTACAGTGGCCAGTAGGTAATCGTAAGTCCAATGGTTTCAGCAAGGGTAACCGTTTCCGCGTTGGGCTGCAGGATGAGGCGTTGGGTATGGTACTCCAGGCGCTTGGTTAACTGGCTGTTTAAACGAGATAGCAGGGTTGCCCGCGACTGGGCGGCGGCGTCCACCGGTTCGGGAAGCAGTGTGACGAAGAAAAATGAATAGCGGCTCTGAAAATCGAGCCAGAGCGAAAGCTGGTTGTCAAAATCTAACAGCGTGGGCAGTTGGCGAAACTTCTGAAGAATGTTGGTCACTTCTTGCCCCAGTTGTTCATAAACCGCCAGGATGATCACTTCCTTGGTCTTGAAGTGGTAGGCCAGGTTGCCCACGCTTACCTGGGCCCGGTCGGCAATTTGCTGCAAACGCACCGGGGCCACCCCGTGCTGATGAAACAATTCAGCGGCCGCCCGGATGATTTTCTGTTTGGTGTCTAGCATACGCCCCCGACGTATTGGTTAAGTTTTGTTTAGTTACTGTTAAATCGGAACAGGCGGCGGTCTACCGTAAGGGTACCCCGTTGGTCTTTAGCGGCCTGTCGTTTCATGTAGTGCGCGTGGATTTCGGCTTTGGCACGCCCCACGCAGGTGGTAATGCGCCGCTGAATCAGCCGGTACGGATTTTTGTAGTGCGCAAATACCAGGTGCACATCCCACTGCCCCTGGCGGTACACCAGGTTTTCGATTACCGCCGAATCTTGCAGCCAGTAGTCATCGAACAGCAGGTTGAAATCCACAATGCTGCCCACCACTTCGGTGAAGTGCTGATTGTTAAGCAGATTAAGCATTTCTTGGTACGCCGGTTCGTCCAGATGAAAGTTGGCCATAGCAAAGGAGGTACGATTGCCTTCAAGGTACCTAAAAGCAGGGGGCAAATCCAAAATTTTTTGCATCAACTACCCAAGACTCTTACATAAATGTAACTCAACGGGGTGAATCGCCCCCTTCCAAGGAGCTTCTTCGCGTAAAAACTACTTCTTCTGTATGCATAAAAAGTTCCAAGAGCATTCTAGGGCGCGTTGACATATAAACTGGAACGGCGATTTTGGTCTAATTTCCACTCGTTCTGCGTTACTTTCGGCGCCCGATGCCCCCTGGTCGGGCACCCCGCATCGCGCTTCTCAAGTGTCGTTCCACTATGGCCTTAACCAAGCGAAAATTAACCTCAAAATCCCTCGTTAGCCTATATGTCAACACGCCCTAGCAGGGGCGGTAAACATTTTTTCGGGCAGATGCTTATGGCTTTGCGAATTTTTTGCAAGACGCTAATTTTTATCTATGCTTCGCATTCTGATTACGGGCGGCCGAAATCCGACCGCCCTGGAGCTGGCCCGCTTGCTGCACGGCCCGGCGGTTCAAATCTACTTAGCCGACAGTCTGTACTTTCCGATTGGGCGGCACTCGCGCTACGTGCACCGCTACGTGCGTACCCCGCCCGTGGCGCACCGCCCCCAAGAGTACGTACAGTGCTTGCGCGCGGCCGTGCAGCGGCACCACATCGATCTGCTAGTGCCCACCTACGAAGAGACCTTCTACATTGCCCGCTACCGCCATCAACTGGAAGATTTGTGCACCGTGTTTTGCGACAATTTTGCCAAGCTCAAGCTGTTGCACAATAAGTGGGACTTCGTGCACCTGGCCGCTGACTGCTGCATCAAGGCGCCTCCTACGTTTTTGTTACAGGGCCCGGAAGACGTTACGCTGCTGCAGGACGACGCTCCCTACTACGTATTTAAACCCGTGTACTCCCGCTTCGCTACCCAGGTGCTGCTGCGCCCCGACCAACGGCGGCTGAACACGTTGCAACAGGCGCGCTATCCGTGGATCGCCCAGTGGTTTGTGCGGGGCCGGGAGTACTGTAGCTACTCGGTGGTGCACCACGGTAAGGTGACAGCGCACGTAACCTACGAGCACCCCTACAACCTGGGGAAGGGCTCGGGCATTTACTATCGGGAGGTGAAGCAGCCGCTCGTCGAGCAATTTGTGCGCGAGTTTTGCGAGAAGTACCAGTACCACGGCCAGATCGGCTTCGACTTTATAAAGGATGAGCAAGATGACAAGCTGTACGTGATCGAGTGCAACCCCCGCACGGTGAGCGGACTACACCTGTTTTCATCCAGCGATCAATTGTTGTCGGCCGTGCTGGGCGAGCGCGAGCAACCGCTGTATCCTGGCAACCCGCTTCCCCGCGTCAACCTGCTTACCTACTTAACCTACAACGGCTGGAAGGCCTACCGGGAGAAGCAGCTACTGCGCTGGGGACACGATTTACTCAAGGCACAAGACGTTATCTTTCGGTGGGACGACCCCCTGCCGATGCTGACGCAGAACCTCACGCTGCTGGAGTTCTGCTGGTTCAGCCTGAAGTACGACCTGCCCCTTTCGGATGCCATTTCGCACGACATCGCTTGGGACGGGCTGCTAGAACCGCCCTTGGCCAAGGCTTCGTGACGAATGGCTGCGAGCAGTAGATCGTTGCTCCGGTGAACTGCTGGTACAGCGGTAGGTTGTCTTCAGATTTTGCTTCCCCTTTGTTTCCACCACTCTTTATGTATCTATCGAGCAGCCACAGAAGGCTATCCGCTGTCTCTTTGTAATTAAGCAGAGAAACGAAACGTAAATTTTTGCTTTGTAATTATGGCAAGCTAAGGTTCGGCGACAGGTCGCCCGAAGTTAATGCGTCATCCGTGTGAGCTTCATATTGCAAAATTGTAATAGGACAGCCTAACAAAATAGATTTCAGAAAAAACTATAACTAATTCTTGATAAAAATTTATGATTTACACAGTGTTATCTATACACAAATATATAATTGTATCTAGCACACCGGACTTGTACTTTGCAAAATAGACGGTCTATAGTTAACCGCTTTTAACACTTTTCTAATTTTAGTTCACTAACTTAATTACTATGACAAATCTACGTTACACAGTTTCTTCGCTATTTCTGGCAGTCTGCACGCTGATGGGCTGTCAGGAAGAACCTGCTCTGCAAGAGGCTACGCTTAACTTAGAAGCGACTGAACAGGAGGGAAAGAGCCCCTCGGCAAGTAGTTCGCGCGATGCCAGCTGGGAGCTGGTGTGGAGCGACGAATTCAATTTCTTTGACAATAGTAAGTGGACCAAGGTCGACGCGGTCAGCGGTATCAACAATGACCTAGCGTATCTTACCCCAGAAAATGTATGGATTCAAAACGGCAATCTGCGCATCCGAACTGACAACACCGCGCGGGGTGGTGAGCCCTACTCGGGAGGTAAAGTACTTAGTAAAGGCAAATTCGATATGCTGTACGGCCGCGTTGAGGTGCGGGTTCGCACCGCTTCTACTCCGGGCACCCACACGGCCGCATGGCTACTGAATACCCCTTGCGACGGGGTTAATCCCTGCCCCGGTGCGTGGCCCCCTGAAATTGATATCATCGAGATGATCGGCCGCGAGCCCGACCGCGTGCACCAAACCGTGCACTACGGCACCACCCCTTATTCAGGAACTACCGGGGGGCGCTGGCCTAACTGGGACTTTGACGTAACAACCAACGTACTATCACCAGCGCCGAGCGCTTCCTTTCGCGAGTATGCAGTAGAGTGGGAAGCCAACGAAATCCGCTGGTACATTGATGGCAACCTTACTAAAACCTGGCAGCCTAATAATTCTGACAGTTTTATGCCCAACGAAAGGATGTTTCTTATTCTGGATGTTGTGGTGGGCGGTGATTGGGCCCAAGCGCCTACCGGCGCGTCGGTGTGGCCCCAGTACGCTGACTTCGACTACGTGCGGGTGTACAAACGTGGCACCCCGCCCCCTCCCAGTGGGTCAGGCAACGTGAAGGTGCGCGCTCGGGGTACCGCCGGTGGCGAGCAATTAAAGCTTAAGGTAGACGGCAACACCGTGCAGACCTGGAACCTCACCACCAGCATGAGCGACTATTACTACTCAGGCAACGTATCGGGCAAATCTCTTGAGCTGCGCTTCGATGACAACAGCGGCCAAGACGTGCAAATTGACTACCTGGAAGCCGATGGTACGACCTACCAAGCCGAAGCCCAATCGGTGAACACGGGGGTTTGGCAAAACGGCAGCTGCGGTGGTAGCTTCTCGGAATACATCCACTGCCCCGGAGAAATTAAGTTTGGCAGTACCGGTGGTGGAACCGGCGGAGGCAGTGGCACAGTTACCGTGCGCGCCCGTGGCACCATCAGCGGAGGAGTAATCCGGCTATTGGTAGATGATAGCGAAGTAGCCAATTGGACCATGTCGACCAGTATGAGCGACTATACTTACTCGGGCAGCGTAGCCGGTAAGAACGTAAAGGTACAGTTCGACGATAACATAGGAGACGCGGTCATCGATTATGTACAGGTGGGTAGCACCACCCGGCAGGCTGAATCGCGCGCCACTAATACGGGAGCGTGGCAGGGTACCTGCGGAGCGGGTAGCTTCACTGAAAGTATCGACTGCCCCGGCTACATCGACTTCGGATCGTTTTAAGCTGCCAAAGCAATAGGCTAGTGCCGTGGGCACTAGACTAAGAATAGATTAAGTTTAAGCTTTGCTTCCTGCATTGTAATGTGTATGTTCAACAAGTCTAACCGGTTCACTGGTTAGACTTGTTTTATTATTCAACCTACAACTATTTGATTCCATGAGAGAAATAAGCAGAAGTCTCCTTCTCATCACACTAGTTATCGCCTCTTTCGGTTGCGAAGAACTCTACCCCTGGTTGTATCCCGACGGAGAGGTGCCCCCCACCACCAACGTTCCTGACTCTACCGTAGGGGATTGGAACCTGGTGTGGAACGATGAATTTAATGGGTTCGACGAGAGCAAATGGACCGTGGTGGATGCCCCCAGCGGTATCAACAACGACTTGGCGTACCTATCGCCCGATAACGTCGCCATTGAGAACGGCATGCTGCGCATTCGTGCCGACGATAACAGCGTAGGTGATCGTAACTTTACGGGCGGCAAGGTGCTGAGTAAAGATAAGTTTGAGTTTACCTACGGACGGGTAGCCGTGCGCGTGCGTACTGCCTCTACCCCCGGAACCCACACCGCCGCCTGGCTACTGAACACTCCCTGCGACGGGGTTAACCCCTGCGCCGGAGCGTGGCCCCCTGAAATTGACATCATCGAGATGATCGGACGCGAACCCGATCGGGTGCACCAAACCGTGCACTACGGCACCACGCCCTACGACGGCACCACCGGCGGCCGCTGGCCCGACTGGGCGTTCGACGTAACCACCACGGTGCTGGCCGACGGTCAGCTTCCGGGTGAGGCGTTTCACGAGTACGTGATGGAGTGGGAGCCCGAAGAGATTCGCTGGTACATCGACGGACTGCTTACCAAAACCTGGTCGGCCAACGATACCGACAGTTTTATGCCCGAGGAGGCCATGTACCTGATTCTGGACGTAGTGGTAGGTGGTGACTGGGCCCAGGCACCTACGGATGCTTCGGTTTGGCCGCAGTACGCCGACTTTGACTACGTACGGGTGTATCAAAAAGACAGCACCGCCGTTACCAACCCGCCGGTTCTTTCCACAGCAAACTACCGCATCAAGAATGCCGCTTCGGGTCGTTACCTTACCGCCGACGGCACCGACGAAGAGTGGGTTACCCCCCTTCAAGCTGACCTAGACACCAGCTACTCCACCCAGCGGTGGACGGCCACCGAAGTGGAGGTGGGTTGGTATACCTTGTCACCTGAGTGGCCGCAGAACCGGGTGCTTACCTCAGACGGCCAACAAACCGACGCCCCGGTGTACCAAGCGGCTTACCAGGGTTGGACAACCCAGAAGTGGAAGATAGAAGAGGCAGAAGACGGAAAAGTGCGCCTGGTGCCACAGTGGCCGGAGGGCGTAACCCTTACGACCAGTGGCAACGATAATTGGTCGCTTATCGAGCAAGGTGCTCCTACGAATGAAGACCAGGAGTTCTGGTACCTCGAGGAACTCGAGCAGTAGCTTCACGCAAGCATTGCGCAGACCTAGCGTATTAAAAGCCAGCTTAACCCCAGGAGAGCTGGCTTTTTTACCTCCTGCCCCAACAATCCGCCCCCCGCTGGGGTTGAAAAAATCAACTCCACCACGCAAGCACGATGGATTACCTTTAGCACCAAACGTACCAGCCCATGAATGCTTTTTTAAACTCACTCCGTTTACTTCTACTGGTCGGTTTGGTTGCTTGCCGCAGCAACGACCAGTCAGCTTCCGAAGCCTCGGTGCCTACCCTGTCCGACACCCAGTGGGAGCTGGTGTGGAGCGATGAATTTGATTACGAGGGTGCCCCCGATCCTAACAAGTGGGGCTACGAACAGGGGTTTATTCGCAATGATGAGTTGCAGTATTATACCAATCGGCCGGAAAATGTTCGGGTAGACGGTGATCACCTTGTTATCGAGGCCCGGCGAGATAGTGCCGTGGTTGACGGGGAAACCCGGGAGATCACCTCGGCCAGCGTGACCACGCGGGGCAAGCAGTCGTGGCAGTACGGCAAGGTGGAGATCAGCGCGAAGCTTCCCAACGGTTTAGGCACCTGGCCCGCCCTGTGGATGCTGGGCGAAAACATAGCAGATGCGGGCTGGCCGCGCTGCGGTGAGATCGATATCATGGAAAATGTGGGCTACAATGCCGATACGGTGTTCACCACCATCCACACCGAAGCCTATAACCACACCCGCGGCACGCAAAAGATCGAGGGCACCTATTTACCGAGTGGGGATGATGAATTTCATACCTACGGCGTGGAGTGGAACACCCAGCAAATTGACTTTTTTATTGACGACGACCGGGTGTTTACGGTGACCAAACAAACGGGCGACGGGGTAGAAGAGTGGCCCTTCGACCAACCCTTTTTTTTGTTGATGAACTTCGCCTTTGGCGGGGCCTGGGGCGGAGTGCAGGGCGTGGATAAGAACGTGCTTCCGCAACAGTACCTCATCGACTACGTGCGGGTGTACCAGGCCAAAGCCGAATAGCTTTGCTTCATCGCTTACTGTTTGACCAACTTCCGAAAAACCTTTCTCTCAGCCGATTCCAGCGAAACTACGTACAGGCCCGGGCTTAGTCGACTGATATCGATCGCATTTTTACCACCCATCCACTGCTGTTGCACCAGACGCCCCCGTTGGTCTCGCACACTTAGGAGAATTTCAGACAGGTTGCCCCGAACGTGAAGCGTGTTTTGCGCCGGGTTAGGGTAGAGTAGAATCTCGGAATAGGGCTCTGAAACCGAACCCGCTGGCTTGGTTAGAACATTTTGGGTACGAGCATTGACACTGTTCAGATCAAACTCAATGTAGCCCGAGCAGTGCAGCCACTCTGACTTGGTGCCCCCGCAACTACCTTTTTGCCACACCCCGGTGTTGATGACCTGTTCTTTGGCCAGGTACTCCGCGCCGTCTACGGTGAGCTTATTCACCACTAGGTCATGGTTCACCCCCTGGTCGTTGGTGATCGCCACGCGCACCGCACCGGTCTCGCCACCCGTGTAGGTATAGTTTTGAAGGCTCTTGCTCACCGTCCAGCTTTGTACCGTTTCGCCCCCGATCAGCAAAGCCATCTCTTCGGTGCCCTGCAGGCCGCGCGCTCGGATGGTGTAGGTAGCTACCGAAGGAGGTGTAGGATTCTCGGGAGCGATGTCATTCTGATAGATCGCCGCAACGTCCTGAGGAAAGTTGATTCCATTGGATACCGGCACGACCACCAGGTCTGTTAAGGTAGTCTCGGCAACTCCTACGTAGTTGTCACCCGCCTTCAAATTAACATCTTGCGCAACAATTTCGTAGCGTCGTGAGTCGCCCTGCTGACCACTGTTATTTCGGTCTTCGGCTGGTCCGAGTTCTTCTATCTTAGAGTAAATTGTGTAGCTGCCGTCTTGCGGCACGTTCACAACAGCCGTATTGTTCTCGACAGTTATGCTATTAGCATCAGCCCCATTGTAAGGCACCGCCGCGATATAAGTCTCATAGTCACTGAACTTGTCGGACCAAGAGTAGCGTATTAAACCGGCAGTAAGTCCGCCTTTAAACTGATAAGCCCGAAATGCCGGGGTAGGGCCAGTAGTGGGCTTGATAGCTACCAGCCGATAATAGCCTTGCTCAAACGCTACCCCGGCCGACCACCAGGAGCCTTCGGCTTGATCTTCTCGACGTAAGAACTGATAATTCCATCCTCCCGGAGCCGGGTTTGACGATTTCCAACGGTAGCCATACCGATCGCTGTAAGTAAATAGATGGGAAGCACTTCCCCCAAAACCAGCTTCGTATTCACCGAAGGAAGCTTTCTCGACCTCCATAAAGACGGTGTATCCGTAGTGACCTTTCTGCAGCGTCACGTACTTTTTGCACGGATTAAGGCTATTGTCTTCGGCACTCATCCGATGATTGTCAAACTCTAAAACAATCTTACACCTATCCGACGTATTCTCCACAATCTTGAATCCGGTAGGATCATCCGTAAAGCTTCCTCCCACGTAAATCCAGTCTCCGAAGTCACCATCTTGGGCTAACACGTACTCCGTACCCTGCTTAAGATGAAGAAGATGAGCAGCCTTCTCGTTGCCAGTAAATCCCGTAGTACCGGGCTGCCCACGTAGGGCGGGGTAGGTAATCCGGATCAAACCGTTCTGCAGGACCATGTGGGTAGGGTCTAGATTGTTGGGTGTGTCTTCTACTACCGTCCAGGCACTTTCGTCTTCCGAACCATTGGTGTTGTAGATAATTACGTCCTCTCCAGTAGGTACCGAAACCGGGGGAGTATCGGCGGTTCCTCCAACGGTGAGGATAGCATTGAGCTGGTTATAGCCTGTTTCGGGTTCCCACGTATCCTGGTTCGCTAGGCGAACGCTGTAGCGCGGGTCATCGCGCAGCGAAGGTGCCGGATCAGGCAGATTCAGGAGCACCTCATACGCACCCGCCGGGGTATCATCCGGAACGGATAGCGAAATAGCCAGCTCTTTTTCTTGACCCGCTCCGGGGAACCACAAACGAAAGTCCGTGGAGGGCGTTACTTCAAGAGCCCACACCTCACCCGTAGTCGGGTGGCGCAAGATCACTTCCACCCGCCGGGGGTTAACCGGCCGGGCCCACCCTTGGTTTGCTACCGTTAGCGAGACAGTTAGCTGCTCACCCGGGGCCACCTCCGCGTTCAGGCGGCTACTCACCAGTTCGTAGCGATAGCCCAGATACTTCTCATAGTCATCGTAGACCCCGTCTTGCACCCAACGTTCGTAGATATCGTAGGTGTGGTTTTCGTCCTGAGGGTTGCTCAAGGCTACGTAGTGAAACTTTTTGGCATCGTCTAGCCACTCGTAAGAATCCATCGTCAGGTCCTGAAAATGGTCGCAGTGCGCCCACTGAGGAACAAATTCCGTAGACGGTGCCCACTGCGTCGCGTATTCCTGATCTTCGTGCCACAGCTTTTCGCCCGCTCCGAAGTTAGCGTACCAACCGGCTAACCGCGATTGATAGGTGCCATCATAGGCGTTATCTTCATTCAATGGAGTTTGAAATCCTAATGACCCATACTCATTTGGGTCTCTAAAAATGATCTGGGGATATCTAACCCCAATTACTCTATCCGCAGGAAAAACGTCCAGCGCTTTGTACAAAATTTTCTTGCCGCTATCGGACAGTCCTACCGTTTTTTCCACAATATGGCCGCTGGTGGAGGTGTGCATCTCGCCCCAGTAGCCGATGAAACCCATCTCCATCCAGGCAATTATGTCAGCGTTTTCGCTGAAAAAGGGTTCTAACTGTTCCAGGTGCTCGACGGTGATGTCGGTAGGGGCGTCCTCGTTGCTCACACTGTGGTTCCAGTTGTAGTTAAACCTGTAGAATATCTTCATCCCCTTGCTTCGAACTAGAGCAGCTTCTTGACTCATCTTGTCAAGAAAGTCCTGTGGCAAGTCGCCCGACGTAGTAGGAATCCGGATAATGTGCTTCACCAGCCGGTACCCTCGCGCATAGTAGGTGTCTAGGAGTGCGGCGGTAGCCCAGTTGTTGGCATTGGTAGCGTACGTTGGTTTGAGTTCCTTGAAGACAAACCATCCCCTCTCCGGATTAGGGAAATTGCTATCGTCTGCCTGATAGGTAATCGTATTGGTGCTTTGGGCCAGGGCGCTACCGATCAGCAGCTGGGCGAGCAGTAAGCATGCTACAAGGTGTTTGATTAGTGTCATGGTGGTTGAAGTTAGATGATGGTTTAAAATAAGGGGGTAGGGTGAGTGCATGAAGAATTGTTATTTTACCGCCAGTTTGTACTGAGTAGAGGCGCCAGCTTCTTGCACTCGTACAATATACAAGCCGGTAGATAATCTTTTTCGGGGTCGCACCCGTAGCAGTTGTTGATCAAGAATCTGATTCAGCACGATACTTTTGCCTTGCAAGTCGTGCATTTCAACTTGGCTATCCTCAGTTGCGCCCGCTACCACGAAGCTACCGGTGGCGCTAGGATTAGGATAAATCAGCACTTCGCTGCTGGTTTGGTTTAAGACTGGCTTCTGCTTTAGGTTAGCCTGCCGAGCATTGGCACTGTTCAGATCAAACTCGATGTAGCCCGAGCAGTGTAGCCACTCTGACTTGGTGCCCCCGCAGCTACCTTTTTGCCACACTCCGGTATTCACCGCCTGCGCCTCAGCCTGATACACCGTGCCGTCTACGGTGAGCTTATTCACCACTAGGTCATGGTTCACCCCCTGATCATTGGTAATGGCGACGTGTACCGAGCCCGACTCGCCACCCGTGTAGCTATAGTTTTGAAGGCTCTTGCTCACCGTCCAGCTTTGTACCGTTTCGCCCCCGATCAGCAAAGCCATCTCCTCGGTGCCCTGCAGGCCCCGCGCTCGGATGGTGTATATAGTGGTGGTACCGGAAGCTGGATCGGTGGCGCTAGCTTCACCTACCGCAAGCTTATCCAAATTGGAAGCCCCGCTGCTGGTATTGGAAGTGAGCCGTATCTTATTGCTTCCAACGGATAGCGGCACGTTAAACGAAGTGACTTGCCAGTTCTTCCACGAACCGGTAGCACTAAAGTCAACCGACTGATGAACGGTTTGGCCGTTAGCCGACACCCCCATGTCGCGGTTTTGGCTGGCCCCGTTGGCGTAGGTGACTTCTATTGGATAGGTAGCTTTTTCAGATACGCTCACTGTCCACTCCACGTAGCTGCCGACTTGGTTGTCAGTGTTCACGTAGCCGCTTCCCGTGTAGCCTTCGTGCTGCGTATCAACCGAGCCAGGATTGTATGCGGCATCTTCAGCCTGGTATACCGTAGCATCAGTGGGGGGGCTAACCGAACCGGGGGTGGTACCGTTCAGAAATTCTTCTACGTTGGTATAGCCGTCCCCGTCGGCGTCCTGATTGCCGTCAGCGGCATCGTTCTGATCAAATCCGTAGGCCGCTTCCCAAACATCGGACATACCGTCGCGATCTTCATCGGGGTATGGGGTTCCCCCGTTCAATACAGGAAATCCACCTACCTCGTCTTCGTGGTTGGGGATAAAGCCGGTATTCTGCTGATAGTCTTTGATAATCCGCTGATCAACCACATCCCTAGTAAATATCCATTCGCCAGAAGCATCCAGACGCTGAGAAGCCCCTACGTGATTCACTAGTTGACTGGCTAGCGTATTGACGTTCTGTATACTGACTGATGGCCCGCTACCTTCTTGCGGGCTATTTCGGCGAAAACTTTGGTTCAGAAGTTCATTGGAAGGGTCCCATACGGCACACTTCTCAATCATCGACCAGTTGTTATCAGCAGGGCTACTCACTGACCACCCCTTGTTTTCAGCAATATAGATAGAAGGCGGACCGCTAGGACCACTATTGGGGCCGTCGTAGTCAGAGCGCCAAGCCACCTCATTGCGCCCACTAGCCATATCCGTAGGTCCCTGCTTGTACTCGTTGCCGATGATGTCAATAGTTACTCCACCGGCTATTCCGGTTGCGTACCAACCAGGGTTGTACATAATGTTATTGATCACCCGACAGCTTTTGCCCTTGAACAGAGGAGAGCGATGCGAAGAGTTTCCGAAGAAGTTGTGGTGTATGTCCATATTCACAATTTCCTCGGCATTTGTGTTTGACCCGAAGATCAAATTAGTGCTGTGTACCTTTAGCGCTTCGGCGAAGATGTTGTTCGAGAAGGTATAGTTATGCACCCGTTTATCTTCTGACCATGCACCGGCCAGATCATTCATGCCCCACTGGAACGAGCAGTGATCGATGATCACGTTGTAGCTTCCGTTGCCCCCGTTGTAACAACCGCCCGCCTGTACTTTCACACTGTTGGTGAACCCGTGACGAAACCGCAGGTAGCGGATGATGATATCGTGAGCTTCCCAAACTAGAAAGAGGTCTTCCTTACTGTCGGGACCAATAATCTGGATGCCGTCGCCCGGAGCCGTTTGTCCGGCCACGGTAAGGTACGAGTAGAAGACCCGAATGGCACTCTTGAGGTTGATCGTGCCGCCCACGCGGAAGACTACCGTTCGTGGACCGCTCGCTTCACAAGCTGCCCGCAGGCTACCCGGTCCGCTATCGTTCAAATTAGTCACTTCGATGATCTTTCCGCCGCGTCCGCCCTGGGATACGGCCCCGCCCCCTTCGGCCCCGGGGAAGGCAGGCACCTGGGCAAACAAAGGGCTGACAGAAGTTGACAGGATAATAAAGGCGAGTAATAGTCGGTGGATCATGGTGGTTGAGGGGTTTGCTCGATATTACATTTAAAGCATTTTGGACGTAAATTCTTAGCGTGTTATGCTACAGCAGTTTTTTGCTGAAGTGTTCGTGCTTCTTTTCGTCTGCACACTAAGCATAGCCTTTCGCACCGCAGACACTGGTCTTGACGGCAAACGGAGGGCGAATAGCGTGATGCTGAGCGAATAAGTATTCGTGACGTTACCAATCAGGCGTAGGCTACTTTGGCAAAACAGGTTCACTTAGCCGAACCGACAGATAGTATTGAGCGAGCGATGAGAGCAACCGGCAGAAAAAGACTAACCGGAGAATGGACGATATAAGTAGTACAAAAAAGTAAGACTCTTGGTATGTATATCTTTCGGCAAATTAGAAAAAGTTTTCTATATCCTAATAGATTAAAGGAGAAAAGTTTAAAAAGGGAAAGCGGTTAACGCTCTCCCTTCTCATTACTTTTAGCGGACTACGCCACTTTGCGTGCTATTCTAAAAGCAACCGTCTCACCTCACGTTGCCCCTGCACGGTGGTGGCGCTAAGCATGTGCACCCCACGACTTAGTTCAGAGAGGTCTAAGCTGGAATGCCCGGCCACTATTTGCCGCTCCAAAACCAACTGTCCCAGGCTATTGTGCACCTGCACCAGCGCTTTTTCCGGTAGCACCACCTGCACCGTGCCCGTGCTGGGATTGGGATATACGGTTAACCCCGGTGCCAGATTGTCTGGCAGTGTATCACCAACCCGTTTACTCCCCGCAGCGAGGCGGGCGTTGGCGTCGGGGGTGTAACCCGCGTCGTTGGTTACGATGAGCTTGTCTACCCAAAGACCGTCCTCCCGCATGTGCAGGCTTAGCGTACGACTGCCTGCCGAGATATCACCCAGTGC
>JBASAY010000144.1:0-4522 GCA_049650865.1 Tunicatimonas sp.
ATCAGACGTGTGATGATGCTTCGCTCATCAGGTTGAGCTTCCTGGTCCTGATGCGCAAACAAGTACTGCTGCTGGCTGGTGGCCAGTTCGCTGAAAAGCTCTACCCGCCGCCGAGCCGACCGGCGAAGCTGATACGCCACGAGGAAAAGGGTGGGAGCACCAATAACCATTAGTAAAATTTGCATCACGGATGCAAGCTTCAAAAGGTTCTCGTTGCGCGCTTTGGCCGCTTCATAGCGAGCCTGCTCGAACTGCATAGCTTCGGTGGCAAACGCATGCCACGTCTTCCACACCTCAAAACCGGGATCGCTGTCGTGTATCGCTACTGCCCCTTCCTTATCTCCCTGCTCCATCAATGTTATTTGTTCCTGCAAAATATCATAATAGCCGTTAAGGCCCTGGTCTGCTTTTAAAAAGCTCTCCATATGCGGAAAATTGTGCTTTTCGAGGAGCGCTTCAAGTGTATCAGTATCTGCTCGGAAGGTACTCCCTACTCCCCCGAAGGGCCTTAGAAATTTTTCGTCTGGAGTGATCGTAAACCCCCTGGCTGCCTTATCCATCTCGCCCATAGCTAAGAGCATACTTTCTACTTTCTCCTTGGTTTTCGCAATTTCTTCTTTTGTTTCGTCAAAAGCCGTTGCTTCGTATTTGCTCACGAAAGTGAGTATCGAGCTCAGTCCAATTAAACAGGCGGTAAGAGCAACACCGACAAAGACGCTGTTCTTCTTAACAAATGACCAAAGGTTCATCAGAGTTTGTATTATTGTATAGTTTGCTGAATATGCAGGTTCTGAGTAGTACCAAAAAGCGTAAAAGCACGTAGAACGTACAGGGTAGTTTTTCTCCGCTTTGCAACTGGGCAGGGGAGGCTTATTTCCTTTTCTACACGCTTGCTGACAACAATTCGACTGTAATTGGCTTATCGCAATAACACGTTGCTACCACGTTACCTATGTTATCTGTCCGACTGTTCCTGGTATGATTTTGTACTATATTGCTATACTTGGTGTCAAGTTAATACTAAGGGCTTTCGCAATTTTTTCTATCAAATGCCGGGAGTTGCTTAGCGGCCAGCGTGGAGTTTTTCAAGGAATTAAGCAGTTTGCAGTTCACCGCAACCCCGAACTCCCTTGCTTCTGGTTCCATTGCGCCTCATTGGGGGAGTTCGAACAGGGGCGCCCACTTATTGAAGCATTACGCACCCGCTATCCTAACGCGCAGATTGTGCTTACCTTCTTTTCACCTTCGGGCTATAAGGTACGCCGTGATTACACGGTTGCTGATCTGGTGAGCTACCTGCCCTTCGACGGCTGGCGCAACGCCCAGCAATTCGTGCGGCTCGTTCGACCTACCGTGGCTTTCTTTGTTAAGTACGAATACTGGTACGGTTACCTGCGGGCGCTCCGTCGGCAGGGGGTGCCCGCCGTTTCGGTATCAACGCTGCTTGCGCCCGATCACATTGCCTTTCGGTGGTACGGAGGCTTCTACCGCCGCACCATGCGCCTGTTTACGCACTACTTTGCGCAAGACCAACGCACCGCCGACCTGCTGGCTAAGATCGGAATAGACCAAACTACGATAGCGGGCGACACCCGCTTCGACCGGGTGGCAGCGCTGGCTAGCCAAGCCGGTGAAGTAGAACTAGCCGCCAGGTTTAAGGGGAACGAACCGGTATTTGTAGCGGGTAGCACTTGGCCCCCGGACCACGACGCGCTGCTACCGCTGGTGCGTGAATTCACCGACGAGCTCAAGTTCATTATTGCTCCGCATCAGATTGAGGAAGCCGAACTGGCCCGGATCGAAGAGGCCATCCCCTACCAGGTGGTTCGCTACTCGCGGGCGAAGCTCGAGACGGTGGCCAATTACCGCGTGCTGCTCATCGACAACGTAGGGATGCTTACCGCTTTGTATCGCTACGGCGACTTTGCCTACGTGGGGGGAGCGTTCGGTAAAAGCTTGCACAACGTGCTCGAACCGGCTACCTTCGGGATGCCGATCTACTTCGGCAACCGTAGCTACCGCCACGTAAACGAAGCCAATTCTTTGCTTAAACTAGGCGGAGCGTTCACAGTGGCTGATAGTCAGGAACTTCGCCTAAAATTTCTTATGCACCACCGCAACCCAGAACAACGCCAGCGAGCAGCGTCTACTACCCAACAATTTGTTGCCGACCACCAGGGAGCCACCGCAAGTATTGTAGAGTACGTGTCTAACCAACTTTTATCTTAACCCTATGGAAGGTTTAGTGATGAAGTCTACCGGCTCGTGGTATCAGGTGCTGGTCGACGACTACACCTACGCTTGTCGCCTACGGGGTAAATTTAAAACCAAGGGACTGAAGGTAACCAACCCCATTGCCGTGGGCGATCGGGTGATTCTGGAAATTGAAGATCCGCAAGAAAACACCGGGATAATTACCGACATCCTGCCGCGCGACAACTACATTATCCGCAAGTCGACCCGCAAGGCGTACCATGGGCACCTGTTAGCCGCCAATCTTGATCAGGCGATTCTGGTAGCCACTTTGGTCTTCCCCCGCACTTCGTTGGGCTTTATTGATCGCTTTCTGGTGTCGGCCGAGTCGTTCCGAATTCCCGCGGTGGTATTGTTCAACAAGGCTGATCTGCTGAGCGAAGAGCAACACCGCGGGCAGGACGAACTTATGGAACTGTACGATTCACTCGGCTACCGGTGTCTGGCCATCTCGGCACTTTCGGAAGAGGTAGTACCTCCGGTGCGTAGCATTATCGAGGGCCGGGTAAGTCTGCTTTCGGGCCACTCGGGGGTAGGAAAATCTACGCTGCTCAACCAAATTGCCCCCGACGCGTCCCAGCAGCGCACCGCCGAGGTGTCGAACTTTGCCAATAAAGGCGTGCATACCACCACCTACGCCGAGATGTTTCTGGTGGGTGATGCTACCTTTGTTATCGACACTCCGGGGATTAAGGAGCTAGGGCTGATAGACATTCAGGACGGGGAGCTGGGCCACTACTTTCCGGAGATGCGCGACTTGCTGGGCGAATGCCGCTTTCATAACTGCATCCATACGCACGAGCCCGGCTGCGCCGTACGCGAGGCGGTAGAGCGCGAGGATATTGCCAGCAGCCGCTACTACAGCTACCTAAGCATGCTGGAGAACGAAGATAGCCACCGCTAGAGGCTTTTGTTAGAAGAGGACGGTGGCGGGAGTGGGTTGCCGCTGGTTTAGCAGACGGTT
Organism: Tunicatimonas sp.; assembly: GCA_049650865.1. Lineage (GTDB taxonomy): Bacteria > Bacteroidota > Bacteroidia > Cytophagales > Cyclobacteriaceae > Tunicatimonas. Next base: position 3,218 of record JBASAY010000144.1, read on the forward strand.
GACAATGAGTTTATACTTTCCGGATTGCGCCTTAATAATTTGGTCTTCGGTTACGTACGACAACGTATAATGGGCGCCCGCCCCTACAAACTCAACGAGCTTTTGCCGCAAAAAGGCTTCGTGCTGCTCGTTAAACTCGGGGCGCACCACCAGGTTAAGGTGAAATGCGGACAGCTCTTCCTGAATAATCTGAGCGCGGTTAAGATAGGGTACCCGGTCAAAAGCGCCCCAGATCATGCTTACCCGGCTACCGTCGGGAAGCAAAAGGACATCATCGTTGCGCCCCTGGATAGACCTGACGCGGCGGTAGCCCATCGGCTTATCCCGGTTAGATGCGTCTAGCTGGATCACGTCGTCTACGCGGTAGCGAATAAGAGGAAGGCTGAAATTGATCAGGCTGGTTCCTACCGTATAGCGGTCGTGGTACTCGTTAAGCGAGTACAGGGGAAGTTCATCGTACCAGCCGTCGGTGCTTTGCTCCAGGGCCACATTGCGCTCGGCGTTGCCGTACCAGTCAACCACCTGGCCAGAAAAAGTCTGCTCGATTTTGGAGCGCTGGTGGGCGTACAGCGTTTCGGAAGAGGTGAAAATTCTTGGAACCACCACCGTCTTCCCCAGTGCCTGGAACAGGCTGGCCAGCGATTCGGCCGAACTAGGGTAAGCGTACATTGCTTGGGGAGCAAAGCTTCTGATTTTGTTATAGTACCAGGTAGCCCGCTCGTTACGCAGGTGGTAGCTAGACAGGTAGAGGGTTTGGGTAAACGGATCGTACTGCTCAAACTGATTGCGGTGCAAATCTCCCCGCAGCACCACCACCCTGTCACCCGGCTGGTGCCCAAAGTTAATGCGTTGCCGCCACTGGTAAGCCCACTCTTCTACCATCGACCGGTAGTCGCGGTACACCTGTAGCGGCGAGCCCGAGGTGCCGCTGGTGTAGGCCCTTACCTGATTAAACCGCTGGCCAATAAATATGTCGTCTACGTTGTCGCGCAGGTCGGCCTTGGTGATAATGGGGAGTTGCTCGATATCGTCTACCGTCTGCACCTGACGCATGTTCACCCCAGCCCGGTCGTAAAGGTCGCGGTAGAACGGCGACTTTTCGTAAGCCTTGGTGATTAGCTTAAGAAACCGTTCGTTCTGCAGGCGTCCAATCTCATCAAAGGCTAAATCTTTCTGCTGCTGCACCGCTCGTAGCTTCCGGCGGAAGTAAGCGTTGTAGCGCAATTGTTGGTGAGCCCACTGCTTAAAAACAACTTTCATCCGCTCATTGATTGATCAGGCGATTAATAAATAGCAGCAACCACC
>JBASAY010000145.1:0-31031 GCA_049650865.1 Tunicatimonas sp.
AAAATCATATCACTAGATCGGTAATTAAGTATGTGTAGCAACTACAAAATTGCCGATCTTTTCTCTTCTTTGAAAATCCAATCCCAACGCAATATCTTTCTCATCTTTTTGTGTACGGCAGTGAAAATGAAATTACTAGCAGTCTATTGGTAAGCAGGAGACACCCTAATATGCAAATAGGTAGTAAGGCAACTTTTTCTGAGACAACACAACTGACTCGATACAAATAATACGCCCCGCCAGTCCACAAAGCACAACTACATACAACACATGACCACATTGCGGCTTCAGTCTTTACTCCAAAGAGAATGAAAATTGCCGCATAGATGAGCGTGTTTACAGGGAGCATCCATGCTGTAAGATGGGTAGAGCCGCCAAACGCTTCTGCGTAACCTTGCCCTTCTACTAACGAAGCAGCAATGTTACCATATTCCCATCCAAAATCGTAAGTTGCTGGTGTATAATGAAACGAAGTAACTGCAAGAATCAAAAGTCCTATAAATGTAACGCTGATAAGTGCTGTTTTTACAATCAGTGGCTTCATAAAAAAGTTACTTATCCCAAAGGTTATACTTTAGTGTGCAATAGATCGCTCTGACTCCATCTTTCCAATTAATTTTCTTACCCTCGCTATAAGTGCGACCGTAGTATGAAATGCCCACTTCATATATTCTGATATTTGGAATACGACTAATTTTAGCCGTTACTTCAGGTTCAAAGCCAAAGCGCTTTTCTTTAAAATTTATCTGTTGTAAGTGTTCTCTCTTGAAAAGCTTATAGCAAGTTTCCATATCCGTTAGGTTTAGATTAGTAAACATATTGGAGACAAAAGTTAGGAATCTATTGCCTATTGAATGCCAAAAGAACAGTATACGGTGTGCGTTACCTCCCATAAAACGAGAGCCGTACACAACATCAGCGTGTCCATCAGTCACTGGGCGGAGTAACAAGTTAAACTCATTGGGATCATACTCTAAGTCTGCATCTTGTACTACTATAAAATCGCCAGTAGCATGCTTGATACCAGTATGGATTGCGGCGCCTTTGCCTTGGTTTACCGAATGAGAAATGAACAAAATATCTCTTTGGCCGCGTTCAATAAAATCTTGTACTACCTGCTCAGTATTATCTGTAGAACTATCGTTTACAACAATAACCTCTTTTTCTATATGATTTATTAAATTCACTTGTTCTATTTCTGTAAGTATATGACAGATCGTACGTGCCTCATTATAAGCAGGAATGATGATAGATAGTTTTTGCACTTTCGTTGATAAATTTAGAGGGACCTTCACTACTTACTTAATCGCAAACCCTACGCACTGTAGGCGCGACCTAATATTCTAGTTCTTATCTGCTTTGTTAGATAAATTGCTTCGTTGTTCTAATAGAATGCGCCTTCTATGCAAGCGAAATGATCTGAGTACAGATCGGTGTTATAGCGAAAATATCGCTCAGCTACATACTAAATTTGTAACAAGCAAGACAATAATACTGATAGCCTGACTCAATAAACTGAATGATAATTGTGCCGACAAGGTATTATAATAATATCATATATCATAATATGCATGACGGCATCTTCTATCTTTATCAATTTTATCTGCTACATCTTAATTTGCAAAATCAATATCCCTTTTGAAGATAAGGACTTTTTTTAACTGAAACTCGAAATAGATCTTATAAGGAGGAATTCACTTCGCTTATTCTACTCTCATTTTATCTTCCTGTTCACTTACCCCATGCTTAGTGACTGGAAAATATACTTGCCTAAAGTACTAAGGCAAAGCGCACCTAAGCATGTCCGCTCCGGCGGTCAGCAAGTTTCCTTTTTCGTACGCAGCATCGGCAAGACTCTAAGTTTTCTTTATTACCTGCTTATTATAAGTTTAACCAAATGGCGTAGAGCTTATGGCATCAGTGTATTAGCTGCCACACCAGTTTGGGCGCTAGTTTCTTTAAAACTCATATCTCTAGGGATAATATACGGTCTCACAAATTTCAGCGCGCAAACCGGCGGTTCACGTCAAAAAGGACGGGCTTCGTCACATATTTTTCTGTAGCGGGCCTCCGGGTTGTATACTTGGCTATTATCTATTCAACTTCCGTTTTATGAAACTCTCTGTCTCTGGCCTCAATCGCTATGAATGGCCCTTTCATCTGCTGTTTTGGCTGGTGCTCGTCGGCAGTGCTATGGTCAATGCCGACTGGATGAAACTGTTCCCCGATCGTGGCTTCTTACTAGTTCTCGTTACCATTATTATCCCCTTTTACGTCAATGCCCTGCTGCTTATTCCTCGCTTCTTCAACCGAAGCCGCTGGCCCACTTACGGGGTATTGCTGGTCCTGATGCTGCTGGCAGCAAGCGCGGCCAAGGCGCTGTTCTTTGTGGGGTCGTTTGCCTGGGCGGGCGAGCCCTTCGACGCGGGGCAGCAGTTTGACAAGTGGTTTCTGCGTGAATTTCGGAACTTAGACAAGTTTGTATTTAGCGGGACGGCGTGGATCGTGTATCTATCGTTTGCCTACCGCTTCACCAAGGATTGGTTTGTCAACGAGGGGGTACGCCGACAATTGGTGTCCGACAAACTTACGATGGAACTGGCCTTGCTCAAGGCCCAGGTGAACCCGCACTTTCTGTTCAATACGCTCAACAACGTCTACGCACTCGCCCTGTCTGAGCGGGCCGAAACCACGGCCAACGCGGTAGAGAAGCTGGGCGCTCTGATGCGCTACAGCCTGCACGAGGCCCAGACCGACTTTATCATGCTCAGCAAGGAGCTCGACTACCTGGAACGTTACGTTGATATGCAGCGGCTACGGACCACTCCCGATCAATTGACGGTAGCCCTGCGCTGGGACGTCGGCGAACTTAACCACCAGAAGATAGCGCCAATGATCCTGCTTCCCTTCATCGAGAATGCTTTCAAGTACGGAGTGAGCACCACCGAGGCATCAAGGATCGCTATCGATGTGTCTTACGGAAAGGGACGGCTGGCCCTGCGGGTGGAGAATACCATCCACGCTCGTCTGGCCAGCGCTTCGCCGGGGAATTTAGATGAAACCTCAGGCGGTTTGGGACTGATCAACGTACGAGAGCGGCTTAGGCTGCTGTATCCCAACCGCCACCGGCTGGTGCACGGAGCGCAAGAAGATACCTACCGGGTGGAACTGGACGTTGTTCTAGTATGATCAATGCCATTGCTGTCGATGATGAGCCGCTCGCCCTGCAGGTAATCAGCGCGCACGCCGCTAGAATTCCGTTTCTAAATCTGCACAAAACCTTTACCGATCCGTTCCGGGCCTTAGACTACGTTCATACCAACAACGTGAACCTTATTTTCTTGGACATCAATATGCCCGACCTAAGCGGACTTACCCTTACCGAAGCGATTCGGAACGGGGCACTGGTGATCTTTACCACCGCCCACGCGCAGTACGCCCTAGAGAGCTACGAGGTAGAAGCGGTGGACTACCTGCTGAAGCCGTTCGATTCCTCCCGTTTTCTGAAAGCCGTTACCCGAGCGCAAACCCAACTGGGAGCGTCGGAGCCAACCCCAGCTTTCTTCTTCGTGAACACCGGCCACGAGCGCCACCGGGTGTGCACCGATGAGATTCATTATCTGGAAGGCAGCGGTAACTACGTCATCTACCACTTAGCCAGCAAGCAGTTACTCGTGCGGGCTACCCTTAAGCATACGCTGGCCCAACTGCCCGGCACCAGGTTAATCCAGATTCAGCGCTCGTACGCGGTGGCGCTGTCTCATATCGATAAGGTTCAGGATAATCACGTGCACGTAGGCGGCACTCGTTTGGCGATTGGACCTACTTATCGGGCGGCTTTCCAGCAGCACCTACGGGGTGTGGGAGGAAGTGTAGAAGGTTAATGGCTCGTTTTTTTGTGATTTAAAGCGTTGCTGCTTAACTTTTGCTACCTAAAACTACCGCCTACCGTGAAGCTATCTTTGTCCCTTCTCTTTCTCACCATCAGCCTGGTCGCTAGCGGACAGCGGGTAACTACCGTGCGCATCGTAGATCAGCTTTCAGAAGAGCCTCTGAAGCAGGCCTCAGTCCGCCGCGTCACCGACACTACTAGTGCAACCGCCAACGCGGCTGGTTACTTACAAATTGATGCCTCCCCGGGCGACTCTCTGCTACTAACTGCTCCGGGTTATCTGCCGGGAGTGGTGGTGGTTCCGCCGGTAGAAAAGTTTCAGGCTGGTTTAGCTCCGACGGATAGCTTATTAGGCTTTGAGGGGGGGATGAAGTCGCTTTACAAACAAATAGGCAACGCCCTTAGGTACCCCCACTCCGCCCGCTCGCAGCGGTTGCAGGGGGTTACCTATACCATGTTCACTATTGATGAAGCGGGCAACATGACAGACTTTCAACCATTAACTTCCCGCGTATCATCTCTGCACAAAGAGGTAATACGCACTCTGAAAAGGGTTAAAGGACGGTGGAATCCAGCGTATCAGGGGCAGAACATGACCTTACCCGTGATTTTCGAAATGAAAGAAGGAGGCGAAAATTTGAGGGTAGAGGTAAAAACCATCCCGGGGCGACTGTTGGAAGAGGTGAGGGTGGTAGCCTATTCGGTGACTAGATAGCGACCTGAATTTAGCTTAATCGCTGCAGAATTATTACCTTCCAACCTATGATCCACCTACGCCGAAGCTTTTTGAAACGATGCGCCGCCCTGCTTGCCGGAAGCAGCCTAGCCGGTGCCGCCACCGCCCGACCTATGAAGAACCCCCCGTTCGTACACAACGTCTACTTCTGGATGAACAATCCCGACGATGCCGAAGCGCGCCGCAAACTAGAGGCCGGTATCAAGTCGCTCAGCACCATCAAACTGGTGAAGAGCTTCCACCTGGGCCGCCCGGTGCCGAGCGATCGCGACGTGGTAGACGGTAGCTACGCGTACCACCTGATGCTACAGTTCGACCGTCCGGAAGACCAGGCCGCCTACCAAACCGCCCCCGTACACGAGCAGTTCGTAACCGACTGTAGTAACTTGTGGAACCGGGTGCAAGTCTATGATTCCAGCGCTGATTTGGTGTAGTTGCTAATAATGATCGTGCTGCGCAAGATTCTCTTTTCAGCGCTCGCCGCGCTGCTGTCAACCGATGGCCTTTCGCAGTCCGTGGTAAGTGTGCGCGATTACGGGGCAAGCGGCAACCGAACCGAGCTAGCGACGTCGGCAATTCAACAAACCATCGACACCGCGCACGCGCGGGGTGGCGGGGTAGTTTGGTTGCCCGTCGGCGATTACCTATCTGGCACCCTGGTGCTCAAGAGTAACGTTACGCTGCGGCTGGACCCGGGGGCAACGCTCTACGCGAGCCAGGATACCGCCGACTATCGGGTGCCCTTCACCATCTATAAGGGGACCAACCCCCAGCAGCCGGTGCTACTCTACGCCGAAGGTGCCCGCAACATTAGTATCGAAGGCGGGGGGCGCATCCACGGACAGGCCCGCCGGGTGTACCAGGACCTAGGCTCCGCCGATGGCTTTATTGCCGAGGAAACCGACATCGCCCGGCAGGCGGGGGTGGAGATGAAAATGTACCGCAAGGTGCCGCCCTACGTCTCACTGATCTATCTGGTGAGTTGCGAAGACGTGACGATTGAAGGGGTACGCATCCAGGAATCGGTCGACTGGACGCTGCACGTGCAGTGGTGCGCGCGGGTAAGCATCCGCAACTGCTTTATCCAGTCTAGCCTGGTGGCGGGAGTAAACGCCGACGGCATCGACGTGGACGGCTGCCGCGACGTGATCGTCTCGGACTGCATGATTGCCACCGGCGACGACGCTATCGTGCTGAAGTCTACCCTGACGAACGGACGCTACGAAGACTGCGCCAACGTGACCGTTACCAACTGCACGCTCACCTCCACCTCATCGGCCTTGAAGATCGGCACCGAAACCTACGGCGACTTTCGCCACATTGTGTTCACCAACTGCGTCATCAGCAATAGCAACCGCGGACTGGGCATCATCGTGCGCGACGGGGGGCAAGTGAGCGACGTGATCGCCTCAAACATCACGATGGAGCTGAACCGCAAGCACTTCAACTGGTGGGGCAGCGCCGATCCCTTCTGGCTGGTCGTGCTTAAGCGCGGGAAAGATTCCAAAGTAGGGGTAATCGAAAACGTCCTGCTGAGCAACATCATCGCGCACGGACAAGGCACCAGCAAAATCAGTGGTCTGGGTGCGAAAAGCATCCGCAACGTTACGCTGGACCAGGTGCAACTGTTCATGCACCCCGAAACCAAGCCCGACAAACGCGCTACCCATGCCCTAGTGGCTACGGACGCCAAAGATTTGACCCTTAGCCAGATACGCGTGCACTGGAACGAAGTAGCCGAGAAAAAGTGGCAAAGTGCCCTGGCGATAGAAAACGTCCGCGACCTTACTGTTGACGATTTTCGAGGCCAAGCGGGAAATGATGGCCACCCCGTGGTTGCGCTACACAATGTGCAGGATGCGCTTGTGCAGGTCGTCGAAGCCACCGCCGCCACCGATGTGCTGATTCGGGTATCAGGAGAGCAGACAAAGGACGTGAAATTTGCCAACAACGATACCCGGCAATGGGCGGGGCAGAAAATTGTTCGGAAACCCTAAACTTTTTATGCCATGAATAGAAGAGACTTTGTGAAGACTTCCGGACTGCTGGCTGCCTCAGGTAGTTTATCGACCCTTCCAACCACGCAGTTGATAGCCCACCCTAACGATGAAGTAAAACCTACCGCCGCGCAGCGCGCCTGGATGGACCTGGGCTTCGGACTGTTCATCCACTTCGGCATCAATACCTACTACGACGTGGAGTGGAGCGACGGTACGCTGGACCCCGCCCGGTTCAACCCGACGCAACTAGATACCGATCAGTGGTGCGCGGCCGCCCAGGCGGCGGGCATGCGCTACGTGGTGCTGATCACCAAACACCATGATGGCTTCTGCCTGTGGCCTACCCAGCACACCCGCTACAGCGTGGCGGCCACTCCCTTTAAAAAAGATATAGTAGCCGCCGTGGTGAACTCCGCCAACAAGTACGGACTAAAAGTAGGGTTCTACTACTCGCTGTGGGACCGCCACAACGCGTTGCACGATACTAACGAACCGGCCTACGTCGACTTTATGAAGCGGCAGTTAGAGGAACTGCTTACGCAGTACGGTCCGGTAGTAGAACTGTGGTTCGATGGTTTCTGGAAAAAGCAGCAGCACGGCTGGACGCCCAAGAACCAAAATCTGGACGGCGAGGCGGTGTCGGAAGCCATGAGCGCGGACCGGGCACTCGCGTTTGTTCACGCCTGGCGCACCGAAGGAGCCTACCGCTGGCAGATGGACCACCTGTACCAGTTTATCAAGTCGCTGCAGCCCGACTGCCTGGTGATGAACAACGCCACCACGGCTTATCCGGGGGTGCCCCTGCATCCGGTCGATATCCGCAGCGGCGAAAAGTACACGCAGGTAGCAGAAGATCAGAAGGTGTGGGAGTGGCTGGGCAAGCCGATATACCTACCCTTGCAGATCGAAACCACACTGAGCGTGCGGGGCAACGAGCGCTTCAAATCGGGTAACTGGTTCTGGCACGCCGACGACCACTCGGTGGCTTCACCCGAAACGCTACGGAACTACCTAGCCACTGCTCAGGCCATGAAGGCCAACTTGTTGCTCAACGCCGGTCCGTCGGACCAGGGAAAGCTACGCCCGGAAGATGAGCGGGCTCTGAAGGAACTGGGGTAGCGGCAAAGTTTATCAATTAGCAATTCACGCTAGTAAAAATAATAAATATGCATTTGTAGCGAAAAAAGTACCTGCTTTTTGCTATTTTTCATTTACTTGCTACATAAGTAGTTTTTAGAAGTGTTGCCTAGCCAGTGCGCAATGATTGATGAAACGATAGTAAGGCGTCTAAAGAACGGGGAAGAGCGGGCCTTTCGGCAGATTTACGACACGCACTTTCCGAAGCTGTACCACTACGCCCTTGCCATTACCCATTCGCCCGAAGCCTCCGAGGAGGTGGTGCAGGAAACCTTTATGACGTTGTGGCGGAAGCGGGCTTCGGTAGACCCTGCCCAGTCGCTAAACCATTACTTGTACACCCTTACCAAGCACCAGTGCTTCCGCTCGCTGCAGGACCTGGCGCGCCGCAAGGACTTGGAACAAGAACTATCCTACCGACTGGCTACTTCTAGCACCGACACGGAGGACCAGGTGTCGTTTAACCAATCTTACGCCATTGCCCAGGAAGCCATTCGCCAGCTTCCTCCCAAGCGCCAGCTGATCTACGAGATGGCGCGCCTCAAGGGGTATTCGCTGCGTGAGATTGCCCAGGAGTTGGGCATCTCGGTGAGCACCGTTAAGAACCAATTGCTGCTAGCCACCCAGTCGGTACGCCTCTACTTCCGTAGCCACAGCGACCGCGTTATTAGCTGGGGATTAATTCTGTCGGCACTTCTTCCTTTTGGCTAAGCTTCACAGTCCACCAATTACCATCCTTTCCACTTCGCCTCATGTTGCAAATTTTGTAACAGAAGGTGCGTATCTTACTATTCGCCTAAAATTTTAGGCATTGCAAATAAATATTTTGCAAATATCAGCTTCTGAATAGGCCTTTTTCTGCGGACTAAGCTAGTAGGTAGTAAATCCCCTACGCATGGACCGCCTCCGAGAGTTACTACAAAAATACCAGCAGAAAACCATCCGTCCGGACGAACGGCAAGAACTGATGGATGCGCTGCGCGAGGGCACCTTCAAGCAGTACGAACCCTGGATGGACGAGGTGTGGCAGCAACTGTCGGCCGAGGGCAAGGCTCATCCGGAAGCAGCCCGCCGCGTGTACGCCCGTCTGCAGAGCGAGCTATTTCAGCGACCTCCTGCGCCGTGGCAACGCGCCCCGTGGCTAAAGGTGGCCGCTGCGCTGCTGCTTGCGGTGGGATTGGCGTACTACTTCGTGGGCTATCGCGCTTCACAACAGCAGATTGCCACCGGCCCCAATGAAACCCGCACCCTGGTGCTGCCCGATGCTTCGGTGGTTACGCTGAACGGGGACTCGGAACTGCGCTACGTGACTGATTGGGAAGGTGACCAAATCCGGGAAGTGTGGCTCACTGGCGAAGCTTACTTTTCGGTGCAGCACACCGATACGGATCAAAAATTTATCGTCTACACTAATCAAGTGGCGGTCGAGGTACTGGGCACCGAGTTCAATGTGCACAGCCGGGATGAGCATCCGGAGGTTACGCTCACGTCGGGTTCGGTGCAGCTGACCACCTTGCACCAGGACACCAAGGATCGTATCACCATGGTGCCGGGCGAGCAGGTGGTGCTCACCGAAGCCCGCCGGTTCCGCAAGACCAAGACCAATGCCCAGGTTTACACGGCCTGGCGACAGCAAGAACTGCTGCTAGACAACACCCCACTTTCGCAGGTAGCCGAGTTGCTGCACCGGCAGCACGGCGTAACGGTGGTGGTAGAAGACAGCACCCTCAACGAGATAACCATTACCGGAACGTACCCCAATCGAAACATAGACGAAGTGGTGGCCATCCTGGCCGACCTGCTGGAGGCTGATGTGCGGATTGAGCGAAACGGCGATCAAATTAATATGCAACGAAAGTGATGTTTTACCCTAACCCTAAGTTTCCTATGAATTTAATCCTACCTCCTGCTATTTACCGGCGGCGGCTATTTGGCTGGCTATTGCTGAGCAGCATTGGCCTTAGTTCGGCCACAGCGCAGTCGATGGCACGGCTACTCACCGAAAACCGGAGTGCGGTACAGGTTGCCGCGCAGCCGTCGACAGTTGCCCTGCCCAACGTTATCCAACAACTGGAAGAAACGTATCAGATCAAGATCAACTACCGGAACAGCGTGGTCGAGCAGCAGAAGCTAACGGCCACCCAGGCGACTCAACTGCTTTCGCTAGAACCTGGCAACTTGGTGCAACAGGCCAACCAGACCCTACGGGCGGCCGGTTTACAGCTTAAGCACTACCAGAAGGAGTATTATACGCTGGTTCCTTACACTCCCGCGAAGCTACCGGGCAAAGTAGAAGGTCAGCGGCCTTCCTCAGCTGTTCCTTCGCCCGTGATCCGCCAAACAGCCTACCAGATAGTAGTCGTAGAAAAAACCATTACCGGCAAGGTCACCGATGTGTCGACCGGTGAGGAGCTTCCGGGGGTCAACATTGTGGTGAAGGGCACGACGGTGGGCACGGTTACGGACATCGACGGCAACTACCGCCTCACCGCCCCCGACGATGCCCAGACGCTGGTGTTTTCTTCGGTGGGCTACGCCAGTGAGGAAGTAGCGATCAATGACAGAACAATGATTGATTTGGCTATCACGCCGGATATTCAATCCTTGCAGGAAGTGGTGGTGATCGGCTACCAAGCAGTGAAGAAAAGTGACATTGTTGGATCGGTATCGGTCGTGGATACCGAAGAGATGGCGAAGGCACCGGCGAGCAACGTTGGCCAGATGCTGCAAGGTAGGGCCGCGGGCGTTACCGTGACTTCTACGGGTGCTCCGGGTCAGGCTTCTTCCGTAAAAATCAGGGGATTAAACTCGTTCTCAGGTCAGGATTCTCCTTTATACGTGGTAGATGGTATGCTTGTTAATAGCCTGGGAGCAGACTTTAACCCCAGCGATGTCGAGTCGATACAAGTGCTCAAGGATGCGGCGGCAACCGCCCTGTACGGCTCAAGGGGCATGAATGGGGTTATCGTGGTCACCACTAAAAAAGGAAGGCCCGGCCCTACGAAAGTGAGCTATGATGTTTATTATGGCCTTCAGACCATAGGTAAAAAGCTGCCTTTGGCCAATGCCGCTCAGTTTACTGAGATCAACAACCTGACTTACGAAAACAACGGCGATACCCCTTTAAACCTAAGAACTGGCGTTGATACTGACTGGCAGGACGAATTATTTGAGACCGGTACGATGTCTGAACATAACCTGAACTTCTCGGGTGGCTCTGAGAACTCTAGCTACTTTATCTCCTTAAACTATTTTGATCAGCAGGGGGCAATCGTAGGGCCGGAGTTTAAACGGTATCAAGTGCGCGTCAACACAGAATCATCGAAGGGGCGGTTTACTTTCGGCGAAAACCTTGCGCTGAGTAGGAGTAACCAAACCAGGGTAAACGGAAATCCTTTTATAGATATCATTAGGATGCTACCAACGATTCCTGTTTATGATCCTGGTAACGAAAGTGGTTACGGATTTGGCGACGACAACAACAGCACCTTCGGTACCAACCCGATAGGACTGCAAGAACACTATAGCAACACCGGGGTTACTAACAAAATTTTGGGTAGCACCTATGCCATATTCGAAATTTTTCCTTCTCTGAAGTATAAATTGAACCTTGGTCTTGATTATGCTCAGACCAGGGATAAGTACTTCCAAAGAGCAGGAGCCTTACGGCAAAACACCCCGGGAAATACTTTCTTGGACGACAGCTTTAGAGAATTCTTTAATGTGCTGGCAGAAAACACGTTGAACTACAACCATGATTTTGGCAAGCACAGTGTCTCAGCGTTAATTGGTTATACCACCCAAAAAGATAACTTCACTTATAGTCTTGCTCATACTGAAGATTTATCGGGTGAATTTTGGGTACAAGACAATGGTACTGCCAGTCCCCGTACCGAAGGTCGGGAGGAAGTGGCAGGCATTAGATCGTTTTTAGGTAGTTTAAACTACTCTTACGACAATCGGTACGATCTGCTGGTAAACTTCCGACGGGACGGCTCCTCCAGATTTGGCCGAAACAATCAGTTTGCCAACTTTCCGTCCGTATCGGTAGCTTGGCGAATTTCTGAGGAAGCTTTTATGAAGGACGCCACGATCTTTAGCAACCTAAAACTCCGGGGAAGCTGGGGAGTTGTGGGTAACCAGGCGATTGATAATTATGCAACCCAAAGCGTACTAAGATACAACCAGAACTACGTTTTGAACAATCAAGTGGTGCCCGGAGCCACCAACCTTCAGCTAGTGAACCCCGATCTGAGATGGGAAAGCAAAACCACTATTAATATTGGTTTGGACATGGGCTTTTTCGATAACCTACTAAGCTTTTCGGCCGATTATTACGTAGCCGACGTCAAAGACCTTCTCTTGGCAGTGCCTATTCCGTTGACCTCTGGAAACACGGGGGGTAACCCGTTGGCAAACGTTGGTCAAGTTCAAAATCGAGGTCTGGAACTCAGTCTTGCTTATCAGAATTCTATCGGAGGGTTTAGCTATGGCGTAGGCGCTAACGGTACCTTCTTGAGAAATGAAGTGAAAGCTTTGGTGGCCGAAGCTGGCAATTTGCCCATTTTTGGACAAAGCCAAGTGTTGCGAACCGCAGTAGGAGAATCGGCGGCCTCGTTCTACGTGCTTGAAACCGCGGGCATCTTTCAGAACCAGGCTGAAATTGATACCTGGGGCGTGCAACCCGACGCCCGCCCTGGAGACGTGAAGTACGTAGACAATGATGGCAGCGGTGACATTAACTTCGACGACCGTGTTGTGGTAGGAAAGGCATTGCCCGATTTTGAGTTTGGTATAAATCTTAATGCAGCGTATAAGGGCTTCGACGTAACGGCCTTTTTTGCTGGGGTTACCGGCAACAGCATTTATAACGAACAAAAATGGTGGCTGCAACGCTACGATGACAACGCCAATTATTTGGCAACTGATGTGTATTGGACCGGCGAGGGCACTTCAAACGTGATACCGAAGCCTATACATTCTGACGCCACGCTAAATCCGACCCAAAGCTCAGACCGCTACGTGGAAAGAGGCGATTACTTCAGGTTGAAGAACTTGCAGCTGGGCTACGCCCTTCCGGATGCCGTTATTGATAGGCTGGGATTAAGCAAGTTGAGACTGTACGTGACCGGTCAGAACTTGTTCACCATCACAGAATACACGGGCTACGACCCAGAGGTGGTAGGCGCGAATGGAAACGGCGATTTTTTGAGTAGAGGATACGATAACGGTAACTTCCCCTCCCTGAGAACCGGTTTAGTAGGACTTCAGGTAGGATTCTAAATTCACCCCAATAATTAAAATTACACGACCATGAAAAGAGCAAGAATTATATTGGTATCAGCGGTTATCTTCATGACAATCTCTTCCTGTGAGAAGGATCTTTTGGACCAGGTGAATCCAAATGCCCCAACCCCTGATACGTTTTGGAACACCGAAGAGGATGCCATTTTGGGTATCAACGCCGTATATTCAGGAATTCAGAACCGCGAGCTTAGTCTGTGGGAAGTCTTTCTGTATGACATGCGATCTGATGAAGGCTATAGTCAAAGTCCGTGGACAGACTTAGCCAATGTTGGCAGACACGTCTTTGTCAACTATGATTTCGATTTTAATCTTCACCCCTGGCGAGAGTTGTACAGAATCATCTACAAAGCCAACCAAGTACTGGAGAACGTGGAGAACATTGAGATGGACGAAACCACTAGAACAAGAGTTCTGGCGGAGGCCAAATTCTTAAGAGGATACTGCTACTACAGATTGGTTACTCTGTGGGGAAGTGTGCCCTTGGTAACCCAGATAGAAGATGCCAATACCAGATACCCGCAGGGTTCCGTTCAGGAGGTTTGGGCTCAGGTGGAACAGGATTTTATTGATGCGGCAGCAGGCCTTCCCGATATCTACACGGGTGCCGATATAGGTCGTGCAACAAAGGGGAGCGCGATAGGCTACCTGGGCAGATCGTATCTACAGCAAAAGAAATGGGCGGAAGCAGCAGCAGAGTTTCAGAAGATCATCGATGTGGTGCCGGGAACCTATGATCTTATGCCCGATTTTAAAGATAACTTTACGGACGAATTCGAAAACAACAAAGAGTCGCTCTTCGAAGTGCAGTATCTCAACAACAACGGAAAAACCGGAGGCTTTCCTACCTACAACAATGCCTCCGGTGACGAAACCAGCGAAAGAGCTCAGTTTTTTGGGGTTCGTCCTCTGGGGTGGACCGACGGCCAACCCACCAAGTGGTTGCTCAACCAATTTTTAAAGGAGCCCGACATTGATGGTAACGTGGATCCGCGCTTACAGTACACCATGACCTATGATCGTCCCGGCGAATTACTGTACGGTCAAACGTACGAGGAACGAGAGGCAGGGCCTAATGACCGCTTTTGGAGGAAATACACAAACTACTGGCAAGACTTCGAAAGCTACTTTTCGGGTATAAACACCCGGGTGCTGCGGCTGGCCGACGTGTACTTGATGCACGCCGAAGCGCTGAACGAGCAGGGCAATACGGCGGCCGCCATCCCTTTCGCTAACCTGGTACGACAGCGGTCAAACATGAGCGATCTACCCTTGAACCTGTCCCAACAAGAATTCAGGCTGCAACTGAGGCACGATCGCGTGGTCGAACTAGCCGGAGAAAGCGTACGCTTTGTTGATATGGCGCGTTACGGAATTCTCAGCCCCGAGCTTGCCGGGCCAAACCCGGATCTGTCCCCGACGGTAGCTGACTTTGATACCGAGTTCGAGACGTTCGTAGTCGGTAAATCCGAATACCTGCCGATCCCGTTGCGTGAAATCGACGCTTACGGGGGAGCACTAGAGCAGAACGACGGCTGGTAACGGCTATCAGCAACTCATGAAGTTAGGTGCTGGCGTATCATAAAGCGTTAGCGCCTATTTATCACTGAAATTCAAGCGTCGTATTTTGCAATAAGATAATCTACACTAACAAGTGAGTAGGCGTTTGAAAAGTATTTGGTTAAATCTCGCATCACTAAAAGCTACTTCTTTAGGGAGCTTGCTTTTTCTAACGTTTGCCTGTTCTGAGGAAACAGATACACCTACCCTTTTTAAATTAATAACCAGCGAACACTCCGGAATCACTTTTAACAACCAAATACAACCGTTTGAACACGATACGCTGAACGCCCTTGAGTACGATGTGCTGTACAACGGCGGCGGTGTCGGAATTGGCGATTTTAACGGTGATGGATTGCCGGATATTCTGTTCGCCGGAAACTTGGTATCCTCTAAATTATACCTAAACCGAGGCGATTTCAAGTTTGAGGACATCACAGAAAAAGCGGGAGTAGCTACCGACCGATGGTGTACCGGAGTTTCAGTGTCAGACGTCAATCAAGACGGTTTGCCGGATGTCTACCTGTCGGTAGCCAATGCCAGGGCATCTGAAACTGATCGGTCGAACCTACTGTATATCAACCAGGGAGTGGATGAAGAGGGCGTACCTACTTTTAGAGAGACAAGCGCCGAATACGGCCTGGCCGATAGTGGATTTTCCATTCAATCGGCTTTTTTCGATTATGATAACGACGGCGATCTTGACTGTTATATCCTATCCAACGCCGTGGAAAAAACGGGGCGCAACCGGCTACACCGAAAGGTAAACAACGGAAAGAGTTTATCTAACGATCGGTTGTACGAAAACGTAGGAGTGCAGAACGGACATCCGGTTTTTAAAGACGTAAGCTTAGCGGCGGGCATCGTAAAGGAAGGCCACGGACTCGGGCTTTGCGTCACCGATCTGAACAAAGATGGCTGGCTCGACGTGTACTGTGCTAACGATTTTGTGTCTAACGACGTGATTTGGATTAACAACCAAGACGGTACGTTTACCGATAAGTCTGCCGAATTCTTAAGACATACTTCTTACAACAGTATGGGAGTGGATATACAGGATTTCAATAACGACGGACTTTCGGACATTTGCGTGGTTGACATGTTACCCGAAGTGGAACAGCGCCGAAAGATGATGGTGATGAAGACCAATCGAGACTTTTTTAAGCTTGCCAAAAACCTCGGGTATCAGGACCAGTACGTACGCAACGTACTTCAAATCAACCAGGGAAAGAATGGCCAGGGAAATAATCAATTTAGCGAAATAGGCCAGCTGGCGGGTATTCATGCCACCGACTGGAGTTGGGCACCGCTGTTGGCCGACTACGATAACGACGGCCTAAAAGACGTGATGATTACCAACGGTTATCGCCGGGATATCACCAACCTTGACTACGTCGTTTACCTAAACCAGCAAGCATCGTACGAGGGACGTTCCGAGGAAGCAGCCCAGCAGAACCGGGTCAGGAAACTATACGAGTTGCCCGAACTGGAAATGCAGAATTACCTCTACAAGAACAATGGCAACTTAACCTTTGAGAAAGTCTCTGATGCCTGGGGACTTCGGGAAAAGACGTATTCTAACGGGGCCGCCTACGCCGATCTGGATAATGACGGGGACCTGGATTTGGTTTTTAACAACATCGATTCTGAAGCCAGTGTCTACCGGAATAACTTAATTTCATCTGATTCAAGCCAGGCGGTTGGCACTGAAAACAAGCATCATTTTGTACGCCTTCAACTGGCATCTAACACTACCAAAAATAAGGCAGTTGGCGCCAAGGTGAAGCTTGTGCTTGCTTCCGGAGAACTGAAGTACCAAGAGAATCTTCCCGTTAGGGGGTATATGTCGTCGGTAGACCCTGTGCTCTGCTTCGGCCTAGGCAGCGCCACCACCTTTACGACAGAAGTGACCTGGGCGGATGGAACGACACAGCATCTGGATAATTTGGCTCCCGATACCTTGCACAAAATCACGTACGCCCCCCAAGAAGACAATCTTCGACCCGCCGAGACCGATAATCAGCAAGTCTTTGCCCTGCTCAGGGCGGATAGTTTGGGGCTAACTTTCAGGCACCAGGAGTACCCCTTCGATGAATTCAAAAGGACCTTTTCTCTGCACCAGCAGTACAATCAATTCTCGCCAGGAATTGCCGTAGGCGACGTTGATGGAAATGGACTGGATGACATCTTTATCGGAGCTGATTCCAAGCAGACGCGCTCAATTTATCTCCAAAAAACCGCCGGCACCTTCGAGGCACTTCCGCAGGGCGAAAATAATACGGAAGATATGGGAGCGCTCTTCTTTGACGCAGACGCAGATGGCGACCGAGATTTGTACGTAGTGAGCGGGGGAAGCGTGAATCTGATGAACAAAAATTACCTGTACAATGACCGGTTGTACCTTAACGACGGTAGCGGCAACATGGTGCGCTCCCAAAATATAATTCCTAAGACCCAGTTTAGCGGTAGCGTGGTTGCCGCCGCCGATTTTGACCGCGACGGCGACCTGGATATTTTTAGGGGAAGCAGGGTTCGGGTTGGCAAATTTCCGGTAATCCCGGACAGTTATCTGTTCCAAAACGACAACGGCACGTTTGAAGACGTTACCACCGAACTAGGAGAAGGCTTACAGAAAGTGGGCATGGTGAGTGCCGCACTTTGGACGGACTACAACCAAGATGGCTGGTTCGATCTACTGGTTGTGGGAGAATTTATGCCCATCACTTTTTTTGAAAACCAAAACGGAAAATTAGTAAAAGACGATAGTGCTACCCTGCCTGCCTCCAGTGGCTGGTGGAACAGCATAACCCCCGGCGACTTTGACCAAGACGGAGACATTGATTACATCGCCGGAAACCTAGGACTCAACAGCCAGTATCAAGCGTCGCTTCACGAACCCCTCACCGTGTACGGGCTCGATTTTGACAACAACGGCAGTATTGATCCGATCATCACTTACTACAAAGACGGTAACCAAGTGCCCGTTGCCGTGCGCGATGTGATGCACGAGCAGATGAGTAGTCTTATCAACCAACGTTTTGGCAGTTACGACGATTATTCGCGGGCAACTATTAATACAGTTTTTGATGACGAGCAACTCAGCAATGCCCAGGCGCTGTCTGCGGTTGAAATGCGAAGTTGCTACATTGAGAATACCGGTAACTCAAGGTTTACGCTGAAGAGCTTACCAATGGAGGCGCAAATGGCCCCAGTCTTCGGTTCGTTGGCTAGCGATTTTAATAAAGACGGGTTTTTGGACATACTGTTGGTTGGCAACTCCCAAGCCTTCGAAACCTATACGGGTCCGTACGATGCTTCGTTAGGAACCCTTTTGTTCGGAAACGGAAGAGGCAGTTTTGCCTACGTACCCCAAGCCAAGTCCGGACTGTACTTGACCCATGACCAAAAAGCACTGGCAACTATCAACACCGGCACTGAGAATTTAATTGTACTGACAAACAATGACGCAGAGACCCAATTACTGCGCTTGTCCGATCCTGAAACCAGAAATTACGTAGCGCTTGAGCCAATGGAAGTTTCGGTAGAAATAGTTTTTACCGATGGAAGCACCGAGCGAAGAGAAGTTGGCTACGGGAGCGGTTACTTGACCCAGTCTTCCCGAGGATTTTATGCGCCAAACCAACTGGTTAAGGAGATGCGCATCTACAACTACTTGGGAGTGAATACGAGGATTATTGATGGTGCAGGGCACGTAATTAACGTAGCTGCTAAGTAAAAACTAATCAAAAATGAAGTCAATACGCTGGACCAGTCTCGTAGCCCTGCTTATCATTTACGGGTGCTCTTCTCCGGAAGATGGCAAAACAGCAGAACCCGTTCACGACCAGGAAAGCCAGAGTAAAACGTTCAAAAATCCCCTTCTACCGTCTGGGCCCGATCCTTACACCATTTACCACGACGGGTACTACTTCTATACCAGTACGCAAGGAAATAAGCTGGTGTTAAGTAAGGTCAAGAACCTAGCAAACCTCAGTAGTGCCGAGTCAAAGACGATCTGGACGCCCCCTACCGGAACAATGTACTCTCACAATATCTGGGCTCCCGAGGTGCACCTCATCGACAAGAAGTGGTACGTTTACTTTGCGGCAGACGATGGTGACAATCGTAACCACCGCATGTACGTTGTAGAAAACCCAGCTGCTAACCCCTTTGATGGAGAATTCGAGTTTAAGGGAAAAATTGCCGCATCAACGGATAAATGGGCCATTGATGGCAACGTGTTTCGGCACAATGAGCAAATGTACATGATATGGTCGGGCTGGGAAGGGGATGAAAACGGACAGCAAGACATTTTTATCGCCAAGATGAAAAATCCGCTCGAAATAGAGGGCGACCGGGTGAAAATCGCCTCACCCACTTACGGCTGGGAAAAAATCTGGGACCAAGGCACTTCCAGCCAAGACCCTCCTAGAGTATTTGTAAACGAAGGCCCGCAGTATTTGTCGCATGGCGACCAGATTTTTATTGTGTACTCGGCAAGCGGCTGCTGGACAGATTTTTATAGCCTGGGACTAATGACTTTTACGGGAGCAGACGACTTATTAAACCCCGATCACTGGGTTAAATCGCCGGAGCCTTTGTTTACTCAATCTCCCGAAAATGGCGTATACGGCCCTGGACACAATTCCTTCTTTAAATCTCCGGATGGTACTGAGGATTGGATTCTGTACCACGCAAACTCGAGCCCTGAACAGGGCTGTACCGATGCACGTTCGCCCAGGATGCAAAAAATACGGTGGGACGAAAATGATTACCCGGTTTTAGGAGCGCCTTTACCTGAAAATGAGGCAACTGCAATTCCGTCTGAATAGTGCATAGGTGCGCCTAGTTTGGCTAAAAGAAAAGGACGAAGCAGCTTTTGAATAGTTAGGGAAACTAAGGATGAAGCAAGAACAAACCACTCACTATTCACTTAAAGTAAATGAAATTATCTTATCAATTCTTCCTTATCTTATCGCTATCCTTCAACTTCGCCTTCGGTCAGGAAAACGCACGTCAAGATGATACAGCTACGACGCACCAGAAGGATGCGATCCGTCAAGACCTGTTTGTTTCCGGTACCAATGGCTACCATACCTACCGCATTCCGGCCTTGCAGATTACCACTAAAGGAACGGTGCTGGCTTTCTGCGAGGGACGAAAAAATAGTAAGGAAGACACCGGTGATATTGATCTGCTGCTCAAGCGCAGCGAAGACAACGGGCGTAGCTGGTCAGAAGCCACCCTAGTGTACGAGGTAGGAGGTGATGCCGAAGTAACCATCGGCAACCCCTGTCCGATTGTTGATCGCCAGACTGGACGAATTCACCTACTCTTTGTGCAGGACTATCACCAGCTTTTCTCTACCTACAGCGACGACGATGGCTTGACGTGGTCCGCCCCCCGAGAGCATACGGCTATTTTAGATACGTGGGACTACCCACTGGTGCTTATTGCCACCGGGCCCGGACACGGTATCCAGCTGAGCGGTGGTCGGTTGGTGGCCCCGGTTTGGATCTGTGACCGGGAAAGGAAAGACCGCTACGAAAACACGACGAAAGATCGCATCCGTTCCGGAATGATCTACTCGGATGATAGCGGGCAGACCTGGCAAACGGGAGGACTAGTTCCTGTTGAAATCGCCATGTTGCACGAGGCTACCATTGTTGAGAGAGAAGACGGCTCACTACTGATTAACATGCGGGCTCGCGGAGCGGGCCATCGGGCAGTAGCCACTAGCACCGACGGGGGACTGACCTGGAGCGATCCGGTGCTGGATAAGCAGTTGCCCGATCCAACGGTTCAGGGAAGCTTGATACGATTAAACGAAGAAGAAATACTGTTTAGCAATCCGGCCGTTAGCGCTGCCCAGGGGGTGAGTGGGTCTACCCGCCACCACCTTACCCTGCGCCTAAGTACCGACGGGGGAAATACCTGGCCGCACAACCGGGTCATTACGGAGGGCCCCTCCGCCTATTCTGATTTAGCAGTGACCAATGATGGCGAGATTTTATGTCTGTATGAAAACGGGAAAGAGAACTATCGCGCCAAGATATCCCTACTCATCACAAACCGAACCTGGTTGGTGTATGATTGAAATGATGTAGCGAATGAATTTATTATAAAAACCAACTTGTAACGCAAGCAAACTATGATGAATTACTTCTTAACCCAACCCGGTTCACCACTTAGCCAACCACTCCCTACGTCTTCATTGAAGCTACGCTTTTTGCATCTTTGGCTGATAAGCTTCTGCTTGGCAGTGCTCTGCTTACCGGCCTGCCAAACGCCCCAACAAACCGCCGATGAGGCTTCCAATGCTGATACGACCCAACTGGCTACCGAACAGCGCTGGAGCGAGCAGAAAGCCCAAGCTTGGTCTGCTGAGCAACCCTGGCTGGTAGGAGCCAACTTCGTGCCCAGCAACGCCATCAACCAACTGGAGATGTGGCAAGCGGACACCTGGTCACCCGAGTTGATTGATAAGGAACTGGGCTGGGCCGCTGATCTGGGTATGAACACCATGCGCGTCTACCTGCACGACATCCCTTACCGAGCGGATTCCGAAGGCTTTAAGCAGCGCATTGACGCGTTCCTCGCTATCTGCCAAGGCCATAACATCCGCCCCATGCTGGTCATCTTTGACTCGGTGTGGGACCCCTACCCCAAAGCCGGAACCCAACCCGAACCAGTGCGGGGCCTGCACAACTCGGGCTGGGTGCAAAGCCCCGGGGCCGACTACCTCACCGATAGCACCCGCTGGGGAGAACTACGAGCCTACGTGGTAGACGTGCTGAGTCACTTCCGGGATGACAAGCGCATCCTGGCCTGGGACCTGGTCAACGAGCCCGACAACGACAATGCTAGTAGCTACGGGCGGAACAACAAGCAACTAGAACCTGACAATAAGAAAGCCCTAGGCGTAGCCCTAGTCAAACAAGCCTTCGCCTGGGCTAGGGAAGCCAACCCCAGCCAGCCTATCACCTCAGCTCCCTGGTACGGAGACTGGTCCAGTCTGGACAGTATGAGTGAAATGGACCGTTTTCTGTTCACCCGCTCGGACATCATCACCTTTCACTGCTACGGTCCGCCTGAAGACTTCCAGGAACGAGTGCAGCACTTACAGCCGTTCAACCGCCCGATGCTGTGCACCGAGTACATGGCCCGTCCGGAAGGTAGCACCTTTCAGGATATCCTGCCGATTGCCAAAGAGCACAAAATTGGCATGATCAGCTGGGGGCTGGTGGCGGGCAAGAGCAACACGCTCTACCCCTGGGACTCCTGGCAGCAAGCCTACCAAGATGAGCCGCCCGAGTGGTTCCACGACATCTTCCGAGGCGATGGCAGTGCCTACCGCCCGGAAGAAACAACTTTTATTCAGGAGGTGATGGGGGCAGCCAGGCAAGAGTAGTCTTGCCAGCAGTGATATGCTGTCTCTATCATCTGCTACCCCAAACCAAGCTTACTCATAAAGAATTCTACGCCCCTTATTCCCAACTTACCCCTAATTCTATGACCAACCAACTTGCTTCTTTCGTCCTTATCGCACTGCTAGTCCTCTCAGGCGGGCTGCCTCAACCATCTTTTGCCCAAAGCTACGAGCCCACCTGGGCCTCGCTAGACAGCCGCCCCACACCCGACTGGTTTGCCGACGCCAAGTTCGGCATCTTCGTGCACTGGGGAGTGTACAGCGTACCCAGCTGGGCCCCGGTGGGCCAGCAAGAGGTGCCCTTCTGGGCCCAGTACGCCGAGTGGTACTGGTACCGAACCGCCATCTCTGCCGATAGCATCCCCGAACACGCCCCCTTCATCGCCTATCATGAGCAGCGCTACGGCGATGAGGTGCAGTACCAGGACTTCGCCCCTCAGTTCACCGCCGAGATGTACGACCCTACTGAGTGGGCTGATCTATTCAAGCAGGCGGGGGCCAAGTACGTTGTGCTCACCTCCAAACACCACGAAGGCTTCTGCCTGTGGCCCAGTGCCTACAGCTGGAACTGGAACAGCCAGACCATCGGTGCGCACCGCGACCTGGCCGGGGACTTGTCCGAAGCCGTCAAAGAAGCGGGGCTCAAGATGGGCTTCTACTACTCACTCTACGAGTGGTTCCATCCATTGTATCAAAACGAAATAGAGCGCTACGTAGATGCGCACCTGCTGCCGCAGATGAAGGAGCTGGTCACTGCCTACGAGCCGGACATCCTGTGGGCCGACGGAGAGTGGGAGCAGGCAGATACCACCTGGCGCAGTCAGGAGTTTCTTACCTGGCTCTTCAACGAAAGCAGCGTCAAGGACAAGATCGCGATCAACGACCGCTGGGGCAAAGACTCTCGCCTGCGTCACGGGGGCTACTACACTACTGAGTACGATGAGCTGGCCGGGGGAAATGCCTCGGTGCTGGACAGCCACGTGTGGGAAGAGTGCCGGGGCATTGGCACCTCGTTTGGCTACAACCGCAACGAGAACCTGGAAGACTACGCCAGCTCGGAAGCGTTGGTGCACAAGCTCATCGGCACGGTAGCCCAGGGGGGCAACCTGCTGCTGAACGTAGGGCCGACGGCGGACGGTCGCATCCCGGTGATCATGCAGCAGCGCCTGATGGATATCGGCACTTGGCTGGAAACGAACGGGGAAGCGATCTACGGCAGCAGGAAGTGGTCGGCGGGGAATCAAGCTGGCACCGACAGCACGATCTACTACACGCAAAAGGGTAAAGACTTGTACGTGATCGGCACACAGTATCCGGGCCGGGGCGAGCGTATCCGGATCAACGGCATTGGAAAGCCCGCTAGCGCTCAGCTGCTGGGCGTAGCGGACAAGGTGAGCTATCAAACGAAAGCCGGTACGCTGACTCTGCAGTTGCCCGACCTGCAACCCAACCAGGCCAGTCCCTATGCCTGGGTGATCAGGCTGGAAGGAGCTGTACTGTGATTTTAATTTAGACAAGAGCCCTGGCGGAAATCCGGAGACAACCTAGTGAAGAAGAGCTACGTTGCCTCGCAAGCGTTTAAGCAGAGCGGAAAGCAAGCACTAAACAATAGCGTTACGTGGCAGTATCAGCCTCAAAACTTCCGCATCTTCCGCTTGAGCTTGATCAAACGGCTTTGGAGCGTCGGTATCCACTCGATAGCCTCTCTGCAGGCTACCCGATCACCGCTCGAGCCATGCCGACCAATTTGCTGCTTAACGCCGAACGTTCGGTACGGGATAGACTTCGCCCGGAAGATGAGCGGGCGCTAAATGAACTAGGAGAATAGTATACTTATTTTAGTTACAAGCAGTTTGCTGGCCTAAGACGGAGTACAGCAGAAAAAGTGTTATATAAAGCACTGAAAGTCAATATATTAGACAAAACAACTTTTATCGATAAATTAACTGGTTTCCGGATTCTTTTTGCTATACTTGTTGTTCTTATTTTAAGAATATAACGAAGTAATATCATGGCAGAACTAGCAAGGTCATCCGATGAGATCAAGAACGTAGAAATATCCCGCGAGTCGTTTCCGGCGCAGGTATTCCTCAATCATTTCTTTGCCCTTAACTACCACATCCAGCACGACGAGCACGCGTATCAGTTGTCCGAGTTACCGTACTTACAGCAGTTCAAGCCACAGGTAAACGACCGCGTCATCGCCTCAGTGCAAAAGCACCTGCTTAACAGTTGGAATACCGAGTACACGCTGCGCAGCAGTGCTCAGGCTACCAACGAAGATTATCTACGGCACACCCTGCACTGGACGTTTCCGCAGGCGCACTATAGCGTGCAGGAAAGTCTGATTGCGATGCTGCGGCTGCACGGCATCACCACCCGGCAGCCCGAACGCGTTATGGCGGAAGGTGGCAAACTGGTGGCGCGGGGAGCGTACCCGCAGGCGGTATCGTTTTACGCCACGGGGCACCCGAACCAACCCCGCATGCGGCGCTTACCCTACGGACGACTGAATCCCAGCTTGCAGTTGCCCGCCAGCGAACCGGAAGCGCAGCGGCAGATCGGACAGTTCTTGCGCACCACGCACCGTCGGCGCGCGCAGGTGATTCGACAGTTAGTACAGGCCAGCGACCAACTGGCATTGCGCACCCGCACGGGTGAAGTGCTAAAACGCTTCGACGACCGCCACTGGCAGCAGATTAACTGGCGCGTTGGCTACACCACGGTGTTTGATTTGCTGTCTCGCTTGCGCATCTCAGCGGGCCACCGCGAGATCGAGCGCTTCATTGAGGCGGACATCGACGTGGCGCTGTTTCACGAGTCGCTGCTGGGTATCGTGCAGTACCTCAACTTCGTGCACGAGGCCTACGTAGTGTGGGCGTTTGGAACAGACAAGTATCAGGAGTGGCTGAACGGACTACCGGATTATCTGCGAGATGGTTTCGTGGCCGAGCGCTTTGCCCAGCGGATGGCGGGGGATGGGGAGAAGGGTTAAAGAGTCTCTATCTACTCATCCCGCAGCGCATCCACCGGATTGGCCGAGGCCGCCCGCAGCGCCTGCGCACTTACACTCAGACCGGCGATCAGCAGCGCAATCAATCCGGCAATGAGGAAGATATCCGCGCTAATGTCGATGCGGTAGGCAAAATCTTGCAAAAACCGCTCGGCCCCGTAGTAGACCAGCGGGCAGGCCACCACGAAGGCAATGACCACCAGCGCGGCAAAGTTGCGCGACAGCAGTACGATAATTTGGCCTACCGAGGCACCCAGCACTTTACGAACCCCAACTTCCTTTTGTCGCTGTCGGGTAGCAAAAGTTGCCAATGCCAACAACCCCAGCGAAGCCAGCACCACCGCGACCGCGGCGAAGAGCGTAGCGGTGAGGCCCAGCCGCTCCTGCGCGCGGTACATTTTATCAAACTCCTGATCGAGAAAGAAGTAGTCGAAAGGCTCGTAGGGGTTGAGGGTTTGGTAGGCGCTTTCTATCGCACTCAACCCCTGCGGAACCGCATTGGGCTGCAGGCGAACGGCCAGTGAACTCACGTAGTCGGGGCCACCGTACCGGAAAATAAGAGGCTGAATTTTATTTTGCAGGCTTTCGTAGTGAAAGTCCTCGACCACCCCCACCACCGGATGCCGCATGCCATCGCCGCCCGCAATCAAAAACTTATCCTGGAGGTCGCTCCACCCGAGCGCTTTCATGGCGGTCTGGTTGATAATGGCAGCGCTGCTGTCCGAAGCAAGTTCGGAAAAGTCTCTTCCTTGCTCCAGGGGCATTCCCAGGGTGCCGAAGTAGTCAGTCCCCACGGTAACTTGCCGCAGGCTCACGGGTTCCTGTTGGGGCGCTTCCCCCCGGGCAAAGTGATTGTAGTTATGATTGTAGCGGCCGGGTACGTTTTCCGCAAAGGCGACGGACTGAATGGTGGCTTCGTTTGCTAACTCGGCCTTCACGCGCTGCAGGGCCGATTGGGCCTGCGCTTCGCTTTCGAAAGCAAAGTTGTTGTAGTACAACGGGACCGCAACCACGTGATCTTTCTGAAAATTCACGTCCTGGTGCTGCATAAACTGAATCTGCCGCCAGATGATCAGCGTCCCCGCAATGAGTAGAATTGATGCCGCGTACTGAAGCACGATTAGCCCCTTCTGTAGCACCCTTCCCGAGCGGCGGCGCGCGCCACTTCCCTTGAGCGAATCTACCGGACGCATGCCTGAGGCAAACAAGGCGGGGTAAAGTCCCGATAGTAGCCCGGTACCCAGTCCTAACGTAATTAAGGCGGCCAGCAGGGGCATATTCTGCCAGTATCGAAACTCCAGGGGTAGATCGAAATACCGGTTGAAAATTGGTAGGGTGAGCTGAACGAGCACAACACCGATGAGCAGCGCCAGCAAACAGGTAAGTAATGACTCCGTCAGGAACTGCCCGACCAACTCGCTACGCCGCGAGCCAACGGCTTTCCGCACTCCAATTTCACGGACTCGCAGCAGCGACTGGGCGGTGGCCAAGTTCATAAAGTTAACACAGGCGATCACCAGGGTAATGATCGCAATAACGCTGAGCAAGGTGATGATTGACGCATTGTCGGTTTCCTCGGCGCGTAGGTCAGCCAGGGGAAGAAGTTCCATCCGTAGGTTGGCCAGGTCGTCGCTGGTGAAGTACCGATCTTTGAAAGGAATAAGTTTATCCTTGAACGTAGCCAGATCGGTCTGCGGGGCTAATTTTACGTAGGTCGTCATAAACGTATTGTACCAGTTGCCGTCGCGGTCGGTCGCTAGCCAATCGGGGGCACTGAGCCACGGAATCAGTACCTCAAACTGCAGCGAAGAGTTAGCCGGAGGATCGGCCAGAATAGCGCCTACTGTAAACTGATCTTCACCGTTGACCACCTCCAGCACCTTTCCTACTCCCGATTCACTGCCGAACAGTTTGCTGGCCACGGAGGCGGTGAGCGCAACCCGGTTGGCATGGGTCAGGGTGCTTTTCAGGTCCCCGGCCACCACCTCAAAGGTAAACAGGTCGACAAACCCGGAGTCAACGTAGTGCACCAACGATTTGCTGATGTTTTCTTGGTAGCGGAAGCGAAGGTAGTCGGGCGAGAAAAAGCGTGTTCCACCAATAACTTCCGGAAACGTTCCGGCTAGGGTGGGCAGCACCGGGGTTTTGGTAAGGTAGTAAGTAGATCCGCCCTCGCCCGTTCGTTGTTCGCCTACCCGGTATACCTGCTGGTGGTCGGGGTGGAAGGTATCGAATGAGCGTTCGTAGCGCACAATGAGAAACAGCACCAGGGCGGCGGCAATGCCGATGGCTAGTCCGAAGATGTTAAGCAAGGCGTAACTTCGGTACTTGAGTAGGTTGCGCAGGCCGGTTTTGAAGTAGCTGCGGTACATAGCGGGCGATTGGTTAGATAACAAACGGTTGAAGGTCAACGAACGAACAATGGCGGGGCGAAACAGAAACAGTACGTCGCGCGCGTAGTGCCACTGCGCGCGTTGCGAATCCATCCGAGATAGCCGCTCCTCATACAACTCTTGCAGGTCGCCTTCCAGGTCTTCGGCAAAATCAGGACGGCAGTAAGCGCGGAAGAAGCGGCGGACCAGTCGGGTAAGGTAGGTAGACTTCATACGGTAAGGGGATTAAAAATCGAAGGCAACTTTGGGAATGGCCCGCCAGAGTTGCAGCCGGGTTTCTTTCGCCTCGGTGAGGGCTTGCTTGCCGTAGGGCGTCACGGTGAAGTAGCGCTTGCGCTTGCCGCCCCGCACCCGGGTGGTTTCGCCCAGGCGCGAGTTCAAAAATCCCTTATCCTCCATGCGGCGCAGCGCCGACTGCAGGGCCCCTACGCTTACCGAGCGGTTTAGCCGCTCCTCAATGTCATGCTTGATTGCCACCCCGTAGGCCTCGTCGTAGAGCACCGCCACGGTGAGTAATACCACTTCCTCAAATTCGCCTAAATGCGTTCGGTCCATGTTGACGCCTATAATTTTCCTAAATGTAGTTATTATGAAATGATATTCCTATTGCAGAAGACCGCTGGTCTGCTTACTTTAAGAAATCACAATCCGTAAGAACCGACTGGTTTAGTTTCAGTCAGTAGTACATCACCTAACCCCTTTGACAATGCCTAACCCTCGACGTGCTTTCCTCAAAACCTTATCCGGTAGCGCCCTGGCCACCGCCGCCATCAATCCATCTACTGCCTTTGCCCAATCTTCTTCCAGACCACCCAGCGACCAGGTCAATATTGCCGTGGTGGGCGTCAACAGCATCGGCTGGGCCAACCTGCAGTCGCACCTGCGCGTGCCGGGGGTAAAGTGCGTGGCGCTGTGCGACGTAGACCAACGCGTGCTTGATCGCCGCATCGCGGATACCGAGAAAATTACCGGTGCCCGTCCGAAGGGTTACACGGACTTCCGCAAGCTGTACGAGCACCCCGACCTGGATGCAGTGATCCTGGGCACGCCCGATCACTGGCACGCCCTGCAAACCATCTACGCCTGCCAGGCGGGGCTCGACGTATACGTAGAGAAGCCGCTGGCCAACTCCATTGAGGAGTGCCGGGTAATTGCCGAGGCGGTGAAGAAGTACGGTCGCGTGGTGCAGGTGGGACAGCAGCAGCGCAGCAGCACCCACTGGCAACCCGCCATGAAGCGCGTTCGCGACGGCGAACTGGGCCGCGTCAACTTCGTGCGGGCCTGGAACCACAGCGGGGTGAGTCGCATCGTTCAGCCAAAACCCGATCAGGCCGCTCCCTCGGAGGTCGATTATAAAATGTGGCTAGGCCCCGCCCCCGAGCGGCCCTTCAACGAAAATCGCTTCCACGGCTCGTTTCGCTGGTACTGGGACTACGCCGGGGGCAAAATGACTGACTGGGGCGTGCACCTGATCGACATGGTGATGCTAGGCATGGACGCCGCCGCCCCCAACGCCGTAATGGCCTCCGGGGGTAAGTTTGCCGATCCTGACAGCGCCATGGAAACGCCTGATACCATGAGCGCCACCTACGAGTTCGACGATTTTGTGATGGTGTGGGAGCACAACATGATCAATCCGAAGGGCCCCTACGACAAAGACCACGGGATCGAGTTCGTAGGCGAAAAGGGGCGTATGGTGATCGACCGCCGCGGCTGGGAGATCTTTCCGGTGATGGAGCGCGCCGACGACGGCACCGAACGCTACGCGATGGAAAAGTTGCCCTACCAGCCCCGCACCGGCAATCCCCGCGACGCGCACGCCCAAAACTTTGTTGACTGCATCCGATCGCGTGAGCAACCGGTGTGTCCCATCGAGATCGGTAGCAACGTGGCGGTGGTCGCGCATCTGGGCAACATCGCCTACCGCCTGGGCCGAAAGATTTATTGGGATAAGGCAAAAGGCACGTTCAAGGATGATAGTGACGCCGAAGCAATGGTAGCGGCGCAGTACCACAACGGGTGGAAGCTATCGGTATGAAAGGAGTGACTAAGTAATAGCGGGATTGAGTGAAACTGAAACGATGATGAACCTACTGGAGAAACTAAGCACGGAGGACTACATCCGCCTGAAAGATGAAACCGGTTTAAAGCACGATTACCACGACGGCCGCCGTGGATACGGCCGCCGTGGATACGGGTGGTTGGTGGCCATGTCCGGTGTCACCGAAGAGCACGACCTAGTAGCATCGGCTATCCGTAACTTATTATGGGACTGTTTAAAGAAGAAAGGTTGTCGCATCTACAGCAGTGATATCCGCGTGTTTGTACCCGTGTGCAATAAGTTCGTGTATCCTGATGCGACAGTAGTCTGCGGCGAATCGCAACGACACAAATTGCCCCGCGGTGCTTACGTCCTTACCAATCCCTCAGCGATTGTGGAGGTGTCGTCCGAGGGCACAGTGGAGTACGATCAGGAAGAAAAGTACCACTGTTATCAGTCCCTGGAGTCGTTTCGCGCGTACCTACTCGTTGCGCCGGATCAGGTTCGGGTAGAAATTCGGAAGAAGAGTACGGAGGGCAGTTGGCAAACCGAAGTGTTTGACCAGAAAGATCAAACCGTAGTAGTGCTAGGGTATGCAATAGCGGTGGATCAGATATATGAAGATGTTATGCAATAGTTACCATCACTCAATTACTTATTCAACGCTACCTTCTCTAGTTCGTGAGATTATTTAAACAGCAGCGTAAGATTAGCTTTAACTGGAAGTATATTCTGGGAGAGCTCCTGCTGATATTTTTAGGAATCACGCTGGCCATCTGGTTCAATAACTGGAACGCCGCCAACAAGGTGCGGAAAGAAAAGGAGCAGGCCATTGTCCGTATCGAGCAAGAGATTCAGGGTAACCTGAAGCAAATAACCGCCGCTCGAGTGCATAACCAGCCGGTACAGCAAGCGCTACGAGACTACTTCGGGAAAGAAGAAGTGGCGCTCCAACCCGCTCAGATGAAGGAACTTCAGAGGAAATATCCCGATTTTGCCACACTCATCGATTCTACAGCGACCGAAAATGGAGCGTACCGCTATGATATTGAGACCAAAATTGATTTGGAACTGCCCGAACTCACGGGAATTGCGTGGGAGACAGCCCAAACTATTGGGGTAGCCAGAGCGTTTGACTATGATTGCCTCTACGAACTGGAAAAGACCTACCGTCTTCAGCGCGCCTACCAACAAGAGATGGATAAAGTGGTCGGTGCCTTACAAGACAAACAGATGTCCCGTCTCTCGATCATTCTGGATTTCTCTACCCAGTTTGAAGCTACGTTGGAAGGCTATTATCAGCGTACCCTAGAAATGCTTGAAAGCTGTAACTAAACCTAACCACACTATGACCACCGAAGAAATCAAACAAGAAATTGCCAACCACCCTGCCGCCAAAATCAAAGTGGCCGTCACCGACATGGACGGCGTGCTGCGCGGCAAGGTAATGCACCGCGACAAGTTTTTGTCGGCCCTCGACGGAGGCTTTGGCTTCTGTAGCGTGGTATTTGGCTGGGACGCCATCG
>JBASAY010000146.1:0-17227 GCA_049650865.1 Tunicatimonas sp.
GCTGGTGGGGGAGCAGCAGACGTTCACGGGCAAATTTCTTCGGCTACTTTTGTTGCGAAGCGCAGCATAAATCTTGCTACCACAATCCACCGATGAGAAGCACTAACTTATTGCCGCTTAACGTTTAGTATATGAAAAGTAGGCGATTTCGAAGCACCAAACTTTCGATTAAGCACGAACTTTGATACAAGCCATAAGCCTTGAATCTAGCACTATTTCGCCTATTTTTTATATACATTGTTGTGTGCCGTTTTCAATTCTGTTAGTTCACTTTCTAATTCCTTCTTGTCTAATATTAGATTTTCAAAGCGTTCTTTGTTGAAATTGAATTCTTTATATTTTTCTTCAATCAGTTCAACCCTTTTATGGTCAAAATGTATTTTTGGGTTGATATCCTTGCCAGAAATTGCTGTATATAAATATGTTGCAATCAATCCTAAAACACCTAAAAAGTAGGTTATCGGCTCCATTATTTCCCATCCTATTTTCCAAGTAATAATTGCAAGTGCTATAAAATACCCAACAACAATAATACTGAAAACAAATTTGTAATTTGTTAAACTCTTTTCAGCTTGTTTTTCTATTGGAATTTTTTGTTTTGACAGTTCTGTAATTGTCGTTTGTTTTTCAGCCAATAGATTTTCCTTAAATTCAATTGTTTGAGTACTAAAATTAAATTCTGTTTTATTTTTGTCTTTACTTAATTTTTCTATTTCAGACTCAAATTCCCTAGAAACAAATTCGATTGTTTTTTTGAAAATTTCTTCCGTCTTATTATCGCCATTTAGAATACCTTCAAATTTCAATTCAACCATTTTGTCAAGGATTGTTTCTTGACGCTCAAAGTCCTCAGTTATTTCACTAATTCCAGCAAGAATAGTTTGTAGATTATCTTCATTAATTATTGGTTGATTAGTTTTCAGTTTTAGGAAGGAAATAAAACTAGAATAATCGTTATCTGTTCTTGAAAAATATTTTAAAAGAATTGCCATCCATTGGCTGGGGATTAATGCAATTGGCTGTTTATTGTTTCTTGAAAAATCCCAGCTTCTTAACTTTTGGTCTGTAGAAACGAAAAAGAATTTGGTGTCAGTAATTGAATTATTGTTTTGACCTCTTAACTGCTCAATTAGATAGATATTTATGGCATCATAAAAATGAGATTGTTCATAACCATACTTTTTAATACTGCCGATTTCTGCTTGATAATCTTGAATAAACTTATTGTCATCTTTTCCTTTTTCGTCAAATGGTATTTTATAAAGTGTCTCAACATTAAATTTATTTTTAAAGTTATCAAGTTCACTTAAAATGTGTGTGATAAATAAATCAAAACTGTATGTTGTGCGATTTGCTTTCCATTTATGATAGTATTCGTAAATGCTTGGACTTAGTGAATATTTTGAAAATAGATTTGGGTTTATTTTTTTAAAAGGAACTTTCTGTAAAAGTTTAACATTATGCTTTATCGTGTCTGTAAATTCCTTGTCCGAATACTTGGATATTTTAAATTCTTGCCCAGCACTTTTACATTTATTGAGAAACGTTAAAATTCTGTTTTGGCGATTTTCTCCGTTCAACCCGATTGCTCTATAAAGGACGTTATTATCTAAGAAGAATACCTTATGTTTTATTGAATTTAAAAATACTGCTGAACTTTCTTGATTATTTGTGATTACCGCATATTCAAGACTATAACTTATTAATGCGAAAATCGACTCGTTCTTATTTATGTCGTCCCATTCTAAAAATTCATTAATAGCTTCTCGTTCTTCTAGTGTGAATATTGCTGGGTCAATAAATAGGTCTGTAGGTTTGTTTGTAGGCTTAGCAATTTTTTGAAAAACAGAAATATTCTTATTAAGTAGTTGATATAGATAGTTATGAAGAATCTTGTCAATTGTGTCAGCAGATAAAAAACCTGTATAAATAGTTTCTTTAAATCTTTCAATGTGCGGGACTATCGAGTTTTGCTGTTCTCTTTGGGAAAGTATATCAAATCTTTTTTGAGATAATTTAAAGTAACTATCATTTTCTTTATTGTCAAATCTTACCTCGAAATGTGAGTGCTTATCATCATTTACAATTTTGGTTACCTCTTCTGTTTCAAAATCCATCTCTAATGAATTCTTTAATTCATCAATAACTTTGTCGATTGTTAGTTCATTGTTGTTGTTTTCAATGAATAATGATTCAATAATTTTTCTTTGTACAGTTGACGACTTAATAGCAGAACTTTCTTCTGAATAAATTATGGCGGCTGTTCTAGTTATATTTTTCTTATTCATATTTTTTTTCAAATGGCACACAACGTCTGGATAAACAAACCTATGTAATTTTTAATAAATAGACAAACCAAAATACGTTGTATAACCAAACCTTTTTGAATAGTTTTGTATAACTAGTTTCACCGCACGTTATGCAAACCTTTACCCCCTTTCAGCGGCTCATGGCCATCAAACGGTACAGTTCCGCCACCATCAAAACCTACGTTGGACTACTCACCGTCTTTCAGAAATTTATTGGCCCTACTCCCATCCATGAACTAGATTCTCCCGCTCTGCTCAACGGTGTCCTTCGCTTCGTAGAGCATAAACAGTACACCTATTCGTCACATAAGCAACTGATCAGTGCTATTGCGCTCTATCTAAAAGAAATCTATCGAAGGGCGGTCGATTTTGGACCGGTGTACCCTACCCAACGTCCGCAGCCTCTGCCTGATATCCTGAGCGTTCAGGAGGTGAAGGCTATTCTGTCGGCAAACCATAACCTCAAACACCAAGCGATGCTTACGTTGATCTACGCTCTTGGACTCCGCAGTGGCGAACTGATTCAACTAAAAATTAAGGACATTGACAGCCAACGAAAAGTAGTGCATCTGAAAGGAGCCAAAGGAAAGAAAGATCGCTTGCTCCCCCTTTCTGACCGCCTGCGCGACCTATTACGTACTTACTACATAAAGTATCAGCCTAAAGAATATCTGTTCAACGGCCAAAACCACGCTACCTACTCCCCTCAAAGCCTCCGCAAAGTATTCAAGGCAGCTTGCCAAAAAGCCGCTATTCGCAAAAAGGTAACGCTGCACAGCTTGCGCCACGCTTACGCTACGCACCTGC
Organism: Tunicatimonas sp.; assembly: GCA_049650865.1. Classification (GTDB taxonomy): domain Bacteria; phylum Bacteroidota; class Bacteroidia; order Cytophagales; family Cyclobacteriaceae; genus Tunicatimonas. Next base: position 3,117 of record JBASAY010000146.1, read on the forward strand.
TGGAGGCTGGCACCGATGTGCGGGTTATCCAGCAACTGTTGGGGCATAACTCCCTCCGCACAACCATGATCTATACCCACGTTACCGCTAGCAACCTGATGAAGGTACCCAGTCCGCTCGATTTTCTTGATCACTAAATGGCCGTAAAGCTTCGCAAATCGCTCAACCAACTGCATTATTCTATAGCGCACTACGCTTGGTGCGGATTGCGCTTAGCAAATGCCATTTCGTAGACCATATAAACCCACCCACCTACCTTCCGGTAGAATCAACGGAGCGTTTTTTTTGTTGTACAGTGAGCACCCTAATTATTTGTATGAATCACGATACTACTGTTCTTAGCCAACTATCAACCTCTCGTAGGCAGTCCGAAGGCTCAGTTCGGCAGCAGACTTTCCCCGTTACCGGGATGAGCTGCGCGGGCTGCGCTACCAGCGTGGCGTCTATCCTGAACGATACCAAAGGGGTAAAGGAGGCAACCGTTAACTTCGCCACCGAATCGGCGCGGGTGGAGTACGACACGGGGCTGTCTCCCACCGATCTGCAAAGCGCCGTGCGCTCGGCAGGCTTCGACCTGATTGTAGACGCTGACGACCCCCAGGAACGGCAACGAGAACAGCAACAGCAGCACTACCAAACGGTGAAGCGCCGTACCCTCGGGGCGGCCCTACTCACGCTTCCTATCTTCTTGCTGGGCATGTTCGCCTCCGACTGGGCACCCGGCCGGTGGATTTCGCTGGCGCTGAGCGTGCCGGTGCTGTTCTGGTTCGGCCGAACCTTTTTCACCAATGCCGCCCAGCAGGCTCGGCACGGCAGAGCCAATATGGATACGCTGGTGGCGCTCAGTACGGGTATTGCCTTTGCCTTTAGCGCCTTTAACACTCTGTTTCCCGAGTTTTGGTTACAGCGCAACTTAGCGCCCCATGTTTACTACGAAGCCGCCACGGTGATCGTCACCTTTATTCTGCTGGGCAAACTGCTGGAAGCGCGGGCCAAATCTAGTACCACTTCGGCGCTCAAAAAGCTGATGGGCTTACAGCCCAAAACACTGAGAATCATTCGCGATGGGCAAGAAGCAGAGGTGCCGATCACTTCGGTACGGGTGGGTGACACGGTGGTGGTGCGCCCCGGCGAGCGGATCCCCGCCGACGGACGGGTGTCGGAAGGCCGTTCGTTCGTCGATGAGAGCACCATCACCGGCGAACCGGTGCCGGTAGAGAAGTCTGCCGGGGCCCCGGTGTTTACCGGAACGATTAACCAGCGGGGTAGCTTTCGCCTGGTGGCCGAGCGGGTCGGGGAGCAGACCTTGCTGGCGCAGGTGATCCGGCGGGTGCAGGAAGCGCAGGGCAGCCAGGCTCCGGTGCAACGGCTGGTCGATAAGGTGGCCGGCATCTTTGTGCCGGTGGTACTGGCCGTCGCCGTCGTCACCTTTTTGGTTTGGCTGGTCGTGGGAGGGGAGGAAGCGTTCTTTCACGCGCTGCTTACCTCCGTCTCGGTGCTGGTGATTGCCTGTCCTTGTGCGCTCGGACTGGCCACCCCCACCGCCATCATGGTCGGGGTGGGACGCGGTGCGGAAAACAACATGCTGATTAAAGATGCCGAGGCTCTGGAGCTAGGCCATCGGGTAGATACGGTGGTGCTCGATAAGACCGGTACCATCACCGTGGGCCGTCCGCTAGTGACCGACAGCTACTGGGCTGATGACGCGCGGGGGGACGCAGTGATGCCGGTGCTGCTGGCCCTGGAATTGCAGTCGGAGCACCCGCTGGCCGAAGCGGTGGTTACCCACCTGCAAGAAGACGGCGTGCGTCCTGCTGCGCTCACTGACTTCAACAGCCTGACCGGTCGCGGTGTGGTAGCCACCGATGCCAACGGTACCGTTTACTGTGTGGGCAACCGAAAACTGCTTGCCGAACGCGGTATTCGGCTAAGCGATGCTCTAAACCGGCGGGCAACCCGGTGGCAGCAGGCCGCCAAAACGGTGGTCTTCTTCGCGAACGATCGGGAAGCGCTGGGAGTGCTGGCCATCGCGGACCACGTAAAGAATAGCTCATCGGCGGCCGTTCGGGCATTGCAGAAGCGAGGCATCACCGTACACATGCTCACCGGCGACAACGCCGAAACGGCCGCGGCGGTGGCCCGACAAGTAGGGGTGAAGCACACTCGGGCCGGGATGCTGCCAACCGACAAAGCTGATTTCGTGCGGAAGCTGCAGGCTGAGGGCCGAACGGTGGCGATGGTGGGCGATGGCATCAACGACTCCGAAGCGCTGGCGCTGGCCGACGTGAGCATCGCCATGGGGCAGGGATCAGACATCGCGATGGACGTCGCCAAGATAACGCTGATTACCTCTGATCTACGGACGATTCCGAAGGCCCTGAACCTATCGCGCAAGACGGTGCGGACCATTCGGCAGAACTTGTTCTGGGCGTTCATCTATAACCTGATCGGCATTCCGGTGGCGGCGGGGGTGCTTTATCCCCTCAGTGGATTTTTATTGGACCCGATGATCGCCGGAGCCGCTATGGCGTTTAGTTCGGTGTCGGTGGTCCTGAATAGCCTGCGCTTGCGCACCACTAAAATCTAACATTCAACTAACCAATCGTATGAAAACACTTACGTTTAAGACCAATATCAACTGCGGCAGCTGCGTAAAGGCGGTAACGCCCCGGCTCAATCAGGTAGACAGTGTAAGGGAGTGGAAGGTAGATACCGATCATCCGGACAAGGTGCTGGAGGTGCAGTCTGCCTCCGGCGAATACCGGCCGGTGGTAGAAGCGGTCGAAGGGGCTGGATTTAAGATCAACCGCCTTCCCTAGAATCCTCTAGTCGCTGATCGCCTCGAAGTGATGCGTGAGCACTACTTCCCGCTGGTTGACTACATGCAGGGTTTCGTCTCGCTATGGATGTAACCCCACTAGTGCTCTCCGGTGGTCTTGCTTAAGAAAGTGTCATCCAGACGTTAGAAGAATGCCACTGAGCAAATTTACTTTTTCGACAAGGCCGCCCAAGCCTTCATCACCTCGCCCTGGCGAAGAAAGTCCTGGGCCAGTTCGTGCATCTTCTCCGGCACGCTCTCTGGCGTGAGCGAGTATAGTTTCCACATGCGGCTAATGCGGGGCTCATCGGCGTAGGCTTGCAGGGCAGTAGCGTCGGGCACCTGGGCTACGTTGGCGAGCTGCGCCAGGTTGCTACCCGTGAGTACCTCGCTCTGGCGAATGTCCGGGGGCAACTGGTCTACGCCGATGCCTTTCTCTCGTACCGGACGGGCAATCTCAAACAGGGCGTCGCCACTGGCCCGGCAGTACAGGCTACCGCCCATCCGGCCAATCGCATCCAGCCGATGCGGATCAATGCGCTGCTCTTCATCGAGCACTTCCTCACGCACGTGGGCCAGCACGATCTCGCAGATCACCAGGTGGCCCGCTCCGCCCTCGGTGCCCAAGGACACTACTTGCTGCACCCGGCACTCAAAAGCCACCGGACACTCAGCCACGCGGGGCGGCTTCACGCGCTCGGAAGGCAAGGCCGTGAGCCCCGCCTTGACAAACTCGTCGACACCCCGATCGTACTCCGTACTGGTCAACGACATTTGCTCGGCCACTGCGTAGTTCACCACGTTGATCACCACCTCGGGGCAGGCCTCTACGTTGTCGAGCGTGTGCTTGCGGGTGTTGTCGCGGTTGCGGTTCACGGGGGCGAACACCAGCACGGGCGGATTGGAACTTACCGCGTTGAAAAAACTATACGGACTCAGGTTTACCCGGCCTTCGGAGTCTACCGTGCTGGCGAAAGCGATGGGTCGGGGCACTACCGCCTCGATCATGTACTGATAAAACTCGCTGGAAGTGAACTGCTGGGGGTCAATGATGGGCATGGGCGGGCAGGATTTGGGTGCGTACCTGTCCGAAACCAACGCGCTTTCCGTCTTGTTCAGCGTGGCCGCGCATAATCACGGTGTCGTGGTCTTCTATGAATGTTCGGGTGCCTCCTTCGTCAAGCTCCAGGGGTTGTTCGCCGTTGTGGGTGAGCTCCAGCATCGAACCGGCACTTTGGGGGTCTTTGCCGCTGATGGTACCCGAGGCCATCAGGTCGCCTATGCGCACGTTGCAGCCGTTCACGGTGTGGTGCGCCAACTGCTGCGCAAGGTTCCAGTACAGCGAACGGGCGTTGGTGTGGCTCACCGTGGTAACCGACTGCCCCTCCGGCTGCAGCGCAACCTCCAGCTGAATATTGAAGTTACGGTCGCCGGTAGATTGTAAGTAGGGCAGGGGGGAGGGCGATTGCGGGGGACCGGCTACCCTAAAGTCGCGCAGCGCCTCGAGCGTCACCACCCACGGAGAAACCGAGGAGGCAAAATTCTTTCCCAGGAAGGGACCCAGCGGCTGGTACTCCCACCGCTGAATGTCGCGCGCCGACCAGTCGTTAAACAGCAGCAGTCCGAAGATATGGTCTTCGGCTTCCGCCACGCGGATGGGTTGCCCCAACGCAGTTTCTTTTCCCACTACAAACGCCATTTCCAGTTCAAAGTCTAATTTCTGGGTCGGTCCGAACGTCGGCTGGGTAGCGTCCGAAGGCATCGTTTGTCCGTGGGGACGGTGCACCGGGGTGCCCGATACCACGATGGACGAGGCGCGTCCGTGGTAAGCGATGGGCAGGTGCTTCCAGTTGGGCGGCAGGGCGTTTTCGGCACCGCGAAACATAGTTCCCACGCGGGTGGCGTGCTCCTCGCTGGAGTAAAAGTCAGTGTAGTCGCCCACCGTGACGGGCAGGTGCATACGAGCGTCAGCCTGAGGAACTAGTACCGAGTCGGCCACCGCCCGTAGGGGAGAGTTGGGATCGGTGAGTAGAGTTTGCAACTGCTGGCGCAGCGCCTGCGTGACGAGTTTGCCCAGTGCGATCAGCGGGTTGAGAGAAGCTTGATTAAATACCAGGGGATCAACAGAAATGCCATCAAGCAACTTGTGTATGTGCACCGCCGCCAGGTTGATGATCTGATCACCGATGGCCACGCCCACCTGGGGTTTCTGCCGGGAGGTGGAGTAGATACCGAAGGGCAGGTTGTGAATACTGAAGTCGGAGTGGGCGGGGATGGTGAGCCAGGAGTGCATAGGTGTTGTTAGATCGTTTAAGCTAGCAAACTTATTACATCTATTAGCAATATAGCTACTGAATATCTACCTAAATAAGCGTACCGAGCATATATCCATCGCTCTACCAATCTCCTGCCGCTAGTTTCCAAGATCAGGCATACATCAGCTTTCCTTTCGGTTGAGGAATCTCTTTACCTTTCTGTTTAGCTGTCTCAATCCATTCATCTACAATCACCTAGGTCTAGTCGTAGGATATCCTACGACTCAATCCAGCGATGCAATTTAGGTCGCATCGGGGGATTCCGGACATTTTCCTTCGCTTCACTGCGGAAAATTCCGGAATGACGGTGTGTTTTGTTACCTGCTTTCTAAAATGAGAATTGCTAACTAATCAACGGTTCACCTTCCACGAGTACATATAATTCTTGTCCTCTACTTCTATCGCTGCCTTTGTTAGCTTCAGTGGACGAAAAGTGTCCACCATCACGGCCAACTCCTCAGTCCCCTCTTTACCCAGCGATTTTTCTACGGTGCTGGGGTGCGGACCGTGCGGCAGTCCGCCGGGGTGCAGGGTGAACGAGGCGCGACTTACCCCCTTGCGGCTCATAAAGTCGCCCTCGGCGTAGAACAGCACCTCGTCGGAGTCGATGTTGGAGTGGTTGTAGGGAGCAGGGATGGACTGCGGATGATAATCGAACTTACGGGGCACAAACGAGCACACCACGAAGTTGTGCGCCTCGAACATCTGATGCACCGGCGGCGGCTGATGAATGCGCCCGGTAATCGGCTCGAAGTCGTGAATCGAAATCGCGTAAGGGTACATATAGCCATCCCAACCCACCACGTCGAAGGGATGAAACTGATAAAACAACGATTGCAACTGACCGTGCTTCGCGATCTTCACTTCAAACTCTCCCTCTTCGTTACGCGGTTCAAAGGAAGTGGGCGTTTTGTAGTCGCGCTCGCAGTAGGGGCTGTGCTCCAGCAATTGCCCAAACTGGTTGCGGTAACGTTTCGGCGGACGTACCTCCGAGGCGCTTTCAATCACCAAAAGCCGTGCGGGCTGGTCGCCGTCAAACTTCCAACGGTGCGTGACGGTGCGGGGCACGTGTACGTAGTCACCCGCGGTGAAGGAAACGCTGCCTAACGGACTGAGCAACTCGCCCTGCCCATCGTGCACGTAGACGAGTTCGTCGCAGGTAGCGTTGCGGTAGAAGTAGTCCATCGACTCGGTCGGGGAGCAAAGCGCCAGGCGCACGTCGGCGTTGCCGAGTAGGTAGCGGCGTCCGCTCAACCAATCGCCCCCGGCGAGCATATCCTTCCCCAGCAGGTGGCGGTGGATTATGTTTTTATCGTCGGCGTAATCAACCGCGTAATCCACGGGCTCATCCACCCGAACCACCGCCGTGGGCGGATGCAAATGATAAGCAATCGATGAAATGCCGCTGAAGCCCTCGGCTCCGATCACTTCTTCGTAGTACAGCGATCCGTCGGGCTGCCGAAACTGCGTATGGCGCTTGTGAGGAATATCTCCGTGTTGTTGGTAGTGGGGCATGGTGATTTGAGTTAGTGGCTAGGATGTTGGGTTTTAGGGGTTGGGGGTTGGGTTTTGGGTCAGTCTAAAACCCAATCCCGCGCCGCGGTGGCCTAACCCCCACGTCCCAACTACAAATTTCCCCGTCGATCTTGTTCGCGCTCAATGGCTTCGAAGAGGGCCTTAAAATTGCCTTTGCCGAACGAACGAGCTCCCTTGCGGTCGATGATTTCGTAAAATACGGTGGGGCGGTCTTGCACCGGCCTACTAAAAATCTGCAGCAGATAGCCCTCTTCGTCGCGGTCGACCAGAATGCCAAGTTTGCGTAGTTCTTCAATGGGTTCTGCTATCTTCCCCACGCGGCCCAACAGGTCGTCGTAGTAGGTGTCGGGCACGTGCAAAAACTCCAGTCCGTTCTGACGCAGTTTGGTCACCGTCGTGATAATATCATCGGTGGCTAAGGCCACGTGTTGCACTCCGGCCCCCCCGTAAAAGTCCAGGTACTCATCAATCTGACTCTTCTTGAGGCCGGGGGCCGGTTCGTTGATCGGGAACTTAATGCGCTCATTGCCGTTCGACATCACCTTCGACATCAAGGCAGTGTACTCAGTAGAAATGTCCTGATCGTCGAACGACACCAGCTGCTTGAAGCCCATCACGTCGGCGTAGAAGTTGACGTACTTGTTCATGTCACCCAGGGCCACGTTCCCCACCAAATGATCAATGTACTTTAAGCCGACAGAGCGGTTTTGCAGGTACTCGTTCTTCCACGGTTGAAACCCGGGTAGGAAAAACCCCTGGTAGTCCCGCTTCTCCACAAAGGTATGAATCGTGTTGCCGTACGTGGCGATGGAAGCGACCAGCACTTCCCCGTCATCGTCGCGCCGTACGTTAGGCTCCTGCACCGGTTGGGCACCCCGCCGCACGGTCTCCTCAAACGACTGCTGGGCATCGTCTACCCACAGGGCGATATCCTGAATGCCGTCGCCGTGGCGGTACACATGGTCGGCGATCTCATTGTCGGGCCGCAGGGCGGTGGTTAAAATTAGCCGGATTTTTCCCTGCGCCAGCAAAAAACTAGCGGCCGACTTATAGCCCGTTTCCGGGCCGCGGTAGCCCGTGATGTCGTAGCCGAATACGTAGTGATAGTAGTAGGCCGCCTGTTTGGCATTACCCACCAGATATTCTACGTAATACGTGCCATTGATCGGCAGAAAATCCTGCGGTGGTGCTGAAGTAATTGCTTCTGGTTGCATGACTAGTATTGAAATTTTTCAAAAAATAAGCTCTTACCGTAGAGAACGAGACAGTAAAGAGAAGGTTACTAGTCATTTTTTTGTCACATCAGCAAGACAAAGGTTCAGGCACTCCTACTAATTCTCCATAGCCGCCAACTCTTCCTCAGTATAGTCGGTAGGAAGGCCCAGTGACTCGAATTCATCAATCTCAGTTAGGAAATCCTGTAGCTTGGTTCGCACGCGCTTGTAGGCCGGTCCGCCCAGCGGCAGATGCATCGGTGGATGCTCCAACTGCACCACATCGAACATTGCCTGCGCCCCCTTTACCGGATCACCCGGTTGGTGGCCGCTCACCTGCTCGAGCGAACGTAGGTTCTTACCGGCCGATTCGGCGTAGTCGTCGATCCGGTTCTGGGTGTAGGTGGCCGAACGTCCGGCCCAGTCGGTACGAAACGGACCCGGTTCTACGTTGGTAACGTGAATGCCCAGGGGCTTCACATCGGCGGCCAACGCCTCGCCAATGCCCTCCAGTGCAAACTTCGAGGCGTTGTAGGCCCCCACGCCCGGGTAACCCTGAATGCCCGCAATGGAAGTGATGTTCAGAATGTGTCCCGAGCGCTGCTTCCGCATGGTAGGGAGCACCGCCTTGATCATGCTGATCGCTCCGAACACGTTCACCTCAAACTGCTGGCGGATTTCGTCGTCGGGCACTTCTTCGAGGGCGCCCAGGGAACCGTAGCCCGCGTTGTTCACCAACACGTCGATGCGCCCGTGTTTTTCTAAGGCTTGCTGCACTCCGGCCGCAATTTGATCAGGCTTCGTAACGTCGAGCTTCACGCCCATAGTGTACTCAGGCACTAATTGATTGAATGCTTCTATCTGGTCATCTCGCCGCAACGTGCCCACCACCTGATCGCCCTGCTGAGCAGCGATTTGGGCGAGTTCGCGTCCGAAGCCGGTGGAGCAACCGGTGATAAACCATACTTTGTGGTCAGCCATGTTTTTTGGGTTTGTTAAAGTTAGTGAACTAAGCTTTAGTAACGGTTGCCCCCCGCTGTAGTTTGATAATTTTGTGAACGAACTTACGGAGCCACCCCGAAGCGCTCCCGGAACTTCTCGGCGAAGCGGGTGCTGTTCTTAAACCCCACCGCCCGGGCCAGCTGCCGGGTAGAGCGGTAGGCCCGCTGGTCGTAGTACGCTTTGGCGCGCACCAAACGCGCTTCGGTAATCAGCTTGGCGGGAGTACATCCGCAGAGTTCTTTCACCCGCCGAAACAGGGTACGCTCGGTAAGGTGCAGCCGCTCACCCAGCTCGCCTACGCTAAACTGTTCGTTATCAATGTTTTGGTCAATAACGTCTTTAAGCTGCCGATTGAAGTCATCGAGGGTTGCCTCCGGAGCGGGTACGCCCTCTTTGCCCGCTTCCTGCGCGATGAACTGCCGTCGGGCGGCATCGTACTCCAGTGATTTCTGAACCAAAAGCGAAAATTCTTCTTCCAAGAAGGGTTTGGTGAGGTAGCCATCGATGCCCATCCGTAGCATATCCAGCTTGTACTGCGGGTCGGTCTGGGCGGTGATTACCAGCACCGGCTGGATGTACCCCCGTTGCTTAATCTGATCCACCAGCTCTCGGCCGTCCAGGTGGGGCATCATGTAGTCGGTGATAACCAGGTCTACCTCGTGCTTTTGCAGTAGTTCCAGTGCTTCCTTGCCGTGGCGGGCTTCCAGGATAGCGTAGTTGCTCATCGCCTCGATGGCCATGATGTACCGACGCATCGCGGCGTTGTCTTCTACCAACAAAATGCGTTTCCTGCCGGGTAGTAACGGCGTCAGTTGTTCCTTTGGGAGGTTGGGCCGAAGTGCTTCGGCGGGTGCTTCGGGTTGGGCAGTACCGGCTTCGCCCGTCCGTACTTCCTGAGCCGGAATCAAAATGGTGAACAAAGCGTACCGGTCCGGCTCACTCGCTACGGTAATCTGGTAACCGTGGCTCTCGATAATGCCCTGGGTCATGGACAGTCCGATGCCGCTCCCCTGACTACGGGTAACTTCGTTTTTAGCTTGGTAAAAGCGCTCAAAGACGCGTGCCTGATCTTCGGGGGGGATGCCCATACCCGGGTTGTATACTTCAATGAGGAGCGTACCCTCCGCGTTTTGGGTTAGCGTAAGGCGCACTTCTCCCCCCGGATGGGTAAACTTCAGAGCATTGGTAATTAGGTTAGTGATCGCTCGGTTCATCAGCACGGCGTCGCACGCAACGGTGAAGGTTTCTCTGGGAAGATCAAGCCGGAGCGACAGGCCCGCCTGGGTGAAGGGGTCGTTAAACTCAGAGTGAATCTTGCGCAGCAAGCGCGATAGATTTACTTCGGTTTTGTTGAGTGTCAATTTCTTCTCATCCAGTTTGCTTAGGTCGATGATGCTATCGACTAGATGCTTGATGGCCGCCGACTGCTCCACGATCCCCCGGGCGTAGTCGCTCTGTGGCCCATTCTGCTCAGGAGCCACCAGGCGTCGGGCGTACCCCGAGATTAGCGTGAGGGGCGTCCGTATCTCGTGCGAGATGTTCACAAAGAAGTGGTTTTTGAAGTCGTTAAGCGCGCGCAGCTCCTCGGCCTGCTCTTCAATGATGGCTTTATCAGCAATAGCATTGTTGCGCTCAACGGCCAGCAGGGCTTCCTTTTCCTGGTTAAGCTGTTTTAGATAAACTACCGTGAAGAAGGAGGTAGCAAAGATCATCACGATGATAACAAAGAGAATGTCGGGCAGGTCGTAGCTTTGAAAAACAAAATGGCTAACCAGTGTGCCCAGCAGGCTGATGATAAATACCAGTAAGTGCACCCTAAATTCTTCGTACAGCACCACCGCAGCCATGGGTACCGTAACGATAAAGAGCTCGGCCAACTCGCCGGGTTTGGTAACGCTCCCAAAAATCATTAGCTGGGTGAAGCTAAAGGCCAGAAAGAGAAATTTGGCCCAGCCGAAGTGTTCCTTGATGTTCAGGTACTGAATGCCCCCCATCACGGCGAAGGCCAGGGTGTGCTGTGCGATAGCGTAGTGCAGATGGGGAGTGAAAACAAGGTTACTCACCAGAAACACCAGGGTGGTGTGCTGCCACAGCAAGCAGTAGATATTTAGCAGCTTCTTGTTTCGCTGGTCCTTTTTGCTGGTAGGGTCGATACCCAAATTAGCAAGAGAAGCATAAAAAGAGCGAATCCACTTTACTAAACGCATACAAGGGTTCCTGAATGGGTTAGCTAGTTAGCATTTTAAACCAGTAAGCTCCCGCAAAGGTGGGCGCAGAGTCAAAGAGTAACCGGATTTTGTCAGTCAGCGTAATACTTTTGGCAGGAAGTTAGTAAAAATTCGCTCATCATCGACTAGTAGCCGCTACTGGGGGCAGAAGACACGTTTTACAACTGGCTTAGCGCACACACGGAGGGAAGCGTTTATCCCTTCCCCACGAACGTAAACCTTACTATTCCGCTAGCGAATGGTGAACTCCTGGAAGCAGGAAGCCTTGCCTGCCTTTAAGCCGTCCGTATCCATCAGCTCTAGCCGAATCTCATACTCACCCGAGCTAGCATCTACCGCAGTACCGCCCTCGGAGTCCTCAGCCTTTGGCGCGGGTGATCGTGATCGTGATGGGGGCCGACGTACCCATTCCGTCTACCGTGGCGGTACCCTTGGCCTTGATAGTAACGTTGGTCTCAAAGTCAAATTTGGCGCTATCCTTCACGGTAAGTTCGCCGGTGGCGGCGTTGATGGATAACGCCCCGGCGGGTACTTCTTCAGACAATACGTAGGTGATGGGGCCGCGCGAGGCAGTGACCTTGAGGGTGCCCAGTGAAGCACCGGGAGCGGGATTTTCGCTAGTAGTTTTGGTAAAGGGGGCAATCGCGATTTCAGCCGGAGCCAGGTCGTCCTCTTTGGTACAGCCCATCAGGAGGATAGTTGCTAAAACGAATGACAGGAAAGCGCTAACGTAATTTCTCATAAGTATCGTTGGTTTAGACGTTACACTTGGCGAAGACTGTACCAGCGGGCAGCGGCCGGAGGGCCTTGTCGGTCACCGCAACACTTTTGTCAGGCAGCGAAACAAGCATGTAAGAAAGAAGGCAAGATTGCGACTGTGCTTAGTGTTAGCGTTCGGCAGTGCGTAGTAACCGGTCTGGGTAAAGCGGTGGCTGGTATGGCGGACTTACGCGTCAGTCGTACTACTTTCCCCGTCGGCGTTGGTGGTGAGCACCTCGCTCATGTAGTCGAAGAAGGGGCGCAACGCCCGGAAGGTGGTCACGGTTTGCTCCACAAAGTTAGGCTGTAGCACCTCGCGGTCGGTAAACGAACGTAGCGCGTAGAACTGTTTGCGGCGTAGCCAGGCGATGCTCGGATGGTCTTTAGAAAAGCCCTGCGGGGCGGTTTTCACGGCTTCGCCCTGCAACACTCCGAAGTGCCGCCCGAAGTCCGGGTGCCGAGTGATCTCCTCCATCGGATGGCAATCAAACGCCAGCTCCTGCCGGATGCGCCGCAGGTCTTCCTTGTTGGGGCCGAAGAAGCCGCCGCCCACCTGACTATTACCATCGGTGCCAATACGGAACACGTAGCCGCCCCGCCGTTGGGTCCCAGCGCGGTAGAGGTAGCCGTCGAAGTGCTCTTTGTACGGGTGGGTACGATCCTTCGTGAAGCGCAGGTCGCGGTAGATGCGGTAAACACGATACCGGTCGATCATGTCAGTTTGGTTGAGCCCGGCAGTAACGGCCTCAGCGAAAGCGGTCACGTTAGCCTTAGCGGCGAGGTAGTCGTCGCGGTGCGCCTCGAACCAGTCGCGGTTATTATTCGCCCGCAGCTTGGCGAGAAATTGCAAAGTAGACGTAGTGATCATGCCCGGTTGCGGTCGCCGGGACGCCGGTCGCTATGCCCAAGATCGCGCTCCGGATCAATGCGGTCGCGCACCCGCTGCTTCAATTCCTTAGCTTCGGGGAAACGACCGGCTTGCTGGCGAGAAAAGATAAGCTCTTCGTTCAGGTGCACTTCGTAGATACCGCCGGTGCCGGGCCGCAGGGCTACTTCTTCCAGGTCGGTGCCGAAGGTAGTGAGCAACTCCTGCGCCATCCAGGCGGCGCGCAGCAGCCAGCGGCACTTCGTACAGTAAGTAATGGTAATTCGGTAGGCCATGCTACTTCTGCCACGCCGCTACGTTGGCTTGCACGTAGGCGCGTACCGTGGCGGGCGGCTGGCCGATCAGGTGCTCCAGGTCGTAGTGCACCACCGGGGTCTTCCGGAAGCGCTCCACGTAGTGCAAGGCAAACATAATTCCGATAAAGGCAGTATCTACGCCTTCCTTCTTTTTGGTGATGAAAAAGCTGACCGGATTCGGACTGATGTACTTGATATCGCGCTGTAACTCCTGCGATAAGATATCGGCTACCTCGCCGAAAGTAAGCAGTTCGCTCTGGCGGCCGGTAATGGTGTACGCTTGATTCACGTGGGCGCGCACGTCGGCGAGCACCGCCGCGATAGCCCGTCCGATATCGGCCACGTCGACCCACAAGAACTTCGCGTCTCCGGCCGGAATGTAGATTTGGTTGCGTTCCCGAATGTCGTAGCCGAATACTTTCTCCAGGTTGTCGGTGAAGTAACTGGGCCGAATAAAGGTATAGGGAATGCCGCTCTGGCGAATGAGCTTCTCAATCTTGGCGTGGGGAATAAAGGAGGTGCTTTCGGCTCCCAGTACCGAAAGGAAAACAATATGCTTTACGTCGAACTCTTTGGCCCCCCGCAGCAGCACGCGAAAGATTTTCTCGTCGGCGATCTGGGGCGGGCGCAGCAGGAAGAGCGTGTCGACCAGCGAAAGGGAAGCGATGGTGTCGGGTAGGTCTTCCAGATCGAAGTACAGGTGATCGGGCGACAGTTCGTCGCGATGGCGGGTGCCCCGGTAGAGGCGCTGCTGGTCACTCGGAGTGAAGTGGTCGAGTATGGCCGAGCCCACGCTGCCGGTGGCCCCGGTGATGAGGATGGTTTCCATAATAGGTTGAGGTTGAAAAATTAGTGGTTCTTGCAAGAAGGCGAGCAACTCGCTTGCTTGGTAGAACAGCAGCGCGTGGGTAAAGTTTAGGAAGGAACGGACTGATCAGACATAAAAAGAGCCGACCGTATCGATCAGCTCTTTCGTTGTGCCAGGAGCGGGAATCGAACCCGCACGGCCTTTCGGCCACAAGATTTTCGTACCAACTACCGCTTTTGCGGCCAGCAT
>JBASAY010000147.1:0-6025 GCA_049650865.1 Tunicatimonas sp.
ACAACAACGCAATGGTAATGCTCAGTAACCTCAGTGTCCCGCAGGACACCGACAGTAAACAACAGAAGTACGCTTTGTTGCTTCGCCAAATCAGGCACGTAGTCTACAATGAAGAAGACATGACTGCCAATCTTGCGAACGTAGCTGCGCTGCTGCACCACGGAATGGACTTCTCCTGGACGGGCTTCTACCACGCGCGCCAGGGAGAACTCGTATTAGGCCCGTTTCAGGGGCCAGCGGCCGTATCTCGGATCGCAATGGACCAAGGGGTTTGCGGCACCGCCTTTAATAAAGAGTGCACCCTGGTAGTAGATGATGTTGAGCAGTTCGCGGGTCACGTGCCGGTTACTGACCAGGATCGGTCCGAAATTGTGGTTTGCGCTTACCGGAAGGGGGAAGTAGCCTTGTTACTTAACGTAAACAGTAACCGTATTAAAAACTTCACTGAGGTTGATAAACAAAACCTGGAAGAGGTAATGCATCTTTTAGAAGAAGTGCTCTAGAAAGATCACGTTTGCCGAGTCTAATAATAGCCATCTTTCGGGATGGCTTTTTTTGTGTAATTTTGTCGGCTATCCACCTAACCCCACGATGATGAAACTACTGGAAGGAAAAAACGTGCTGATCACCGGCGCGTCGAAGGGAATCGGAAAGGCCATTGCCGAAACCTTTGCTGAGCACGGCGCTAACGTAGCTTTCACCTACTTGTCTAGCGTTGAGAAAGCCAAGGCGCTGGAGGAAGCATTATCCGCCCAGGGCGGCAAGGTAAGAAGTTACCAATCTAACGCCTCCGAATTTGCCGCCGCCGATCAGCTCATCAACGAGGTAGTGCGCGATCTTGGATCGCTAGATGTACTGGTAAACAACGCGGGAATTACCCAAGATACGCTACTGATGCGAATGAGCGAAGCGGCCTGGGACGAAGTGATTAACACTAACCTAAAGTCGGTGTTCAACACAGTAAAAGCGGCTACCCGCTCGTTTCTAAAGCAACGCAGTGGCTCAATCATTAATATGACGTCGGTGGTTGGTATTAAAGGAAACGCCGGACAGGCCAACTACGCGGCCTCTAAGGCCGGTATTATCGGCTTCACCAAGTCCATTGCTTTGGAGCTAGGGTCGCGCAACGTACGCTGTAATGCGATTGCCCCAGGGTTTATTGAAACCGAGATGACTGAAAAACTGGACGAAGCAACCGTAGCTCAGTGGCGAGAAGCTATTCCCCTGAAGCGCGGGGGGCAGCCGCAGGACGTAGCGCACTGCGCGTTGTTTCTAGCGTCTGACCTGTCTACGTACGTTACCGGGCAGGTGATTCAGGTAGACGGGGGGATGCTTACTTAACGGTTGTTTATGCAAGGAATACAGTTGCTGTTTGAAAATTCTCCCTGGTGGATTCTGCTGGCCATTGCGGTGGGAGTGCTCTACGGACTGCTACTTTACGTTCGGGGGCGGCGGTTCAAAAACGATTCCTGGGGGCGGCCTACCAACGTAGCGCTGCTGGTGCTGCGGGCGGTTTTAGTATCGCTGTTGTGCCTTCTGGTCATTGGGCCATTCGTGAAGCAGATTAAAAATACGGTGGAAGCCCCCGTAGTGGTAATGGCCGTCGATAACTCCTCGTCCGTAGCGGCAGTAGTAGACAGCACGCAATTAGTGAAACTGACCCAGCGGATAGACAGCGTTACTACGGCACTACGCGCGGCTGGATACACCACCGAAATTCGCGACTTCGAGTCCCTGATTCCCCTCGACTCGCTATCCTTTACCCATCCGAGCACTGATCTAGACGGGGTACTGCAAACAATTGCCTCCGATTACGAAGGGCGTAACCTGGCTTCGGTGGTATTATTCTCAGACGGTATCTACAACCAGGGCACTTCGCCCACGTACCGCTCGTATCCCTTCACGATTAACACCGTCGGCCTGGGCGATACCACGGCGCAGCAAGACGCCAGCGTTAGCAACTTGTTCTACAACAAGATTGCTTATCAGGGTAATAAATTTCCGTTGGTAGCCGAAATAACGAGTACCGGTTTAACGGGCGAAACCCTAACGGTAAGCGTCCGCCGGGGCGAGGCAACGCTAGACAGCCGTACGGTTAACCCAACGAAGCAGCGCGAGGTAGAGGCTATCGAGTTCCTGCTAGAGGCCGACCGGGAAGGCGTGCAGCACTACGTAGTGACGATTGAAAGTCAGGCTGATGAGTTTAGCGTGCAGAACAACGAGGCGCACGCGTACGTGGAAGTGATCGAGGGCAAAGAAAACATCCTGCTTCTTGCGCAGTCGCCCCACCCCGACGTAAAAGCCCTTCGGCTAGCCATTGAGAGCAACCAAAACTACGACTTCACTTCGTTAGTTCTCAGTACAGATCAGGGGGGCGTAAGTCAGTTGGAAGCCACCAAGTTTGATCTGGTAATTTTGCACCAACTGCCCGGACGCGAGCAACTTCCCCCCGAAGTGCAGCCTTTCCTAAAATCAACGGGGGCGCAGTGGCATATTGTGGGTAGCCAGACGGACCTGGCGGCTTTCAACAGCGCCAACAATGTACTTGAGGTGGCCAACCCGGGTCGTCAGACCGACGAGGTGCGCGCCGCTTACCAAAACGACTTCCGGGGGTTCCAGCTCGCCGACGACTACCGAGCGACGATCGAGCAATTGTTACCTCTATCGGTTCCCTTCGGTGAAATGTCTTTGAAGAACGGGGCAACCCCGATTCTTTACCAGCAGGTAGGCAAGGTGACCACCAGTAAACCGCTGCTAGCGGTGGCCGAAACAGACCAGGGTAAGTCGGCGGTGCTGCTGGCCGAAGGAATATGGAAGTGGCGACAACAAGAGTACGCCCGTAACGAAAACACCGAAGCCACCGACGCTCTCATCTCCAAGCTGATTCAGTATTTATCGGCCAAAGAAGACAAGCGTCGGTTTAAGGTGTATCCTTTAAAAAGGGAGTTTTTAGACAATGAGCCGGTGGTCTTTAATACGGAGATATACAACGAGGTATACGAAGAGGTGTACGGGGTGCCAGTAAACCTTAATATTACTGCCGAAGACAGTACGCGTTCTGACTACAGTTACACCACCAACCAGAACAATACCGAGTATCAAGTAAGTAATCTACCGGAAGGAGTGTACCAATACCGTGCTCGGGTGAGCGTCGATGGCGTTGCGCTGACGAGCCGGGGCAACTTCACCGTCCGTAGCCTACAGATAGAATCGCTTAACCTCACCGCCAATCACGTGTTGTTACGAAGTTTGGCGCAGGAGAACGGGGGCGCTTACTACGAAGCGGACGATTTGCCCGCGGAGGCTATTGTAGGCGACCAGGCGCGTAAGGGAAAAATATACACCAGCGAACTGTTTCTACCATTAATCAACCTAAAATGGCTGTTCTTTGTGCTGCTTGCTCTGATAGCAGCCGAGTGGGGGATCCGCAAGTATATGGGAAGCTACTAGCGAAAAAGATCAATACGTAGTAGCGTTAGACAGACTGTGAGGAGGTGACGACTACTTTGTTGTTATTCAGGAAGACAGGGTTTAAGTTCATGCCGAAGCCATCGATCAGAAGGGCGGCGGCAATAGCGATGTTAAGATGGCGGCTATCGTGAACGCGAAGAAAGATCTTTCCGTCGCCAACGAACGGCAACCCGGTTCCGATCGACAGGATAGCCATCTGCCTACCTTCAGTGGTAAGAATGCATTTGATGGTACTGTACCGGTGCACCTCCCAGCAGCAATCGTTATTAGAGCAGACCCAGTAACTCGGAGAAACTTTTCGAATGGTAACGTCTGGTTCGTTTGGGATGCTCATCAGGTAAGTAGGCACGAAGGGTTGGTTCTTCTTCAGCGAAAAGATACAATTACCCTGAAGGTCCTTCACCACAAGTCGACCTAGGGTTAGGCTGACCGGACGCTGTATGGTAAAGTGAAGACGGTCGTCTACCCAAACACGCTGAGGCGACCAAGGGAAAAAAGAACGAGCACCAATGGTAACGCTGTAACCGGTTATTGAACTCATACCCTGTATTTTGACCCAATATACGAAATTGACTTCGCAAAATCACCACTCGAAGCGATGAGTATCCTTGAAGTATTGTTACTGCTTATAGCGCGTGTAAAACACCTATTCCGTAGCAAAGGAAAAGATATTCTTAGTATCGAACAAAAGAGTAGCCCAGAAAACTTGCAGCTAAATGCGTTGAGGGATAACGGATGTCACAAAAAACATTTGCACTTAGGGAGCGATAACAATAGTTTCGTCCAACTGAAGTTTCGCGAAGAGTGGATCACGCTGGTCCACCTTTGCCACGGCGTTTTTCGGAGATACCTCCGGGGATAAAAAATAGCAAAGTGTCTGCTCCACCTTTCCGCCCCGCATCTGTTTAACAATGATGGGAGGATCATCCGCCGAGAACGCTTCCAACTCATCGGCCGGGATGAGGGTATGGTCGGATTCCTCTTCTACCTTTTTGAACAGGTAGACCGAAAGCGGCAGTAACAATGCAGCGGCAATAATAATAGTTAGCAACATTATAGTAAATTTAAGCGAATGATAAACTAACCCTTTAAAAGCTTAACAATTTAATAACCTTAATCAATACGTAATAGCAATGGTTCATTAATTATCGACAAATGAGAGAAACCCCTCGAATGGTTCTATTTATTCGAAGTTGGTTTTTATCGTGTGATTAAAACCTTGTGGGCGGAATGCATTAGGAATGGTGGTAAAATAAAGTACTCAACTAGGCGCATATTCTGTAGCATAGTTTCGGTACAGCGGGATGCGTCTGAATGCGCTGAGAGTCCACTTCCTGTGGGGTAGTTTTGATACCGATAGGATAGTAGTGGTCGTTGATTCTAACCTTGACGTTTAATCCGGTTGAGGTGGTTGTTTTCCCCATAAGTTCCTTGACGAGTTGATAAGAAGTGAAAACAACGCCTTCCATAGCCCGGTGTAGATGAGGAAAGAGGCGATGCTCGATCGGGTTATGTTTAGAGGCATAGGGTGGATAGTGACAAACGATAAAGTCAATGCCTGTTTGATGAGCTAAGTGTAGCATCTGCTTTTTGAAAGCATGATGCCGATAACTATTGGCCCCGCCTGCATCGCACAAGATCAGCACCGTGCGGGCTTGGGGATAGTGGTGCATGCCAAAGCTCTCCCACCACCACCGGAGGTTGTCAGTGATGAAAGTAGC
This sequence comes from Tunicatimonas sp., assembly GCA_049650865.1. GTDB lineage: Bacteria > Bacteroidota > Bacteroidia > Cytophagales > Cyclobacteriaceae > Tunicatimonas. The sequence continues at coordinate 5,193 of JBASAY010000147.1, forward strand.
CGTTTCGTGATTAGTGCCGATAGACAAGTACGCCTGGTTACGCTGTAGGTCATAGATACCGTGCGGTACCACACTACCTTCGCTCAGGTAGTGATAGTCATGACGGTTCGCCGCGCGATCATAGACTTTGATAGGCTGTTGAGTATAGCACTTGCCCGCCCGGTAGAGGTTGCCCAACCGCTCTTTCTTCTTGCAATCCATACTAATGATGGGATTTTTTGTACTCATGACGGCTACTAAAGTGAAAATTACATGAAACTGCGCCTGCCGATCAGCACACTGTCCGGTCGCTAACTGCTTGCTTAACTTGCGATACTTGTAGCCCATCAGGTGTAAGTGTCGCTTGACCAGTCCGTTGCTGATCACGATACTGTGTCGTTCGGCAAAACCTTGGGCAATCTCTCGGGGCTTTAGGTGAATCCAATAGACACGCTCATCAGTAGGACTACCAGCCCGATGTTGGGCAATGAAAGCACTCAACAACTCACCTATCTCAGGATACTGAACAAAATTTTTTCCTTCCACCCCCATCACGTCGTTGTTTGCCCAAGGGAATCTGAGCATACAAATCAGCCTGTCGTAATTCAGCTTCTCCTTTTCGGATCGTCTTGGGGCTAATGCCCAACAACCGACTCATATAGCTTTTGCCCCCATAGCCTAGTTTTTGCACTTCTTGCGCAGCATAATGGCGACGCTCTTTTTCTTGCAGGCTACCGTAATATCGTAACATCATTTGCTCGGTCACTTGATCATATCTTATCATGGCTTTACCTTCGTTGATACAAACCAAAGGTAACCAAAACTTCGCTACTTTATTTTATCCGTGTTCCTTA
>JBASAY010000148.1:0-9251 GCA_049650865.1 Tunicatimonas sp.
GTCACAGTAACGCGCAATGACGGATGGTACGGGCGTTTTCGGACAGCAAGAATCATGGCCGATGGTGAGGAAGTTGGAACAATCGAAAGCGGTGAGTCCATTGATATACTTATACCGCCTCACGCGAACAACCTTTACGCAAAAATGGACTGGGGGAAGTCTGTCCCTTACCCTATTGGTCACCTCACGCATGGGCAGACCCTATTTATGAACGCCCGGTTCACCTTCAATTTGTTTAAAAGTCTAGGAATTGCCCCGATACCCATCACATTTGAAGAAGAACCCCATTAGCGGGAAGACGTGTGCCTCTACCGAAGGGTTTAGCGTGTTTCTCTCAGGGATGCTGACCCACAGCTCAGCTCTCTCTAGCGTGCTTTCGCTTCAGTAATGGCGACCTTCCTATCGAGCGGCTTGCCTAGTCCGGAGTCGATCCCCCTTCAGCGCACTGTATAGTCGGCTGATGCTACCCCAGGAGCCCAGTTGGAAGTGTTACTAACAACTAGCTTCCCGTCTACGTAAATATTAGTTGTCACGTCCGGGGCGTCTGGACGGTCGGCACAGCATTCAACAGTAGCGTCTACGTGCAGTTCGAAGGGTACGGTAGATACCTCAAACGAGTAGCGCCAGCCGCTGGGAGCTAGTGGGGGTCCACAGATGCAGTAGTTTTCTCCGGTTTCAGTGGTGTACGACCCGAACCAGTTTCCCGAATCGGTAATCACCTCATAAACGACAGTTTTGGTAGAGGTATCAGTCGGGGCATCATCTTGACAGGCAGCAGTTCCTATCAACAGCGCTAAGAAAATCCATTTGTTCTTCATGTTCCTTTCTTTTAGTGAGATTGTCTTTCTAATATTAGAATACCGGAACTACCAAAAGATACAGAAGAACAAGCTTTACTTAGCAGTATTCACCAAAAGTGAGCAGGACTTGGGTTAACCGTTGTCGCTAGTCTTGTTAAATATTGTTAATCCAGGCATCTTTTCGCACTGCGGTTGTTAGGTTTGTGGTTGATTAGTCACCAGCGACCGATAGAGTCAGCATCCCGAAACATGAAAAAGAAGAGAATTTACGGTCTGATTGCGCTGATGAGCGTAGCCCTGCTGGGGCTGGTAGCGTTTCAGGTGTACTGGATTCGCGAAACCGTGGAGGCTAACCGACAGCGGTTTCAGCAGAGCGTCTACGAGGCGCTGAACACGGTGGTGCACCAGCTCGAGCAGCGCGAGGCACTGTTGTTCGCCTACCAGAGTTTCGGTCCCGACCTGGTGCAGCTCGACACCACGCAGTTTTATCCGTCGCGCACGGTGCGCCAACGGCAGCGGCAGTCGGTCACCTTCGACGAGCGGGGGCGGGCGGTGCGGCAGCGCCTTGAGTTTAGCATGTCGGTGGGTCGCGCCCCCGGGTCTTCGCCGGTCATTGTGGTGCGCCCCGACCTGCCACCAAATGCCTCCGAACAAATGCAGCAGGAGCAGCTGCGTAAACTGAAGCAAAAAGCCAGCATGTTTGAGCAGGCCCTGCACCAACTGATGAACGGCGACCGTCCGCTCACCGCCCGCCTCAATCCTAAACAGTTGCGCACCCTCTTGAGCGAAGCCCTGGCCGACCGGGGCATCACCCTGCCCTACCAGTACGCCGTGGTGGATGCCCAGCGCGACAGCGTGCTGATGGCTTCCACCGCCAACTTCTTCCAAAAATATGATACCGACGCTGAGGTGACCCTGTTTCCGAACGATTTTATGCCCAGTAGCACCTTTCTGACGCTGGAGTTTCCGCAGCAGAGCTGGTACCTGCTCAAGCAAATCTGGCTTACCCTGCTATCGTCGCTGCTGTTCACCGGCATCGTGGTGTTCTGCTTTGGCTACGCCATCACCACCATCCTGCGGCAAAAGAAGCTGTCGGACATGAAAACCGACTTTATCAACAACATGACCCACGAGCTTAAGACTCCCATCTCGACGGTAGCGCTGGCGGTAGAGGCCCGGCAGGACGAGCAGATTGCTCGCGACCCCAGCTACTTGCAGCGCTACCTGGGCATTATCCGCGAGGAGAACGCCCGCCTGGGTTCGCAGGTTGAACGGGTACTACAGATTGCTACGCTGGATAAACAGGATTTTCAGTTGAAACGGGAGCCGGTTGATTTGCACGAACTGATTCGGCAGGTGGCGGAGCGGCTGCGTCCAGCGATTGAAAAGCGAAACGGTACGCTCACGCTGGAGTTGAACGCCGCTAATTCAATGATTCAGGCCGACGCGGAACACCTTGCCAACGTGGTCACTAACCTGATTGATAATGCCAACAAGTACTCGTCTGACCAGCCTACAGTGACGGTGCGTACGCAGTCTAAAGACCAAGGAATTGCCATTGAGGTGGTAGATCGGGGAATGGGCATGACCAAAGAAACGGCGGCCAACGTGTTTGACAAATTTTACCGCGCGCCCACCGGCAACCGCCACGACGTAAAGGGCTTTGGTTTGGGGTTGGCTTACGTTAAATCAATGGTAGAAGCGCACGGCGGACAGGTATCGGTGCGCTCTAAGCTAGGGCAGGGTAGTACTTTTTGGGTTCACATTCCGGTTGCGTAAGTTGGGGCAGCGGATTGGACACTTGCTACGGTAAATATTGAATATCGATCAAGGAATGTAGAATGATGAAGTAGTAAAAAGTTTGAGCACTCGAGGGTATATCAAGTAGTCATCTGACTGAACCATATCGCTATGACAAAAATTCTGTTGGTAGAAGACGATCCTAATCTAGGCACCATCCTGCAAGATTACCTACGCGTAAAGGGCTACGAGCCCGAACTGTGCCGCGACGGACAGCGGGGCCTGGCTGCTTTTCAGCGGGACACCTACGATTTATGCTTGCTCGACGTGATGCTGCCCAAGCTAGACGGCTTCGAGCTGGCCCGTGAGATTCGGCAGGTCAACGACCGGGTGCCCATCATCTTTCTCACCGCAAAGTCGATGAAGGAAGACACCATTGCCGGACTGAAACTGGGCGCCGACGACTATCTGACCAAGCCATTCAGCATGGAAGAGTTGTTGCTCCGCATCCAGGCCGTGCTACGGCGCACGCAGCCCCCGGAGCCGGAACAGCGCCACTTTACCTTTGGCTCGTATACCTTTGATTATGACCAACGGCAGCTCAAGCGAGGGGAAGAAGAAGAAAAGCTTACCTCCAAGGAAGCAGAATTGCTTAAACTACTCGCCCAGCACGTGGGGCAAACCGTAGACCGCACCCGGGCTCTAAAATTAATCTGGCAGGACGATAGCTACTTCAACGCCCGCAGCATGGACGTCTACATCGCTAAACTGCGCAAGTACCTGAAACCCGACGAAAGCGTACAAATTCTGACGGTGCACGGGCAGGGCTTCAAGTTAGTAGACCTTACGCGTTGACGCGGTTGGGTTTCACCTCACCGAAGTTGTAACCGAAGGGTGTGAAGCTGAGTCGCATCAGCTTGAAATGTTGTAACCCGAAGGGGATACCGATCAGCGTGGCGCACAGGACAATGCCCAGCAACAAGTGCGTCAGCGTGATCCAGATGCCGCCCACCAAAATCCAAATCACGTTGAGTAAGGTCGACAAGCCTGACCCGGCGTTGCGGTTGGGCGTCACTTCGCGTCCGAAGGGCAAAAGGCTGGCTCCGGCCAGCTTAAACGACTGAATACCCAGGGGAATGCCGATGATGGTAACGCAGGAGATAATGCCCGCTACCACGTACTCAATGGCGATGAGGAAGCCACCGAAAATAATCCACAAAAGGTTACCAATAAAGCTCATAGTTAGGTTATTTAAGTAGAATGGTTCTGCTAGAAAGTACGGATAAGGAGTAAAAATGTTGAAAAAAGTCGCCCTGTGTTTGGAAGCTGCTCCAACGCAAAGGGCTCCTACAGAATGACCAACGGGAGCCCCTGGTCGTAGAGTAGCAACGCGTCCTACGACCGAATTGGAAGATCAAAGTCTTCTTTAGCTACAGTTCTCCCTGCCACACCGTATACCGCTCCCAGCCGTCCGGCAAATCAAACGGAGCGCTGAACAAACCGTACAGGGCCGAGCCCGATCCGCTCAGGCTGGCGTACATTGCCCCCGCGTCATACAACTGCGCTTTGATGTCAGCCAGCTCCGGGTGCTGCTGAAACACACTTACCTCAAAGTTATTTACTACCCGGTCTTTCCAAGTTTCGGTGGGCTCAGTGAGCAACGCACGCAGATTGCTATCGGGTTGGTGGGGTACCACCCGCGCGTAGGCTTCGGCGGTGGTAACCGCTACGTTGGGATACACGATCACCAGGTGCTGTCCCGATAAATCGAGCGGCAAATCTTCTAGCGTGGTGCCGGTACCGGTAGCCAGGCGGGGACGCGGATCGATGAAGAACGGACAGTCGCTGCCCAACTGGGCCGCGTAACCTTCTAGTGCCGCGGGCGACAAAGCCAGCTCGAACAAATCGTTGAGCAGCACCAGCATACCAGCCGCATCCGACGAGCCGCCCCCCAGTCCGGCCCCCATCGGAATGATCTTGTGCAGGTGGGCGGCCACCGGCGGCAAATCGTAGTCCTGCTGAAGTAGGCGATACGCCCGTACGCACAGGTTGTCCGCTACCTGCCCCGGAATGGGCAAACCCGACGTTTCAAACGAGAAGGTGTCGCTCTTGATCACCTCCAGTGCGTCACGCCAGGGCACGGGCACCAAACCCGTCTCCAGATCGTGGTAGCCATCGGGCCGTTTCCGCACGATGCGCAGCCCCAGATTGATTTTGGCGGGAGGGTAAAGGATCATAGTGGATGCTGGCAGCCGTCGTGCGGATGATTTTCTGGACTGCTAGATACTGAGTATTAGATGTTGACAACTAAACGATAGAGTGACCAGTGACCAGTGACCAGTGACCAGTGACCAGTGACCAATTTAACGACTCAACTCGTCGATGATGTCTTCGGAGATACCCGCTGAGGAGAAGCCCCCATCGTGCATCAGGTTCTGCATGGTTACCATGCGGGTAAGGTCCGAAAAGAGCGTTACCACAAAGTCGGCGCAAGACTCGGCATCGGCGTTACCCAGGGCCGACATCTTGTCGGCGTAGTCGAAGAACACATCGAAGCCGTTGATGCCGGTGCCCGCCGTAGTGCGGGTGGGCGACTGCGATACGGTATTGACGCGTACCTTGTTGAGGCGGCCAAAGCGATAGCCGTAGCTGCGAGCAATCGACTCGAGCACCGCCTTGGCCTGCGCCATGTCGCCGTAGTCGGGGAAGGTACGCTGGGCGGCAATGTAGGTGAGTGCTACAATAGAACCCCACTCGTTCATTATGCCCATATTCTCAGCGGTTTGCAGCACCTTATGAAACGACACGCCCGAGATGTCCAGCGTCTTCATAAACCAGTCGTAGTTTAGGTTGCCGTAGTCGCGCCCCTTGCGTACGTTGGGACTCATGCCCACCGAGTGCAGAATGAAGTCTATCTGCTCAGTTTCCAGCGCTTCCTGGGTATCTCGGTAGAGCTTCTCGATGTCTTCCAGCACCGTAACGTCGGCTGGTATCACGCGGGCGTCGCACTGCTCGGCCAGTTCGTTGATCTTGCCCATCCGCAGGGCGATAGGAGCGTTGGTAAGCGTGAAGGAAGCCCCCTCTTCCTTGGCTTTGAGCGCTATTTTCCAGGCAATCGAGTTTTCGTCGAGTGCGCCAAAGATGATTCCTTTTTTTCCTGCCAGTAGATTATAGGCCATGGTGCGAGTGTGTTTAGTGGTTCAGGTAAAGTACTTGGATGTTGGTTAGTATCCAGTGCATAACTAACAGTATCTAGTACTCCCCAAAGGTAGAAACAAAACGCAAACAACCCGACAGTAGTTGGTTGATTAATCGTCCGACTGCTGCGCCACTACCCACAGCGGGGAAGATTGATGCGCCCGTTCCATAACCTCCTTCACGTCGGCCACTACCTCGGGATTCTCCTCAGCCACATTGTTTTCTTCGCCTAAATCGGTTTCCAGATTATACAGTTCTACGGGGCCAGTGAACATGGGCTGACGAATGGCTTTCCAGTTACCCATCCGCACGGCCTGCCGCGAGCCCTGCTCGTAGAACTCCCAGTACAAATAGTTGTGCGGACGCTGCTCGTCGGGCTCGCCCAGCAGAGTAGGCACCATGCTAATACTCTGGAGGCTGTCGGGCGCCGGAACCTGCATCAGCTCCGCAAAGGTGGCCATCATATCGCCGAAGTAGCTGACGTGGTTGGTGGTGGTGCCCGCCGGAACGTGGCCGGGCCAGTGGGCGATCAGGGGTACCCGGATGCCCCCCTCGTACAGATCGCGCTTGATGCCGCGCAGCGGACCGTTGGCGTCGAAGAAGTCCGGATCGTAACCGCCTTCCTGGTGCGGACCATTGTCGGAGGTGAACAGCACCAACGTGTTCTCGTCGATGCCGTACTCCTCCAGGGTGCTTAGCAAGCGCCCCACATCGCTATCCAGTTGGCTGATCATGGCGGCTCCCTGCTTCTGCGCCTCGGGCCAGTCTTTGTCGGCGTACTGCTGGTAGCTTGAGGTATTGGTCTGCGAAACTTCCATGCCCTGCTGCCCGGCTTCGTTGTTGGCGTGGGGGATGGTGAGGGTCAGACACAGAAAGAAGCGATCTTGCCGGTTCTCTTCAACGAACGTTAGGGCCTCTTTCATAAATAGATCGTGGCTGTAGTCTACCTTCTTGGTAGCGTAGCCGCCCACGAACGAAGAGTAGGCTTTGTCCGAACGCTGCACCTCGTTGGCGAGCCGTACGGTGTCACGGTTGCGCCACAAGAACTCGGGATAGTAGTTGTGGGCGTGCACCTGGTTGAGGTAACCAAAAAACTGATCGAAGCCCTGCTCCAGGGGGAAGCCGGGGTCGTTGATTTCGCCCAGCCCCCACTTGCCAACTAGTGCCGTTTGGTAGTCGGCCTGCTGGGCCACCTCGGCCAAGGTCACGTCCTCATCGCGCAACGACTGCTTCAGAGGTTCGCCACTGGCGTTGCCCCGCACCCGGGTATGGCCGGTATCTTGGCCCGTCATAAGCACGCTGCGCGAGGGGGCGCACACCGTAGACCCCGCGTAGAACTGGGTGAAGCGCATGCCTTGGCGAGCCATCCGGTCGAGGGCCGGAGTCTGAATCTGATGCTGCCCGTAGGAGCCCAGATCGCCGTAGCCCAGGTCGTCGGCTACGATCAGAATGATGTTGGGTGGTTCGGGAGGCGAACCCTCCACCGGAAGCGCATTCTCGGAGGCGGTGGGGGCGGTGGTACAGCTGTTGAGGAGTAGTCCGGCAAATAGGTAAGAGGCAAGCAGTCGGTAAAAAAGCAACGTGGAAGGCTTATTGGTTGTGTGGTGACGTAAGTTACTAAAAAAGAAGAAAGCTATTCGGCAGTTTCCTCAGTGCTCAACCGTCAAAGTGCACTATTTCCATCGACTTCACGTACTGGTAGAGATACTCATCACTAAAGTTATGCCCCTTACCGTTGCCCTGCTCCTGCTGTTACACCCCTTCCACGTGAGCGTATGCAGCATTCGCCACGCTTCCGATGATCAGACGCTGCAAATTACGCAGAAGATTTTCGCCGATGACCTGGAGGAGGCCCTCACCGCCGCCTCGACAAACGGCCCGGTCGACGTGCTCAATCCGCCCGATGCCAACGCATTGGACGCGCTGATCGACGATTACCTCCAGAATCACCTGCGCATTACAGTGAACGGGAAGGAGGTGAAAGCGGTGTATCTGGGGCACGAGCGAGAGGAGATGGCGCTGTGGTGTTATCTGGAGGTAAGCAACGTGGACAGTATAGAAAGCGTAGGCGTGCGCAGCAGCATCTTAACCGGTACGTTCGACGACCAAACTAATATTGTGCACGTAGAGTACCGAAACGTGCTAAAGAGCATGAAACTTGCTAAGGACTATCCCAACGATCAAGTGACGTTTTAAATTGAAACTGGTATGAAAGTATTTCTTGGATTTGCGGTAATTATCGCGCTAGCCGGGCTTGGTGCCTGCGGTGATGACGATGGATTGTTCAACGAACCTTTGTTTATTGGTATCCAGCAGCAGAAAGAATTGGGGCGGCAGTTCGATTCTACCATTGTGGCCAGTCCGGCCGAGTATCCGATTTTATCGGAAACCGAGTATCCAGAGGCCAACGCCTACATCCAGGGTATCTATAATGAAATACTAAAATCAAATGCTATCGATCACCGCGATGAGTTCGATTGGAAAATCCGTATTATCGACAACGACTCGGTGCTGAACGCCTTTGCCACTCCCGGCGGCTACTCCTACGTGTACACCGGGCTCATCAAGTATCTAGACCAGGAAGACGACCTGGCCGGAGTGCTGGGCCACGAGATCGCCCATGCCGCCGAAGAGCATTCGGCCCGCAACCTAGAGCGCGCCTATGGTGCTGACGTGCTACTGAGCATTTTAGTAGGTGAGAATTCCAGCGAACTCACGCGTATTGTTACTAACAGTGCCACCGGCCTGCTCTCCCTCAGCTACGGACGCGGCCTGGAAACCGAAGCTGATGAGAAGTCGGTGGAGTATCTGGCCGACACCAAGTATAACTGTGCCGGGGCAAGTTCGTTCTTTGAGAAACTGGAAGCCGAAGGGGGAGCACGTCAGCCCGAGTTCCTGAGCACCCACCCCAATCCGGGTAACCGGGTGGATAACATCACCCAAACCGCCGACGATATCGGGTGCAGTACGCAGCCATTGAACCCAACGAGTTACGAAGATTTTAAGCGGATGCTGCCCTGAGCAACCCGTGGATTCGTAGTAACGCTCGCCCTACACTGCACTCCGATGCGCTGTGCTTCTGCGGAAAATCTTTGCGCTTGTTCTAACGCAACAACGTCTATTGCTACTTCCTCGCCATTCAATAAATGATCTACATTCTCTTTGCTTTCTTTCAGAGATAAGCCTAACAACATCACCTGCAATTTGGTGAGAGAGACCTTTTGCATATTCTCCTTCCATGCTGTCATAACAACTTTAGTCATGCTTGTTCGATTTTGATGGTGACAGGTGATGGTATCTGTCATAAATATTTGCCGGTAATTTTATGAGCTAATCTTAAGGCTTGTATGATGTGTACACAATATCTCGGTATAAAAGCTTGTGTGTATTTTTCACCATGATCTCCTCATCAGTAGCTTCAAAATATATAGCCGAAGTATCACCTGTAAATCTTGTATTCGGACTAAAGCTACTAATTATTATTCTGTCTTTTTCTAACTGCCAAATACCCTC
>JBASAY010000149.1:0-75312 GCA_049650865.1 Tunicatimonas sp.
TGGAAAGACAAGTTCTACACCGGGCTCAACATCATCGGGCTGGCCATCGGCATTGCGGTGAGCATCATCATAATGCTGTATCTGCAAAACGACCTCACCTACGACCGGCACCACACCCAGCACGAACGCATCTACCGCCTGGTGACCAACATGACGGGGCCGGGCGTGGAGTTTCACTCGTCGGGCGCCGCGCGCGAGGTAGCCCCTCGATTGTCCGACGACTATCCCGAAGTGGTGTCGTACGCCCGACTTCTGGACTTAGGCCGTTCACTGGTAGGCATACCGGGGGCCGACGATGTCCTGTACAACGAAGAGGATTGGTACCGCACCGATTCTACGGTATTCCGGTTGTTTACTCATCCGTTTCTGGCGGGCGATCCGGCTACGGCGCTGCGCGAAAAAAACAGCGTGGTGCTTACCGAAAGTTTGGCCCACAAGTACTTCGGTGACGAAGAAGTACTGGGCCAGACGATTTTACTAGGTGAGGACCAGGAGAACCACACCGTTACCGGCGTGATCGCAGATTTGCCCGACAATTCTCACCTTACCTATAAGGCACTGGTATCAACCATCGAGTCCCGGGAGTGGGCCACCCGCGATGGCACCTTCAACTCGGAAGCTATGTGGAACCCTGACGTCTACACGTATTTGCTCTTTCCGGAAAACTACGCGGCCGACGGCTTCCTGACCAAGATCACCCCGTTTTTCGATCAGTACATCAAGCCCTTTGGCGACCAGATTGGGGGTAAGTTCTGGTTCTACCTGGAGCCACTGGCCGACGTGCACTTCTACTCGCAGCAGGAGGGCGACGAGGCGCGGGGCAACGTAGCCTACCTGTACGCCTTCGGGGGCATCGGACTATTCATCTTGCTACTAGCCTGTATCAACTACATGAACATGGCCACCGCCCGCTCGGGCAACCGGGCCAAAGAAATCGGGATGCGCAAGGTACTCGGATCGAGTCGCCGCGCCCTGGTGCTGTCATTTCTGGGCGAATCAGTGCTGCTGGCGCTGCTCGCCCTAATTATTGCGCTGGCGCTGGTAGCGGTGGTGCTCTACGCTACGCCGTTTAACGAACTGGTAGAAAAAGATTTGTCGCTGAACCTGCTCGGCAACCCACTGCTGCTGGGCGGGGCCGTGGGGATTACCCTACTGATGGGCTTGGTTTCGGGTTTGTACCCCGCCTTCTACCTGCCCTCGCTGTCGGCGATCAAATCGCTCAAGGGTTCGTTCCGTTCGTCAGCCTCGGGCATCGTGCTGCGTAAGTCGCTGGTGGTGGCCCAGTTTACTATTTCTATCGCGGTGGTGATCTGCACCCTGCTGATGCGCGACCAGATTGGCTTCGTACGCAGTCAGGAGCTGGGCTTCGACCGTGAGCACCTGCTGCTGATTCCGGTGCAAGACACGCTGGTGCGCAACCAGCTACCGGTAATGCGCACCGAACTGGAGCGCTACGAAGGGGTGGTGAGCACCACCTCAGCCTGGAACACGCCGGGGCTGGACATCGGCAACTCGGTGTTCCGGGTGGAGGTGGACTCGGCCCTGACGATGCAGGAGTTTCAGTCGCTGGCGGTAAGCGAAAACTACCTGGCCACACTGGGGATCAAATTGCTGGCGGGGCGCGACTTTCGCGAGGGCTTCGCGGGCGACACCGACGGGCAGTCGTTTATTATCAACGAGACCGCCGCCCGTCGGCTGGGTTGGTACGTACCGGAGCGGGAGGGAGCCACCATCGACGATGCGCTTAACGGACGCATGAAGTTTTTCCACGGTGAAGAACTAGGCCGCATTGTGGGGGTGGTACAGGACTTCAACGTGAGTTCGCTGCACAACGCCATTGAGCCAACCATTATTATTCCTAACACCAACGGTGGAGATACCTTTTACGCCCGCCTACGGGGTGAGAATCTACCTGAAACAATGGACTACGTACGCGAGCGCTGGGCGGAGTACGATCCGAACCACCCGTTTGAGTACTCTTTTCTGGACGAAGAATTCGGTGAACTCTACCGGGCCGACGAGCGGCAGAGTGCCCTAATCTCGGTGCTGTCGGGCATCTGCTTACTGATCTCGCTGCTGGGCATCCTGGGACTATCGGCCTTTACCGCCGAGCAGCGCACCAAAGAGATTGGGGTGCGCAAGGTACTGGGTGCCTCGGTGCCGCAGATCGTTTATCTACTGTTTAAAGACGTAATGTTGCTGGTGGTGGTGGCCGCCCTGCTGGCCTCGCCCATTGCCTACTGGCTGATTGACCGTTGGTTACAGGCCTTCGCCTATCGCACCGACATCGATGTACTGCTGTTTGTGCTGGCCGGGGCGGCCGCGCTACTGATAGCCTTTGCGACCATGAGCTTCCACTCGATAAAGACCGCCCGGCTGAACCCGGTAAAGAGTTTGCGCTACGAATGAGGAAGGATAGCCCCAGCAACAGACGCTAGATTACTTCCTGCATAGGCCGAATGCGGGGATGCGGCAGCGCCCGTCCCTGCGTGGTGAAGTGGTCGATCGCCTCGCCTACCACCTGACATAGCTCACGGTAGAGCACTACCGGGTCTTCACCGTGAATCCCGGTGATCAAATCAGGACATTTTCCAATATAGATTTGATCCTCTTCACTCCACTCTACCTTGTAGTTAACCATTGCTAAAATAGCAAGAACTCCAAATTTTGGAAACCGCCTGACTGCAGTCGGTGAAAGGTCTGCGATGGGTGGTTACAGTAGCTTCACTAATGCAACGACTAAGCTACCAGTGCCAATTGCGGTGCCCATCACCCATGATATGGTGGAACGGTGATAGTCAGACATCTTTTCGTGCAGATACTGAAATTAGTCGCCTTGCGATAAGGGAAGCACGGTGCCGAGTACGCAAAGAACAAGATAAACGAAGCGTATCATGCGATTTCCGGTAGTTAGGTGGCTTATTTACGATTCACGGTCGTGGGCAGAGGATACGGCTCCACTCCCTCGAACGTCATCCGCACCGGCCGGATGGTGCCATCTTCGTTGAAGTACATGCGGTCGATGCAGGTCACCCGGTGGTCGCGCCCCTCGTTGGGAATGGGCCGCCGGTGGTACACCATGTAGTAGTCGTCGGTGTCGGGCGGATGAATCACCGAGTGGTGCCCCGCCCCGGTGGCTACGGCGGTGTCGGACTCCAGAATAACCCCAACGCGCTGGTAGGGTCCGGTAGGGCGGTCGGACATGGAGTAGGCCACCCGGTAGGAATCCTGGCCCCAACTGCCCTCCGACCACATGAGGTAGTAAATGCCGTTGCGCAGGAACATAAAGGGTCCCTCCACATAGTTTTCCGGCGTGATTTCCCGGAACAGGCTTCCGTCCTCCCACGGTTCAAAACCGGTGAAGTCTTTATTCAGTTTGCCCAGGTTGCAGTGGCTCCACCCACCGTAGAACATATAGCAGGTACTGTCAACGTCGCGAAATACAAACTGATCAATGGGCTGGGCATCATTATAAAAATCATTGATCAACGGCTTACCCAGGTAGTCGGTGTAGGGTCCGCCCGGCGCGTCGGCCACCGCCACTCCAATGCCGCCCGAGTGGTTAATGTCGTTGTCCGGGTCCCAGGTCGGCCGTCCGGGACGCTGCACGTCGTTGGCCCCAAAGAACAGGAAATACCGCCCTTGGTGCTCAATGGCCGAAGGGGCCCACATCGCCTGCCGGGCCCAGGTGACGATGCTGGTATCCAGAATGCGTTCGTGCTTCTGCCAGGTGACCAGGTCGCGCGAAGAAAAGGCGTCGAAGAAGAGTTGGTCCTCAAAAGCATCCGACCACGTAGGATAAATCCAGTACTCATCCCCGAAAACTGCTCCTTCCGGATCGGCGTACCAGCCCTCGAAGATGGGATTGCCGGAGGTTTGCGCCGGGTCGGCAGGACGTTCGGCTTGGGCGAGCGCGTAGACTGGAAGCAAGAAAAAGACAATGACCTGATAGTAGATAACGCGCATGCTAGGGTTGGTTACGGTGAGGGGGAGCGGTAGTTCACGCGGAATGCCGCCCAGCGGAATGCCGCCCAAATGTAAACACCCCAACGGCGCCAAGCAACCGGTAGCCGGTCTTCCGAATGATCCCTTGATTTTCCGCCGTATTCTTCCATTATTAGCCTTTCACCACGTCACCTTTCCCCATGTTCTCTTCGCACTTACCCCTACGCGCTTTTATCTCTACGCATCGCCTCCGGTGGCCAAGGGTGCTGGGTGGCGGATTAATAATTATCCTAGCCGTTATGATGTTACGACCCGTGCTTTCGGCGCAACCGCTGAACGGAGGTCAACCGCCGTCCGACGGTCGCGCGCTGCCGGTCAAAAGTTTTGTCTTTGGCGACGAGCGGCCCTTTCCGCAGTGTCACGCCTCCACACTGCTGCGCTTGCCCGACGGCTCGTTTCTGGTGGCCTGGTTCGGCGGAACCGAAGAAAAAGACGATGACGTGGGCATCTGGACCGCCACCGGCCGCCCCACTTCCGAGGAAAGCAGTGGGTGGTCTGATCCGCAAGAAGTGGCCAAAATCCGCCCCGAGCCGCACTGGAACCCAGTGCTGTTTCAGGCTCCCGACGGCGCCATCTACCTCTACTTTAAGGTGGGCAAAGAGATCAAGCGGTGGGAAACCTGGGTGATGACCTCCACCGACCAGGGGCAAACCTGGAGTGAGGCCACCGAACTGGTGCCGGGCGACCGGGGAGGACGCGGACCGGTGCGCAACAAGCCGATTATTCTGTCGGACGGCACCTGGCTGGCCGGGGCCTCGCACGAAGAAGGAGCCTGGACTGCCTTTGCTGACCGCAGCCTCGATCAGGGACGGTCGTGGAGCCGGTCGCCCTACCTGGAAGTGAACTCCGTAGACGGTAAAGTGCCGGGCCTCATTCAGCCCACCCTGTGGGAGTCGGCCCCGGGGCGGGTGCACATGCTGCTGCGCAGCACGGTAGGCGCCATCTACCGCAGCGATTCTGAAGACTACGGACAGACCTGGACGCCCGCCTACCGGACGGACTTGCCCAATCCCAACAGCGGTATTGATCTTACCCGTCTGCCCGACGGCACGCTGGCCCTGGCCTACAACCGTGACGACCAAAACTGGGGATCACGCGCAACGCTCTCAATTGCCCTGTCGCCCGACAACGGAGCCACCTGGCCGCGGGTGCTGGACGTGGAGCGGGGAGAGCCCGACGATGAGTTCTCGTATCCGGCCATTGTCTCCTTTGGCGATACCCTGGCTTTGTCGTATACCTGGAAGCGGAAAAGAATTGCCCTGTGGTTGGGAACCGCCGCCGACATTCCGGAAAGTTCTACCGCCCTTGAATCGCGGTAGACACAATCGTTTGTAGGCCCTGTATCATCTCGCTGCTTTACCACTTACGGTCGGAACAGTTCTAAAAAGTAATCATCTAAACCCACTTATGCACCGACGCACCTTCATTCATAGATTACCTTTAATGACCGGAGCTGCAGTGCTGCTTCCGCCGTTTATGGTCGCGTCCCCCGCCAAGAAGTCGTACGCCCGCTGTATCGTTAGCCGCATTGAATCTTCACCCATCACTTTTCCGGCCGACAAGCGGGTACCGCTGGGGCTCACTGCGTTCCCGGTACCACTTTCCTCGGAGGCCGCTACGTCGGTGCGCCTATCGTTTCCGAAGCTGCCCACATCAGCGCGGGCCGTATCCTTCCGCCTGACGGCCGCCATTGACTTTCGGGAGACGAAAGTGATCGAGCTGTATCTGCCCGAATCAGGTCAGGTCATTGGTACACTGGAGATGCGGTACGCCCATCCGTTTCAGCCGTTTCAGACCTCCATTGAGGCGCGGTGGCTGCCGGATGTCCAACAGCAAGGACTCGGTGTGCGGATGCGGGAAGGCACCGAAGCGGCCTGGTTCTTTCGGCCGGAGGCGCTGCCCGCCGATGCCGCCGGACTCGCCCCCCAACTGCTCACCGGAGAGAGGCCTGCTTCCAAAAAGGTATTTTTGAAGAACCTGTACTCGATGAACTCCTTTAGTCCGTTCGGATGGATGGGAGGATCGGTGCAGGATGCTCTGTACGAACTGCACCGGCAGGGCCACGCGTCGGCAACCCAGACGCTAAAGACTCACCTTGGTCATTACCTGGATGATGAGCACGGAATCGTTTTTGAAAGTCCGCATACCCGACCCCTCGATGGCACCTTTAACAGCATCGAAGACTTTCTGCCCTTTGCGGCGATCGTCAATCTGTATCCCGATCATCCCTCGGTGCAGCAGGCGGTAGACTATTGTGTAAACCATCGTCACGCTTCCGGGATCATCATGGCCGGAAAACACATCACCACCGAAGGCTGCTACACGGTGGCTTACCCGCTGGCGGCGATTGCCCAGGTACGGCAAGACCCGAAGCTGGCCCAGATTGCGTTGGATCAACTACGCTACCGCAACCAGTACCTGACCGACGACGCGGCCATCTACCAGCGCAGCACGCTAAGCGGTGAAACCGCCTACCGCAACTGGGGCCGCGGGGTGGCCTGGCACCTGCTGGGCACTGTAAAAACCCTAGCGATACTGCGCCCGGACTTTTCCGGAAAACTGGTAGGCTTAGACGAAGTGCAATCGGCCTGGGTTGAAGCCGTTCGAATGGTGCAGTCCTGGCAGAACGAAGACCATCTATGGGGCAGTTACCTGGATCAGCCCCCCACGGATGTGGCCCCCACGGATGTGGCCGCCACGGATGTGGCCCCCACGGATGTGGATACCTCAGCCAGTGCGGGAATTGCCGCGGCGATGGCCTGGGGTGTACGGCTTGGCGCGTTGCCCAAAAAGAACCTCCGAGCCGCCCGGTCTACCTACCGTGCCCTGCAAAACCACCTCACTCCCGACGGCTTTCTTACGCAGGTATCGCAGATCAACCGGGGCGGTGAAGACTTGCAGAAAAGTGATTACCGAGTAATCTCCCAGTTCGGCATGGGACTGATGGGGCAGCTAAAAGCCGCGCTTGACGCCTAACAAAGCAGTTAAAACAGTACTAGGGCGTGTTGACATATAGATTAACGAGAGATTTTGAGGACGGTTTTCCTCTGATTAAGGCGCTTGAGAAGCGCGATGCTGAGGCATCGGGCGCCGAAAGCAACGCAGAACAGGTGGAAAGCGTACCAAAATCGCCGTTTAGGTTATATGTCAACACGCCCTAAAACGCATACTTCACCGAAACCATCACGTTGCGGCCCACTTCGTCGGCGAAGTAGCGCAGACGGTCGGTGTAGCTGCGGTAGCGCTGGTTGAGGGCGTTGCGCACCTGCACTCCTAACTCAAAGTTACCAATCTGTCCGGTGCAACCCACGTTTACCAGCGGGTAACCTGGCGGGGGCGGCAGAATGTCGAAGGCGGAGCCATCGGTAGCAAATAGAGCCTCATCGATTCGGCCGGCCCGCAGCAGTTCCGGTAGGGTGATCGTGCGCGGCGCCTGCCACTGCCGAAAGGTGTAGTGCACCGCCCCGTGCCACGACCACGCATCGAGCACCCCCCAGCGGGGCAGTCGCTGCTCCAACCGGTAGCGCAGGTCGGCCGGCGGCATCCCCACAAAGGGTTCTTTCGTGGCCAGGTTGCGCGCCCACAGGTAGCTGGCCCGCAGGGTGGAGGTGAGTCGGTCGGTGTGAGAGAACGTAGCGCTGGCATCCACCCCCGTTAGCAGGGCATCGTCTTGCCGGTAGAGGAAGTAAGGAAACGCCCCCCGCACGGTTTGGGTGATGCCCGCCGGTTGGGTGTAGATAAAGTTTCGAATATAATTTACGTAGGCAGAAAGCTCGCCCTGCCAGCGCGAACGAGCCACCTCGTAGGTGCTGATCGCCTTCAACCCCTGTTCGGCGGGCACCGCCCGGTCGCGCTCGTCCAGAATAGTACCCGTCTCGAAGCGACCGTCCTCGGTTTGGGTATAGCGCCACAGTCCGTACTCCAGCGAAGCCTGGTGCCGCCCGAAGCTGTAGAGCTCCGACACGTTGGGCGGCCGCCACGCCAGCCCGACGTTGGTGCGCAGGCGCTGCTGCTCATCGAGCTCGCGCACCCAGCCCAGCGTGGCGGTCACGTTGTGGTAGGCCAGGGTAGTGCGGTAGATATCATTGTCCGGCTGCCGCCCCCGGATGTTCATCAGCTGGTAGTCGTAGCGAGCGCCTATTTCCAGTCGGTTGACGCCGAGCGTGTGCGCCTCGATCACGTAGACTCCGGCGCGCTGCGTGGTGAAGTTGGGCACGAAGGGTACCGTGTTGGTGCCCGGCAGGTTGCGATTGATTTGCAGCAAGGCCTGCGCGCCCACGCTGCCCTCCCAGTGTTGCCAGGCAGGATGCTGCCACACCGCATCCACCGAGTGGGTGAGCAGTTGCAAATCGATGTTGGGCCGCTGGTTGTTGGTGCCCCGCCGCACATCATATTCCTGCCGCTGGTTGTTCTGCAGGGCGTACTGCACCTCCACCGACTGCCGCTCGTCGTTCCAGTGCCCCTCCAGCTTAAGCATGTCGTGCTGCACGGTCTGGCGGGGGTTGTTGATGGAGTAGGAGAACGGACGCGTGAGCAGGGGCGACTCGGCCGCAATAGCGGTGACCAGGTCTTCCAGGTTGCCGGTGACGGCCCCCCGCAGGATGCCCAGTTCCTGCTTAAAGTGGCTGTAGTAGGCGTAGGCGTCAAAGTTGCCGTAGTGAAACCGACTGCTCAGCGCCGCGCTTCGTTCGCGCTTGCCGGTGTTGGTGAGTTGGTAATCGGGCGCGTGCAGGTCGCCCTGTTGCACCGCCGACGCTTGCCCGAGCAGCGACAGCCGATGAAAACCTTTCTGCAGGCTCACGGAAGCCTCGCCCGCCCGTCCGTTGCTCTGCCCGATAAGTTGGGCGCTGCCCTGCAGGGGGGTGAGTAGCTCCAGCCGCGGCGGGTTGATCAGGATCACGCCGCCCAGGGCGTCAGGACCGTAGCGCACGGTGGCCGCTCCCTTCACCACGCGGATGTCCTGCGCCAGCGAGGGGTCGATCTCCGGCGCGTGCTCGTCGCCCCAGTTCTGGAATTCGTGGCGCACCCCGTTGTTGATGATCAGCACCCGGTTGCCGTGCAGTCCGTGGATAATTGGCTTGGCTACGTTCGAGCCGGTAGAGAGCACCGACACCCCGCTTAAGTTCGCCGTTAACTCACCCAGTGAGCTTGACTGCTGCTGCGCAAACTCCTGCGGCGACAAGCTCTGCACCGTGCTTGATGCCAGGTCGCCCGCCGTGCGCTCACCCTCTACGGTTACGCTCTGCAGGGTGATGCTGTCGTGGGCTAAGAAGATTTGGGGCGCGCTGTGGTATACGTCGTGGTGGTGCACCGCGGTTTTGTAGCCTACGTACGAGACGACCAGGTCGAACTCACGGCGGCACAGTTGCTCGATGCGAAAGTGCCCCTGCTCGTCGGTTTGGTCGCCTACCGGCAAGCCCTTCACCTGCACTGAGGCGAAGGGCAGCGGCTGCCGGGTGGTGAGGTCGAACACCTGGCCCCGCACCGCGTAAGCGCACGAATCGGGCGGCGGGGACTGCGCCTGACTCGTGAGCGCCAGCAGCAGCAAACTAACCGCTACCCACCCCCCGGGGGGCAGGGCAAAACGCATGGCAAAGGCTATAAAGGTCACGGAAAGCAAAAGTAGCGACAAACGGTTAATTCGGCACCATTTCTTACCCCCGCAAGATCAACAAAGGGCAATATTTAGCAAGATAAGGCACCTATCCCTCCGCTAGCCAATGGTGGATGGTTTCACTTTAAGTTTAATGGATTCATTAAATAATTTTACAAACAACGAAGCACATTTATTCTGGGCAATCTTTTCGGCTGGAAACTTCTACCGGCAAAAAGTTCGGTAAGGCTGCTTTTGGTACGCGCGTAACCTATCAGTCTATCGGGAACCCGCATTTTGGCTAATCTTGTGGCAACCGTTGCCAGGGGAAGAAAGCACTGCGCAGCGGGTTCTGACGATACTAAATTTTACTGCCCTATGCGTTCGCGTGCGTATCAATCCACAACACTACTAAATCAAGCAACCTGGCCAAAGCACCTTTTCCGCACGACCTCCCTACTCGGTCTGCTGCTTATTGCCTCACTGGGCACGGTACAGGCGGCCACGCCGGTGGTGAACGTTCCCGCCACGCAAAACGTGGAGCGCGAAACCTACCTAGTGTTCAACACCACCAACAGCAATCCGATCAGCATCACTGATACGGACAACGACAATCAAACGGTAACCATTACGGTGACCAACGGCAGCTTCTTCCTGGAGGATGTCACCGGAGTCACTTCAGCAGATTTCACCGGAACGGGACAGCAGGCGATAAGCGCGGGCACTCCGGTGAGTTTCAGTGGCACCCTGGCTAACGTAAACGCGGCCCTCAGCGAGAGTAGCTTTTACCCCACCGATGGCTACGCTGGTCCTGCTTCGGTGCAGATCGCTACGGATGACGGCACCACGGGAGGTACGGATACCAAAAGCATCAGCATCACCGTGTTGGCGGGCACTGATACCGACGGCGACGGCATCTACGACCACAAGGACCTGGACGACGACAACGACGGTATTCCTGACAACGTAGAAAACCCCTGCGAGAAGCTATTTGCCTTTGACTTGAGCTCGGAAGGGTGGTTTACGGTTAATGACAATAATGGCAACAATCGAAGCAGTAATCCCAACGAACCTCCTGCCTCTCACTCTACTGATCCAGTCACCGGAAACGACGCATGTACGATCGACAATACCGGAAGAGCCAATAAAAATATTGCCGGGGCTAGTCCTACCCGGACAGCCTACATCGTAGACGCTGATCCTAATGGCGGACTCATGTACTTACGGAGTCCGAATTTGGGAGGAATAAATTATAGCGACTTGTTGGACGGCACTTTTCAGTACGATGCCTATAACTATCGGGTGAATAAAAGCAATGACCCCGGTTGGATTAGCAATGCCAGGGCGACGGTGTATATATTCGACACCGATGGCAAATACGTATCGGCAACGTCTCTGCTAACTGCCACTCACAAAAATCGCTGGGAAAATGGCTTGTGGAACACCTTCTCTTTTCCGCTAAACACAACTACCTGGACGGGGAACACTTCACTAGCAAACGTCTTGGCTGATGTAGATCAGATCAGCATCCGGATGGAATACATTAGCAACGGAAACACTGGCGATTGTACCGATGTAGAATACTACGCCATGGACAACGTGGTGCTCACCGCCCAGACTAGTTGTGACGATGATATTGATGACGACAATATTCCCAACTACCTGGACCTAGATAGTAACGGCAATGGCACCCCCGATGCCGTAGAAGCCGGACACGGTCAACCGCATACCAATGGTGTAGTGAACGGCCCGGTGGGCACCGACGGCATTCCCGACGCGGTGCAAGGGCAAGGTAATGGCAACACGGGCGGAGCGACCTATCCCCCCGCGCTGGACCTGGACGGAGACAACAGCAGCGGAGCTAGTGGAGCCGATTATCAGACAACTTTTGTGCAGGGCGATGCTTTTAAACTGATTGCCAACGCTGACGCTACGCTGTACGATGGTAGTCTAGACAAAATCACGGTAACGCTTACTAATGAATTTGACGGCAACGATGAGGAGCTGCTCATCGATGGCACGTTGCCTAGCGGCCTAACGGGCAGCTTCAACACCGACAAGACCGAACTAACCATTACTACTTCAGGAACAGCTACCGTAGCGGATTTCCTAACTGCCCTCAAGCAGGTGGGCTACGCCAATGCCTCTACCAACCCTAGTACTACCGACCGAATTGTTGAAGTAATTGCCAACGACGGCACGAACGATAGCAACCTGGGCACCACTACCGTGACGGTAAAGGATACCAATGATCCTCCGGTAGTTACCGTTCCGGGCAGCCAAACCATCGACGAGGACAATCCACTTACTTATGACACAAGTAAGCTGATTAGTATTTCAGATACGGACGGGGATGATCAAACGGTTAGTATCGTGGTCAGCAACGGAACCTTTACTTTGTCCGGCACAACGGGTTTAACGATTTCCGCGGGAAGTGATGGCAGCGCGGCAATAACCTTTAGTGGCTCACAAACCGACATTAACGCCGCCCTAGACGATGCGATATTTAATCCCACCCCCAACTTCAATGGTGCGGCCAGTGTGGAGGTGACCACCAACGACGGTTCGGTCACCGATACCAAAACGGTGGCGATTACGGTGAATGCAATTGACGATGCCCCGGTGGTCAGCGTACCTGATGCGACCACCAACCCGCAGAGTACTAATGAAGATACTGATCTGACCTTCGGTTCCACGAGCGGTAACCCGCTTACTATTACCGATGCGGAAGGCGATAATCAAACGGTAACCCTTACGGTGGCCAACGGCACGTTTGCGCTGTCTGGCAATAGCGGTTTGACCGGGCTTACCGGTGACGGAACCGGCGCTATCAATTTCACTGGTAGCCTAGCGGACATTAACAGTGCGCTGGCCAACGCTACCTTCACCCCTGATGTAGATTTTAATGGAACCGCTACCCTAACCCTTGCCACCGACGATGGCAACGGCGGCACCAACAGCGAGACCTTTAATATCGCCGTCAACGCGCAGAACGATGCGCCGGTGGTCAGCGTGCCCGATGCGGTGGCGAATTCGCAGAGCACCGACGAAGACACGCCACTCACGTTTGCCGCCGCCAACCCCATCAGTATCAGCGATGCGGACGGAGACGACCAAACCGTTACGATTACGTCAGCCAATGGTACGTTCAGCTTGTCTCAGACCACCAACCTGACCGGACTTACCGGTGACGGAACCGGCTTAGTGAGCTTCACCGGTAGTCTGGTCAATATCAACGCGGCGCTGGCCGACGCCATTTTCACCCCGACGGCTGACTTCAACGGAATCGCTACTGTGAAGATCGATGCTGACGACAGCAACGGTGGCACCGACAGCGAAACCATTAGCGTCACCGTCAATCCACAGGACGATAATCCCGTAGTTGACCTTGACCAAGACGATGATAAGACGACCGGCGGGAACTACCAAGCTACGTTTACCGAGGGCGGTACCGGCACGGCGATTGCCGACAGCGATGCTTCGCTAGTTAACCCGGACGGTCCCAACCTGAGCAGTCTGACCGCAACGCTCACCAACCGCGCCGACGGCGACGCAAACGAAAGCTTGGCGGTAAACGGAAGCTTACCGGGTGGAATTACCGCCGGTGCCTACGACCCGGCTACGGGCGTACTGACGCTTAGCGGAAGCGCGACGGTTGCCAACTACCTCGATGCCCTTAAGAAGATCGTCTACACCAACGCCTCGGGCAATCCCGACGGCACCACCGACCGACTCATCACGGTGGTAGCCAACGACGGCCCCAACGCCAGCGACCCGGTTACTACCCAGCTTACCGTGGTTCCGGTGAACACCGCCCCGGTGGTGCGCCTCAACGGCATCAATACGAATGCCTACGCGGCTACCTTTACCGAGGACGGCGGGCCGGTAGCCGTGGCTGATGCGACTGCTGCTACCGTCACTGACCCCGACCACGCCAGCCTGACTCAACTGGTGGTGACACTAACGAATATCAATGACGCTGGAGCCGAGTTGCTTACCGTAGACAATCTGCCCGCTTCGCTGAACAGCAGCTACGATCCGAGCACGGGGTTTCTTAAAATTACTAACGCCGATGCGAGCAATCCGGCCTCAGTGGCCGACTACCAAGCGGCGCTGCGCGGACTGCGCTACGAAAATACGGCACAAAACCCCACCGTGGGTACCCGAACCATCGAGGTGCTGGCCACCGATGGCGTGGGCAGCAACCCCGCCGTGGTGAGTGAAATGACCGTAGTGCCGGTAAACGATCCGCCCACGGCTACTGATAAAACCCTGACTACGGATGAAGACCTAGCTATCGCAATCGCTACCACAGATCTGGGCTACAGCGACCCCGAAAGCAATCTGCTTAGCAAGATTACCCTCACCGCGGTGCCCAACCCAGCCGAAGGCGTCCTGTTTGTGGATGAAGATAAGAACGGACAAATCAACAACGGGGAAGTAGCCCTGGCGATCGCTGATGAAGTAACCAAAGCGCAGTTGGATGACGATAAGCTCACCTTCCTTCCGGCAACGGATGCCAACGGTTCGGCCCTGACGGCCTTCTCGTTCCGGGTGAACGACGGCACCAACGATGCAGACGACGCCAACACCATTAACTTCGACGTGGCGGCCGTCAACGATGCTCCCGTCAACGCGCTACCGGCAGCTCAGAACGTGGATGAAGAAGGTACCCTGGTATTTTCCGGTACCGACGCTATCTCAGTGAGCGACGATGCGGGTACCAACCCGATTGTGGTAACCCTGTCCGTGACCAACGGCACCATTAACGTTCCGGCCGATCCAAATAACATTGTTACTGACAATGGCACTGCTGCGGTAATCCTAACCGGTACCGTTGTCCAGATCAACGCGGCGCTGGACGGCTTAGAGTACACCGGCGACCTAAACTACGCTGGCGCGGAAGAACTCACCGTTACCACCGATGATCAGGGAAATACCGGAAAAGGGGGAGTAGAAACCACCGTAGACAAACTAGCGATCACAGTGAAGGCCCGTCCCACCAGTGCCGACGCCACCCTGACCGCTCAGGAAGATACCGAACTATCGTTCACCGACGCCGACTTCGCCTTTAGCGACCCCGACGCCGTCCCGGATGCCTTTGCCGGAGTAGTGATCACCCAACTTCCGGCGCTCGGCACCCTGTCGTACGACGGCACCCCGGTGAGCGCTACCGACGTAACGAGTAGTACGCTCTTTACCGACCGCAGCAAGTTCACGTACCAGGCAGCGCCCAACGATAACGGCGCGGGCTACGCGACCATCGGCTTCCGCGTGCAGGACGCCGCGGGCGACGAAAGCTTGCCCCACACGCTGACGGTAGACGTGACGGCCGTAAACGACGCCCCGGCGGTGAGCAACGTACCGAAAGTAACCAGAATAAACCAAGCGGTAAGCTTCGCTCCGGCCGACTTTATCGATCAGTTCGACGATGTAGAGGATGATCCACTGACTGAGATACAAATTACCAGCCTGCCCCCGGCCACCGAAGGCACCCTCACGCTGGACGGTCTGCCGGTAACGCTTAATACTCCTATTCCGGCCATTAATCTGAGTGAGCTGCTGTTCACTCCGGCTACGGGCTTCACGGGCACCAGCAGCTTCGGCTGGAACGCTTCGGATGGCACCGCCTACGCCGCCACTAGCGCCCAGGTTCAGATAACCGTAAGTGCGCAAAGTGCCCCGGTGGTGAGCAACGTACCGAAGGCCAGCGCCGAGGGCGATACCGTGCGCTTCGCCGCGACCGACTTCACCGCCGCCTACACGGATGCCGATACCGATCCGCTGCAAATGATCAGGATCACCAGTTTGCCACCCGTAGCATCAGGAGTACTTTTCCTTGACGGAGTAGCGGTAGCCATTGGCGACGAGATTGCGGTGACCGACCTGGCGCAGTTGACCTTCGTGCCCGCCCTTGGCTTCGCCGGAACCGCCACCTTCGGCTGGAACGGCTCCGACGGCACTGCCTACGCGGCAGACGAGAGCACGGTGACACTTACCATCAACGCGGCCCCGGACGTGACGCCGGTGCCCCTTACCGTAACCACCAGTACCACCTACTTCGGCACGCTGGCCGACCAGGTCACTGATCCCGAGGGGCACACGCTCACCTTCAGTACCACGCCGACCGTCAATGTGGCCCACGGCACCCTGACCCTCAACGACGACGGCAGCTTCATTTACGTGCCCGAAATAGGCTACACCGGAGAGGACAGCTTCACCTACACCGTGTGCGACGACGGCAGCCCCTCGGCCTGCACCACCGGAACGGCAACCCTGAGGGTAGGCACCACCGACGCGCCCGACGGCGACAGCGATAACGACGGCATTCCCGACGCAGTGGAGAAGGGCAGCGACCCTGACAATCCTGTTGATAGCGACGGCGACGGCACGCCCGACTACCTGGATACCGACAGCGACAACGACGGCATTCCGGATAGCCAAGAAGCGGGCGATAACCCAGCTACGCCCACCGATACAGATGGCGACGGAGTACCGGACTACCAGGATACTGACAGCGACGGCGACGGAATCCCCGATGCTACCGAAGCCGGTAACGATCCGACTACGCCCCAGGATACCGACGGTGACGGCACGCCCGACCACCTGGACCAGGACGCCGACGGTGACGGAGTAGCCGATGCTGACGAGGTGGGTGCCGACCCGGCCAACCCCACCGACAGCGATGGTGACGGCATTCCGGACTACCGCGATCCTGACAATACCCCTGAACCGCCGGCAGACGACCTGGTGATCTACGAGGGCTTCTCGCCCAACGACGACAACACCAACGAAACCTGGGAGATCGCGGGCATCGAGAACTATCCCAACAACACCGTGCAGATTTACAACCGCTGGGGCAACCTGCTTTTCGAGGTGCAGGGCTATAACAACCAGGACAAAGCCTGGGGAAGCGACTCCTCGATAGGCCTGATCCTAGGCAGCAAAAACGTGCCCGACGGCACCTACTTCTATCTCATTGACTTAGGCGACGGTAGTCCGGTCCGCAAAGGATTCATCACCGTTCACCGATAAACCACAAGCAACGTTATTATGAAAAACAGACTCACCATCATCGGACTGGTCGTCGGCGCTCTACTGCTGGCGATGCCCCGGGCGCAGGCGCAGCAGCAGGCGATGTACACCCAGTACATGTTTAACGGACTGGCCATCAACCCCGCCTACGCGGGCAGCCAGGGGGCGCTCAACCTCACGGCGCTGGCGCGCAAGCAGTGGCACGGCTTCGCCGGAGCCCCCAGTTCGCAGACCTTCTCGGCCCACGCGCCCCTGCGCAACGAAACCATGGGACTGGGCCTGCTGCTCACCCACGACGAAATTGGGGTCACCAACCAGTACGGTGCCTACGCGGTGTACGCCTACCGCATCAAGATGAGCCGCGGCACCCTGTCGGCGGGCTTGCAGGCGGGGTTCAACTCCTACCGGGCGGGCTTTAGCCAGGTGCTGGTGCGCGAGGGCGACGATATTTCATTTTCGGCCGACGATGCCGAGGCGTTTCTGCCTAACTTTGGCACGGGCTTGTACTACAATACCACGCGTTTTTACGCGGGCTTCTCGCTGCCCCAGTTGCTCACCAACAACTACCCCGGCAGCGAAGGGCAGCGGGCCCGGCAGTACCGCCACTGGTTCTTCACCACCGGCTACGTGATCGACCTGAACGCCGATCTGAAGCTAAAGCCCAACCTGCTGGTGAAGGCCGTGGAAGGAGCGCCCGTTGAGGTAGACATCAACGCCAACCTGCTGATCAAAGAGCTGCTGTGGGTGGGCTTGTCCTACCGTTCGTTCGACGCGGTGAGCGCCCTGCTGGAGCTGCAGGCCACCCCCCAGTTTCGCATCGGCTACGCCTACGATTACACCCTTACCGACCTGCAGCAGGTGAACACCGGTTCGCACGAGTTGATGCTCAACTACCGCCTAGTGCGCAAGGACAAGAAGATGCTCACTCCGCGCTATTTCTAGTAAATATACTTTACAAATGCACTACAAGAGCCTGATTGTGAAATGCTTATAGCAATTTTACAAAGTGTCGCTTTAGCATAAAACCATGTGTTTATGAAGACTATTTTATCTTGCTTAATTTTAACGTTTATCACCGGTACCGGAGCGTGGGCCCAATCGTCGCTCATCAAGGCGGGCGACCGGCAGTATGAGGACCTGGCCTTCAAGGATGCCCTGAGTTACTACCAAAAGGCGCACCGCAAAGACACCACCAACGCGGCGGTGAAGCTCAAGATCGCCGAGAGCTACCGCAAGCTCAACGATCCGGCCAACGCCGAAGGCTGGTACGCCCAAGTGGTGGACGACACCGTGGCCCAGGCTGAGCACTGGCTCTACTACGCCGAGGCGCTGAGCAGCAACGGCAAGTACGATCTGGCCAAGCAGTGGTACGAACGCTACAACCAAAAAACCGGACAGGAGCGACGGGCCACCCACCGCATCCGGGGTATTGAAGAACTAAAATCTTTTCTGCGCAACGAGCAGTTCGTGAGCGTGAACGAAGTGGAGTTTAACTCCCCCGAATCGGACTTCTCCCCTACCTTCTACGGCGACCAGCTGGTGTTCGCTTCGGCTCGCGAGGGGAAGGGCAACTTCGCCTGGGATCACTCCAACTACCTGGATTTGTATCGCGTATCGCCCGACGACAACACCGCAGAAAAACTGGAAGCGGGCGTCAACGGCAAGTACCACGAAGGCTCGGCCACTTTTTACGACAACAACACCAAGGTGATCTTCACCCGCAGCAACTACCAAAAAAACAAACTCGGCAAAAGCCGCGAGGGGGTGAACACGCTGGAGCTGTTCTACTCCGAAAAAAACGATGACACCTGGAGTGCGCCCGAGCGCCTGCCCTTCAACAGCGCCGAATTCTCTACCGGCCATCCGACCATCAGCCGCGACACCACGCTCTACTTCGCCAGCGACCGGCCCGGCGGCTACGGCGGCACCGACTTGTACCGTTGCGCTCGCCAAAACGGGAAGTGGGGCGAGCCGGTCAATCTCGGAAAAAATATTAATACCGAGGGCAATGAGATGTTCCCCTTCCTGTACGACGATCAGCAGCTCTATTTCGCCAGCAACGGTCACGAGGGGCTGGGCGGACTAGACGTGTTCGGCGTAGACCTGACTAATAGCAGTTCGCGCATCACCAACCTGGGTTCGCCCATTAACACCTCGGCCGATGACTTCGGTCTGATCGTGAAGCCCGACGGACAGCACGGCTACTTCACCAGCAACCGCGAAGGGGGCACCGGCAACGACGATATCTATACCTTCGCCTCGCTCAAACCGCTGCTCGATCAGTTCACCGTGCGGGGGGTGATTACCGACCAGAAAGAGGGCACCCCCTTGTTCGCCGCTCGGGTCACGTTGCTCGATCAAGACGGCAAAACCGTTACCGCCGTGCCCACCGACAATCAGGGTAAGTACTCGTTTGTGGTGGAGCCCGACAAGCAGTACCGGATCAAGGTGGTGTCGGAAGACTACTTTGATAAAGAAACCAGCGTGGCCACCGTAGCCGCCCGGGAGCAAACCTCCTGGCAGGCGGATATGGCGCTGCTGAAAGACTACGGCTTTTCGTTGTTCGGGCAGATCACCGAAAACCAGTCGAGCGAACCCATCAGCGACGTGCAGGTGACCCTGATCGATAACATGACCGGCAGCACCGTGCTGGAAACTACCACCGGTGCGCAGGGCAGCTTCCGCTACGGTATGAAGGGAAAGAAGCTCAACGACCGCATCAGCTACCAGATCAAGCTGGCCAAAGAAGGCTACCTGGGCAAGTCGGCCACCTTTAACAGTGCGCTGGACAAACCCGGCGAGATCAACCTGCACGACGTGCTCAACGTAGGGCTGGATAAAATAGATATTGGCACCGACATCGGGGCTCTCATCGACGTTCAGCCGATCTACTTCGATCTGGGCAAGTATACCATTCGCCCCGACGCCGCCCAGGAGCTGGATAAGATCGTGCGCACTATGCTGGAGAACCCCAGTCTGGAGATTGAGCTGGGCTCGCACACCGACGCCCGCGGCAGCGCCACTTCTAACCTTCGGCTATCGGATAAGCGGGCCAAGGCTTCGGCTGACTACATCGGGTCGCAGGGCATCGACCGGCTGCGCGTCACCAGTAAGGGATACGGCGAGACCGCCATCCTAAACCGCTGCGGCGACGGGGTGAAGTGCTCCGAAGATGAGCACCAGCAGAACCGCCGCACCGAGTTCACCATCACCAAGTTCTGATGCTTTTAACTTAGCGGTAAAATTCGTAATCTGGTGGTTTGATTCAGTCCCACAGCCGTCATGAAACGACTTTCTTCATTAATCTTTTTCCTAGTGTTAGGCGTTGCTACTGCCTGGGCGCAGCCCACGCTAGAAATGAGCCGCAGGGCGGAAGCTAAGCCCCGCAACGTGATCTTTATTCTAAGCGACGACCATCGCTTCGACTATATGGGCTTCACCGGCAAGGTGCCCTTTCTGATGCGCTATCCCGAGGCACTAGCGGGCGGACAAGTTATCGAGAAGATGGTGCAGAACATTGACGTGGCCCCCACCGTCCTGGAGGTGGCGGGCATCAACCAGCCGGAGCAGATGCAGGGTCGCTCAATGGTGCCCATTCTAAAGGGGAAGAAACCGACTGGCACGACCGTATTTTCTACGAATACTATTGGGAATACGCCTTTCCGCAGACGCCCACCATGCACGGGGTGCGCACCGACCGCTACAAGTAAATCCGCTACCACGGGGTGTGGGACAGCAACGAGTTTTACGATCTGCAGGGAGACCCCTACGAGATGCACAACCTGATTGCCAGCGAGGAGCACCAGGACACGATTCGGGCGATGCTAGACGAGCTCTACGGTTGGATGGAAACTACCGGGGGCATGCAAATTCCGCTCAAGCGCACCATGCAGGAGCACATCGACCACCGCAACCGGGGGACGTATTAGCAAAGGCGTTGCCAGTGAGGACTTAGCTCGACTTTATCATTTTGCAGAAACAAGATCGCCGAATCAAGCCAGTGTAGGCATATCCTAGATTCATTTTTGAACATCGGCTCGAAGACCCGACATTCGTTAATTCAAAAAGCGCCTAATTTCGCTGAAAATAGCCTTTTTAAATATAGAAGTAGTAGTAAAGCCGAGATAAGTAGTCATCTAAAAGCACGAACAATCATGAAAACCGCAATAACATCCGCCAGTGGGCAATTAGGATCCGCCATTGCAAAACAACTGATAAAAAAATTTGGGAAAGACGACGTCATTGCTATTGCCCGCACTCCCGAACACGCTGAATCCCTCGGCGTAGAAGTAAGAGCCGGAGATTACACCCAAAAAGAGCAATTTGATACGGCCTTGCGGGGAGTAGACACCTTACTACTCGTTTCGGGCAACGACGATCCTGAGAAACGCAAACAGCAACATGCCAACGTGATTGATGCTGCCCTAGCAGCCGGAGTGCACAAAGTGGTGTACACCAGTATCATCGGCCCATTAAGCA
Source organism: Tunicatimonas sp. (assembly GCA_049650865.1). Taxonomy (GTDB): domain Bacteria; phylum Bacteroidota; class Bacteroidia; order Cytophagales; family Cyclobacteriaceae; genus Tunicatimonas. Next base: position 21,113 of record JBASAY010000149.1, read on the forward strand.
ACTCTGACTTTTCGCCGGTGGTGAAAAGCAATCGCCACACGGAAGCGTATCTAAAAAACAGCGGACTAACCTGGTCCATCGGACGCAACGGCATCTACCTGGAGCCCGATCTGGAATACCTGAATTACTACCAAAAAGACGGTAAGATTACCAATTCCGCTGGAGACGGTCGCTGTGCTTACACCACGCGCAAAGAACTGGCCGACGCTTACGCCCGGATGCTTACCGAAGACCAGCACAACGGACAGACCTACAACCTAGCGGGCCCGGCCATCACGCAGTACGAACTAGCCGACTTGATGAACGAGGTGTTCGGCACCAACCTGCACTACGAACCGATGAGTGGGGAGGCGTATCGCCAGCAGCGTATTGATGAGCTGGGCGAGTTTATGGGCACGGTCATCGCGGGCATCTACCAAGGCATAAGAAACGGCGCTATGGACGTACCTTCCGACTATCGGAAAGCCGCGGGCCGAGAGCATATCAGCATCCGGGAAGCGATGAGACACTTTCAAAAAATCCTAGTGCCAAAAGAATGATAGTAGCTTTAATAAGTTGTTAATGCTTTCTCAGATCAACTAATCTGAACTTGCAAGGGAAAAGTGGACAAAAAGTTAAGCCGCATTTTTGTAGTGGTTTTATCTAAGTTTTGCTTCGTATTCTACTGGGGTCAGGTACCCCAAGGCAGCATGCATTCTCTTTCGGTTGTACCAAATTTCGATAAACTCAAATACATCAACTTTTGTCTCCGCTACGGTGGTTGGTTCGGCAATGTATATCAGTTCGGCTTTGAGGGTTTTGAAGCCGACGCGGCGCGGAAGCTTTCAGCTACGGCATTGTTCCAACAGTTACCTTTCCGACTCATACTCTGTTTCACAACAGGATAAGCCTTGAGCATGTTTCTGAACTCGTAACAGGCATACTGTATGCCTCTATCCGAGTGGAAAATCAGGTCTGTGGTGATCGGCCTATTCTTCACTGCCATTTTCCAAGCGGGGATTATCGTGTCACTGGCTTTCATGGTTTGACTCAACGCCCATCCTATCACTTTTCGGTCGGCCAAATCTACGATGACAGTCAGATAGAGCCATCCCTGGGTAGTTTTGATATACGTCAGATCTGACACCCAGGCTCTTCCTATGTCACCAGGGCTGAAATTTCTATCTAACAGATTCTTAGCTATTGGATAGTTGTGCTTAGAATCAGTCGTGTTTACTCTGTACCTTTTGTGTACGACACTTCGTATACCAGCTTTTTTCATCAGCTTTGCTACCGGGCCCCGGCGGCTCTAGGCCTAGACACTTGGATGCCCCTTTTATGGAGCTCACGCGTGATTTTAGGACTGCCGTATCGGCCTTTGCTCACCTTGTAAATCTCTTGGATCAGGCGTAGGACTTCTTGGGTTTCTATCTTTCGTGCTGAGGGCTTCCTGCGAAGCCAATTGTAATAACCGCTTCTACTAACCTTAAATGCTTTACACATCTTCTCGACCGGGCGCCGGGCGCACTAAACATACCTTGGTGATCTTTTATAAATCGGAATATTTGTTGTCGCTCTTGGAGAAGATGCTCACCGCGGGGCGGCCCCCGCCTTTTTTAAGATATCACGTTCTATCCCCGCTTCTCGCAACTGTTTCTTTAATTTGGCAACTTCGGCCTGCTCTGGGGATAGGGAAGGTCTACCATGCCCCGAGAAGCTATCGCGCCACGATGGCCCTCTTTCTTCTGTTTGTACTCCCGCTTCCAACGGCTTAGTAAGTCGGCTCGAATACCTAATTCTTAAGCTACTTCACCAGTAGGTTTGCCGGATAGGCATAGCTCTACCGGGCGCCGGGCGCGGCCATTACTTTGGAGGCTCGGTCGAAGTGTCTTTTTTCTCGTCTCATGTCAGCTAAGTTAAGGGTTTCCAGGCTTAACTTAGTGTCCACTCAAAGGTAGCAAGTACAAAGCACTAGTAAGGTTATCGCGCGCGTTGGCCGCGGAGACAAACGAGACTCCAACGTTGATGCTTAGGGTAGCAGGCTTTGGCTGCTTAAAGTGGTACACGATGCCACTCGGCTGGTCTTCTAAGCCTTCCTCAAATTCCGTAGTCCGGTTAGCGTAGACCAACGCAGTGGAATCTGCTTCCCGGTCCAAAGCCGCGTGGAAGTATACTTTACTGCGATTGGAAGAACCGCAGAAAAAACCTTCCAGCTGATACCCACTGGCAGAAGACTTGTCGTGCGACGCTACGTGACCGCCCTTGATGTGCCCCTGCTGGGCGGTGAGGTCGAGGTAAACCTGACTGGCCCCCGACGGTAGCCCGACTTCAAATAGGCCCGTCCGCGTAGTAGCAGTCGCTCGTACCCGGTTGGTTGGTAAGTTATTTCCGCCACTCAATTTCTCTAAAAGTAGTACGAGTAGTAGCCCTTCTTTCCCTCGGCGTTTACCCCGTCAATTCTTACCTTACCTCGAATGCGGGTTAAGATTTCTTCCAATTGCTCCGGCGCGTCAATGGTGCGCTGGTTAATGTGGGTGACCACAAAGCCTTCTTGCACCCCCAACCGCCTCATCAGGCCCTCGCGCACGGCGTTCACGCGTACCCCCGAAGGAATCCGAAGCAGATTGGCCTCTACTTTTGAGATAACCTCTAAGTCGGCGCCCAGCGCGTCCGATGCATAAACGGTGCGGCTAAGCAGCTCGGTAGTCCCCTCCCGATTGGTGAGTACCAGCGCAGTGGTGCGTTCCCGCTGGTCTCGGCGGTAGGTAACCGTAAGCTCTTCCCCCGGACTATAGTAACTAATCAGCTCCTCGAAATCGCTGTGCGACTGGATGGCTCGTCCGTTGATCTCCACAATGACGTCGCCTGCTTGCAGCCCCGCCCGTTCGGCTGAGCCATCGGGTTGCAGCGAGCGCACCGCCACTCCGCTAAGGTCGTCGGTCTTCAGCTGCTTCGCTAGTTGGGGGGTTACGTCCGCTACCTGCGCACCGAAGAAGGCCTTTTGCACTTCGCCGTAGGCGATTAGGTCTTCTACCACCTTCCGCACGATATCAACCGGCACCGCAAAACCGTAGCCCGCGTACGATCCGGTTTGCGACAGGATCGCCGTATTGATGCCTACCAGTGCCCCTTCTCGGTTAACGAGCGCCCCGCCGCTGTTCCCCGGATTGATGGCCGCATCGGTTTGGATGAACGACTCAATAGGAAAGTTACTGCGCAGAATATTGATATCGCGACCCTTGGCACTCACGATGCCCGCCGTTACGGTTGAGGTGAGGTTAAACGGATTACCCACCGCCAGCACCCACTCCCCTACCCGCACGTCGCGCGACCGCCCCAGCGCGATCGCGGGCAGGCCGTCGCTTTCTACCTTGAGCACCGCTAGGTCGGTAGAGGGGTCGGTGCCCACCACGGTGGCTTCGTAGGTGCGGCGGCCGTGAATGATCTCAATGCGGTTGGCTCCGTCGATCACGTGGTTATTGGTAACGATGTAGCCATCGGACGAAAAGATCACTCCCGAGCCACTGCTCACCTGCTGGCTGCTCTGGCGCTGGTCGAAGAACAGCTCCAGCCAACTCATGCGCTCGTAGCCGCGCGAGGCAACGGTCTTGATGTACACTACACTGGGAGTGCTGCGGGAGGAAGCCCGGGCAAAGTCTTCGTCTAAGCCCGCCGTCCGGCGAACCGGTACTATTTCCTGGTGGCTCGTCCACTGCGCCATTGCCGGAGCAGACTGAGCAACTAACAAGCTAGACGGATGATCAGGAGCGGCCAGGTGCTGGTGGAACACCCAAGCGCCCGCCAAGCCGGATAAAAAACTAATAAGTACCGTTACAAGAATTTTCATAATGCCTTATTCCTAGTTAACAGGAGAGACAGCCAAGTTGGCCCCTCCATAAAATACCGTTTATAAAACGAAACTACGTCTACTTCGTATGTGAACGTATGACAGAAACAATCCAACTTAAGCAGACTACTCGTGAAGAAACGTATCAAGAATGCCTTTCTCAGATCGAGTCTTTGCTAGCGGGCGAGTCTAACCTTATTGCTAATTTAGCGAATGTGTGCGCGGTATTGCACGGGAGTTTAGGCTTTTTCTGGACGGGCTTTTACCTGGTATCAGGGGATGAACTAGTGCTGGGTCCGTTTCAGGGACCGGTAGCCTGCACCCGGATTGCCCCCGGCCGGGGGGTGTGCGGCAGCGCGTGGGCTTCTGCTCAGACCATCGTGGTACCCGATGTGCACGCTTTTCCGGGACACATTGCCTGCAACGCCGCTTCGCAGTCAGAGATTGTGGTGCCGGTGATAAAGGACGGTCAGGTTCGGCTGGTGTTAGACGTAGACAGTGAGCGGTTGGATGATTTTGGAGCGGTAGACGAACGTTACCTGGGCGAAGTGGCGGATTTGATTAGTGCAACCATGAAGTGATTTAGACAGTTCTCAAGCCGCCGAGTGGCCTCTTCTGGCCGCCGCTGGCTCAACATTAATCAGTAATACACTGTTCCACTACTAACTCGTACCGTACTTATGACTAAACTAATTACTGCCGTCGTTCTGCTCAGTCTGTTCCTCATTTTCATCCTTCAGAACGCCGCTCCCATTGTGGTTGATTTTTTGGTGTGGGAGGTGGAAAGCCCCCGGGCCATGGTGCTCTTTCTGGTGTTTCTGGCCGGATTGCTCACGGGCGTTCTGCTCACTCTGTTTGTTCGTCGGAAGCGAAAAAATACGGTTTCAGCCCCACCCATCCGATATAGCTAGGCGGCACCTGATTAACGAGCTCATTTCTGACCTAATCAGAAAGTTTAGGCAGCTGCTTTTTTCTTGGAGAGCACTGGGGCAATGGGAGTTTCTCCCAGAATCTTAAGCATTTTGATATGCGACTGCAGGGCACTGCTCAGCGTAGGCTTCACGTGGTAGGGCACGTTAAACTCCCTAGCGGTATCCTCCACAATGCCCGAAATCTTGCGGTAGTGCACGTGGCACATGCTAGGAAACAGATGGTGTTCGATCTGAAAGTTTAACCCTCCCACAAACCAGTTCAGAAAGCGGTTGTCGCGCGAGAAGTTAGCGGTGGTCTGCAACTGGTGCACCGCCCAGACATTTTCCACGTCGCCCCGCTCGTTGAGCACCGGCTGCTCTACCCCTTCCACAATATGCGCCATTTGGAACACGATGGTTAGAATGTAACCCGCCGTGAAGTGCATCGCCAGCACCCCGATCATCACCTGCCACCACAAGAGGGGGGTAATCAGCATCGGCAGGGCTACGGTCATGAATACGTAGGCCACCTTGGTGAAGAACAAACGCAGCAACTCCCAGTGCAGGGCCGACTTCTGCCGCTTAATCATCCCGGTGCGGTGGTAGTTCAGCAGCTTAATCAGATCGCTAATGATAAAGAATAGCGTGTTGAAACCGTACAAGAAAAAGACGTATACGTGCTGGTAGCGGTGAATCCACTGCAGCGGGGCGTACTTCGACAGACGAATCACCAGCTTGGTCTTAATGTCTTCATCCAACCCGTGAATGTTGGTGTAGGTGTGATGAAAGATGTTGTGCTGAATCTTCCAGACAAAAGCATTGCCCCCCAGCAAGTACATCGTGTTACCAAGCGCAGTGTTGACCCACCGATGCTGCGAGCAGCTGCCGTGCAGGGCATCGTGCATCACCGACATGCCAATGCCCGCCTTGGCCGCACCCATCAGCACGGCAAACAGTAGCAACAGCCACGGACTAATCGGAAGAAATAGAATAGCAAGGTAGGACCCAACGTACAGGCCGATGAGAGTAGCGGCTTTGATGTACATCTCTCGGTTGCCAAAGCGGGTGATGTTGTTGTCCTTAAAGTAGGCGTTGACTCGTTTTTTTAGGGTAGGAAAAAATGCAGATTGATCATGATTAATAAACTTTACGGAAGCGTGCATACACAGATGTCAGGTAAGTTAAGACTAATGTTGGTGAGTTATATCAGGAAAGCGTATAACGGCAGAAGTGTTCCAATGGCGGCATGGTGGAGGAGCCGCAGCTATCGTGGCCCCTAATATAACAGAAACTTTAGGAACATAGTCTAAGGGGACGAAAATTAGTTCTTTCTAACCTTATAGCTTTGTCTAGGCATTCACCCCGCGGGTCTGAGCAAAGCGCTGGATGGCCTCTTCTACCGCTTCCGGGTTGTGCCAAAATTGCCGACTGTAGAGGTATTTGAACTTCCATTCTTTGTTGCGGTACAAGATCGGGCGGTAGGCGTGCATCTCTTTGGCCGACTCGCTTTGGTAGAACAGGTCGTCGTCGGTGTTAATGAGCCCCACGTAGCGCACGGGGTCACTTTCCTTCTCTTCAATCGTAAGGTCAGCAAACGGCAACGAACGAATTGCCCGGTAGTCGTCGAGGTGCTGATTGGTGTACTGGTACAGGTGGTTGAACAGGAACCACTCGTTGGCGTGGTCTGAGGCATTAGGGATAGCGGGCTGGTAGCGCCCCTCGGAGACCGACTGGGCGTAAGTCAGGTAACTTTTAAGAAGTTTAGGCCCCTCGTTCTTCACCGCCGCCACGTTAAGTTGCTCGGGTCCGATGCTGGTAATCACGTAGATGCGCTCGCGGGCGCGGGTTACCGCCACGTTCAGGCGGTTTTCGCCCCCGGCGGCGTTCAGGCTGCCGAACTGCATCGCCATCTTCCCCCGTGCGTCGGGGGCGTAGGCCACCGAAAAGATGATAATGTCCCGCTCGTCTCCCTGCACGTTCTCAATATTTTTAACGAACAGCGTATCCGGAACCGTCCAACCCTCGGCCGTAGCATTCTGCTCCAGTGCATCCTGAATGAGCGACTGCTGCCGCTGGTTAAAGGTAATTACGCCCAGGTGTTTGTCGGGTTGCTGCTCAGTCAGCTGACGTACCAGGGCCACCACGGCGGTGCTTTCGATTACGTTAGTTTGTTGCTCCCAGACTCCGTCTACCCGCTGGTAGTGGATCGCCGGTTCGTGGCGGTTGGCGCGCGCAAATTCGGGCAGCAGCTTAAGCCGCCCCCCGTAAAAGTGTTGGTTCGAGAACTCGATCAGGTCGAGCGACTGGCTGCGGTAGTGCCCTTCCAGTCGGACCGACGGGAGATAGTTCTGCGCCAGATCGAGCAGCGAGACGGCTTCTTGGGCCGTCAAATCTTCCCCATCTTCATCCACCGACTCTTCCCAACGCGCTGCGTATAAGTCGTTGGGAGCCAGTTGCTGCTGGTCGCCCACTACCACCACCTGCTGTCCCCGGTACATGGCCGGAATGCCCTTTTCAGCGAAGCACTGCGAGGCTTCGTCGAAAATCACCAGATCAAACAGCGGATTCTCATCCATCGGGAAGATGGCCGAAGCGGTTTCGGGCGAGGTTAACCAGCAGGGCACCAGGTTAAAGAGTTCGTTCCGGAAGTTCTCAACCACCTTTCGTAATGGCCAGATCTTGCGCTTTTTGTTGATTTGATGGTTCAAGTCGCGGTAGGTAACCATGTTACTGAGCCGGTTGTACGCTACGTCGTAGTAGGTGTTCTCGCGTAGCTTCATCAGCATAATTTCCTGGCTGATGGCGAGCTTGTCCTCAATGGCCTGCTGCAGTTCTACTTCCATCTCCGAAAGCTGACCCGACGACACGATGCGCAACACGGGGTACTTGGTTTCAATATGATCAATCCAGGTAAGGCGCAAACTATTGTCAAACAGGCGAACCAGTTGGTCTTCGTCTCGTACGTCCGGGTGGTCGAGTAGCCGCCGAACCACCGCCACCTCGTGCGCTTCGAGCTCCTCCTTCAAGGTATCAAAGTCTACCAGCGCGTCGAAGTCTTGCTCCAGCACCTGGAGCAGCTGCTTACTTTGCTCCGGGGCGTTAAGCTGCGCTACCTGCGCCGGAGTAAAGTACTGCTCCCAAGCTTTGGTACGCGCCGGAATCTCGGCGAGCACGGCCAGCAACGCTTCCAGGCTGGTACGTAGGTCGGCGTAGGTGCTGCTTTTAATGGCGAAGTACTCATTGAAGTTGCGGAACGAATGAAACAGCAAGCTAGCGGCCAGCGCTTGCTTCTGGTGGTGAAACCACGTTGTTACCGCCGACCGCTCATAACCGTCGGTTGGCGTCCACTCGGGCATCTCCCGGGTCCAGGGCTGTTCGCGCAGCTTGGTTAGGTTGTGCTCTAGGTTGAGGCGGGCGTCCAACCGCTTCACCATTGTGGCAAAATTTTCTTTGCTCAGGGTCAGTTCGTTGGCGTCGAACACCTGCTGTACGTACTTGCGATCTGGCGAGAAAAATTTCCACCAGGCCCACTGCGCCGACCCTGACCGTGCTTCCTGCGCCTGAGATAGCTTCTCCTGAAACTTCCCTAGCTCATCGGGGGGCAGGCTCTTCTCAGGCTCCTCCTCCTGGTAGCATTCGTGCACCACCCGCTCAATATTATCCAGCCACAACGGGTCAATATCCGATCCTACGGCCGCGTACCCTTCCTGGAAGTAGCGGTAGCTGTCTGCTTCTTCCAGTAGCGCCACGAAACGCATAATGTCTTCCGCCTGGTGTTCCATATTTTGGCACGCCACAAAGTCGATGTCCGCCCCTAGTATCTGGCTCACCCGCTCGATAAGCGAAGTTTTAAACGCCGGAATTTCTTCGGCCAGCGTCCGCATGGCTTGGTAGTCGCTTACCCCGTAGCTGGCGAACGTCTTCCGGGTACTAAGGGGGTGCCGCTCGCTGTCCAAACGCTGGGCGTAGTTGATGTACTTGCGTAGCTTCCGCACAAAGGGAGCTACCTCGGGCACCCGAAACCGGTGATACTCCTGCTTGATGCTGATCGTGTCGGCCCGGGGGTCGGTGGTTAGGTAGAGCTCCTTCACGGAAGTGCCCGCTTCTTGCTGGTCGAACAGCGCCTGCTTAAACTCGTCCAACTCTTCGCAGATCTGCTCGATGCGCCGACTGTACTGCAAGAAGTTCCGCTCCATAAATATGGAGTCCAGGCTATTGTTCTTAAGCTGATATTCGTAGAGAGCATCAATCTGTTTACCAATCTGCCGGTATACCGCCGGACGGTCGTTCTTGAAGTCGTGCACCAGCGCGACAAAGGGATGGGCGTCGCGCTCTTTGAGGCGGTTATACACCACGTCGAGCGCCGCGCGCTTCTGGCATACCAGCAGTACGCGCTTCCCCTGGGCGGCGTAGTCGGCAATCAGATTAACAATCAGTTGCGACTTGCCGGTGCCGGGGGGGCCTTGCACCACGATAGAGTTTCCCTGCTTCACCTTGCGGAGCGCTTTCTCTTGGTAGGCATCCAGTTGGTACGGGGCAAAAATCTGCTCCTCCTTCACCGGCTGCGTCCGCCTTAGCTGAAGCAAATCGGATTCTTGCGCTGCGTCTTCGGGCGGGAGGCTAGAGGCAGTTGATGAGCGGCGGACGAAGAACGACTCTATATCGGGCACCCGGTCGCTGGCCAGCAGGCGCAGGTAGTCGGGCACCAGGTACGAACCCGCTTGCGGAAAGATGCCGAGCACGGCCTCGGGGTGCAGCTTTAGCTCTCCGTCTTTCTCTTGTTGCTGCAGGTTCGCCTTGGTAAGCGCCTCGAAGGGGTGCAGCGTGTCCACGAACATCTCCTGGTTAAAATTAAGCACCACCGAAGCTTCTTTAAACAGTTGGTACAGCGACGTGCGGAAAACTCGGCTGTCCTGGTCAAAGTCGTCAAAGGCACGCTCCGCCAGGGCTTCATCGTAGGGCAACTGGTTGTAGTGGGCGTAGGCCAGGATAAAACTTTTGTTGAGCGACAAAGGCACTTCGGGCCGGGGCTGCAGCACCCACTGCGCACCCAGCGACGGGTCGTGGTGCTCCTGAAGGCTTACCGGAAAGAACAGCAACGGACACCGCACTAGGGTGCCATCAGCGAATTTTCCGCGCACGAAGGGCCAACCCACGTATAAATCGCGGGCGCCGCGCTCCTCGTAGAAAAACTTTTCGGCCCGGAACAAACGCTTTAGCTGCTGACTCATCACATTACTCGCTTCGTGCCGAGGATCCTGCACGGGGCACAGCGGCACAATCCCCGCATCTACGCCTTCCAGTTCGTGCTGGCCTTCTGCAATAAGCCACTCAATAATCTTGAACGCGGGGAAGTTGTTCAGATGATCTAGGGCGTGGATATCGATGAAGTGCTGACCCATCAGGCGGGGTAGGTACAGCGACCGGTTGCTGCCGTTTAGGTTGGTGAGGCGACGTAGATAAGATTGAAGAAGTTGGTGCATACGGGCGGAAGGATCGGTGGGGGGTTAAATTTCCAGATAGGGAGCTAGCTTAGCAAACAGTTCTTCGTTAATAAGGTACACTTCCCGCAAATCTTCCACCGTTTGGTACTCCCCGTAGTCTTGGCGATGGTTCACCACCGCCCGGGCCACCTCCCAGGAAATATACGGATGTTGGGCGAGAGTTTTAACGTCCACGCGGTTTATGTTGAGTCGGCGCACCTGATTTTCTTCCGCAATGTAGGCTTCAGTCCGCAGACTAACGCCGCCGCGCTCGCTCATGTTGTACACTTCCTGAAGCTGCTCTAGACTGTGAAATCCACCCAGCAACTGCCGGTATTTCACTATTCGCGCCGATAACGTACTTCCGATACCCGGCAACTGCTTCAGTAGGGCCGTATCGGCTACGTTGATATCCAGCGGGGCGCGACGGGGGGCGGTCTTGGCTGGTTTGGCATACGCTTTTGCTAATTTATCCGACCGGTAGGTAGACCGATCGACGGTCGTGCGCCGTCTTTTTTCCGGAAGTTGCAGATAATCGTACAACTGCTCGTAGGTAGCTTCCGGCAGGCCGTACATCTTTTTAAAGTCCGACTTCACCCGAAATACGCCGCCTTTGTTCCGGTAGCGCACCACCCGGCGGGCCACCCACGGAGACAGTCCCAGTTGGGTTAGCGTAGCCGAATCGGCAGTATTCGGGTTGAAGGGGCGCAGCGTAATGTGCTTTTCAGTCGGCCGGGCGGCGGTAGCCTGGTTGCTGTCTAGCTGCGCCACCAGTGCCTCTAAAGCTACCCAGTCGCTTTCCGGAACAGAAACGGTCGGCGATCGACTCGTGTAAAACGCAGACAGTCCAACCACGATTAGGGTAAACAGCAGCAGAACCACGGTACCCCGCACTTCGGTTTGCGAAAAGGCAAAGTAATCGTTGATCCAGTCGCTTACCTTCTTCATGATCTCAGCTAGGCAACGTCGGGAGTGGTTCGCTTCAGGTGAAGCATCAGTTTATGGTACAGTTCGCTCGGCACAAAGGGTTTAGGAACGTAATCGTTCATTCCTACCTCCACCACCCGGTCTTTTACCTCGAGCATGGCTGAGGCGGTTAGAGCAATGATGGGCAAATCCGGAGCGAACTTCTTGATGTTCAGTGTCGCGGTAAATCCGTCCATCTCCGGCATCTGCAAGTCCATGAGTATCAGGTCGTACTGCTGCGAGCGGGCTTTCTCTACCGCTACCCGGCCATTTTCGGCAATGTCGAACCGAATGCCCCACTTCTTAAGGTACTGCCGGATCACCACCACGTTCATCTGGTTGTCTTCGGCTACCAGGATATTCACGCCCCGCAAACCGGTAAACGACTCTTTATCGGTCAGGCTGTCGCCGCTATCCGAGGGAGCCTGCACCGCCAGCGCCCGCTGAAGCGTGAGCGTAAACGAAAAAGTAGAGCCCTGGTCGACCTTGCTTTCGACCTTAATCTGACTGCCGTGCATCTCCAGCAGCTTTTTGGTGATTGCCAAGCCCAGACCGGTCCCCCCGAACTTGCGGGTAGTATCCGAGCTCGCCTGCGAGAAGTTATCAAAGATAATGTCCAACTTGTCGGCGGGGATACCAATGCCCGTGTCGGTTACGGCAAAGGTAATGGTGGCTTCCTTAGAAGTAACCTTCACTAGTTTAGTACTTAGCGTCACGCTGCCGCTGAGCGTAAACTTGATGGCGTTGCTCACCAGGTTGTTGAGTACCTGCGAGATGCGCGTAAAATCGCCCAGCAGTCGCTCAGGGATTTTAGGGTCGGTCTGGCAAACAAACGCAATATCTTTTTCGGTGGCATACAGGCCCAGGGTTCGCTCAATGCCGCTCACCAAGGCGCTCAACCGAAACTCTGATTTTTCAAGGTCGATCTTTCCCGCCTCAATTTTACTGAAGTCCAGAATGTCGTTGATAAGGGTGAGCAGGTTTTCGCCCGAAAACTTCAGCGCCTGAAGGTTCTCGATTTGGTTCTTTTTGGGGTTGTCCTCAATCAGCAGATTGGTGAGTCCGATCACCGCGTTCATGGGTGTACGAATCTCATGCGACATGGTGGATAGAAACTGGGCCTTGGCCATGGCGGCCTCTTCGGCCTTGGTCTTGGCTTTCTCTAGGCTTGCCGATACTTCTTTCTGCGAGGAAAGCGCCCGGCGCAGTTCTTCTTCTACGGCAGTAAGTTCTTTGTTGAGCGCCTCTTGCTCTTGGTAGGCACTTACCAGCGCATCGTTGTTTTCAGACAAAGTGCGCGAAGCGGGTCGGAAGATGAAGAAGAACTCAAACAGCAGTACAATCAGCGAAAAAATGGCCAGCCCCAGCGCTACCCGATGCAGGCGGGTAAGCTGCGCGGCTCCCGCTGCTTCTAGCTGACGCAGCACCTGCTCTGCGGCCTGCTGGTAGTTGGAGTTTGCCTGTTGAATGATTTTGGACTGCAAAACCCGGTCTTTAGCCGAATTAGTGTTTACCAGGGTAATCACGGCGTTTGAGATGCTATCGCGGTGCGGTTGCAGTTGAGCATACAGGGCCAGTAGCGAATCGCTGTTGCACGCAGGAATTGAGGCAGTATCGTTGCCCATGTGCAAGCCAACGTGTACGTCGTTCCACTGCTTATTGAGCTGGTCGAGCTCAGCGATCAGAGGTAGGTTATCGTCAGATTTTTGCTGCAGAGCAACCGACAGTTGGGTAATTTCCTGGTTTAAAGCGGGCAGACGGTTGGCCCACTTTAGCACCCGGGCGTTTTTGGCCTGTTGGTAGTAGATGGCCTGCGTGATGATCTGCGAAGAGACAATCAGGACGATGATAGTGCCGATCGCCAGCACCCCTAACTTATTGTGTTTATACGTGGGGCTGATGAAGTTCTTCATGAACGAGGGTGGTGTACCTAGCCCTCCCAAGCTTCGTGCCACCCCCGGGTGAGTAATTTTACTTATGGATTGAAAAAGCACATTGTATACCCACTAAGGATCGGATCAGAAAGAAGGGCCCAGCGAGCAAGCACTCATTTCGTACGATAACGCTCACAATGCAGCTGTTCTACGGGGCGTACGCTGATGGCACTACCGTGAAAGCCGTTTGGACTGGTAAATAAAGTTTGGAGATTAAGTGACTTTTCGGTCGTATCTTCGTATAACTACTTAGTATATCTCACCTTATCTACAGAATAATGAAAAAATTACTACTTATTGCTTCTACTTGCCTAGTGATCAGCCAAGTGAACGCCCAACGCTACGCCGCCTCCGAACAAGAAGTGTCGATGGACAAGTCCATGGTCAACGCCTGGGTGATCGCAACGGGCGATGATGAGCCTGTCAAAGACCTTCGCAAAAGCTACGCGCGCTACGCCAAGGATCAACTAGATGTGAAAGCCAAAAAGGATGGCCGAGACATGGTGGTGTCTAAAGAGGCCAGCGTTCCGCGCATTTCATCAAACGTAGGCGACCTCAAAGCTAAGTTTTTCAGCGAGGGACAGCAGACCCTCATGGCGGTGGCCTTTATGCCCGGCTACGATCAGTCGCTCAACACCCTGGACAACCCCACCGAAATGGAGAATCTGCGCCGTTTTGCTAAGGATTTCGTGAAGCACTACCAGACCGAAAAACTTACCGCGCAGCTAGAGGATCAGGAAAAACGCCAGAAGACACTCGAGTCGAATTACAAAAAGAACCAGCGAGAGCACAAGAAGCTCAATAAAAATCTGGATAAAATTGCTAAGAAGCTAAATTCTGACAAAACCGACGATACGAAGAAGTTTGAGCTGGAGAACGATAAGATTGCTGATGAGGCCCGAATTATGGCTCTAGATGAAATCATGGCCAACCAAAATCAGGAGATCGAGGCGGTAGAGCGGTCTATCCAGGACTTTCGGTCTAAAATCGGTGAATTAGAATCGTTGTTTGCCGAACCTATGGCGCAGCAAGAAAATATCTATTCGCCTCAGGCGGTTGAACCTGCCGAGGATCCGGCACCTATCCCCTCGCGAAATAGTAGTCCCGACGTCGACTACTAATCCCGGTTAAAGCCAAAGAAATAGCGCAGAACCACTGGTTCTGCGCTTTCGTGTATTCTGTTCTACTGAATACATTTCCTTTTAGTATAAATATTCTAGCGAACCCACGCGTGAGGATTTGCAAGGATTATTATAATAACCTTCGACTACGTTGCTATCCGCTCGTCGGCTAGTACACAACCAGTTTGCGAGCGGCCTGAAATGATCCCGCCTCCAATCGATACAGGTACGTGCCCGCCTCCAGGTACGACACGTCTACGGCGTACTGGTACTCACCCGGGTGCTGCCGCTCGTTCACAATCTGCTTCACCACGCTGCCCCTTAGGTTGACAATAGTAAGCGTAACGGGCAACGTATGATTGATGCGGTACGATAGGTTAACCAGTCCGCGAGCTGGGTTGGGATAGCACGGGGCCAAGTAGTAGCGTTCGCTGATAAACCGTTCCCGCTCGTTAGCAGTAATGGTGCCGCCTACCAGGGGCAGCTTCGCTCCCGGCTGCGCGTACTCATCAAACCGGGTTGCGACCATCGCCTCATCCGAAGCCTCCATCCAATCGCGCAGTAGCGTGCCGTACACCTGGCGATAGTCGTGTTGCTGGGGAAGGTTGCTGCGCTTTAGTGCACTTAGATCGGGATTAGTACCCATCACGCCCGGGTTCACCTGGCTTCCAAACACAAACATGGGGGCCGTGGTGCCGTGGTCGGTGCCGTAACTTCCGTTGGAAGCCGCCCGCCGTCCAAACTCCGACATGGTGACCGTCATCACGCGGTG
This sequence comes from Tunicatimonas sp., assembly GCA_049650865.1. GTDB lineage: Bacteria > Bacteroidota > Bacteroidia > Cytophagales > Cyclobacteriaceae > Tunicatimonas. The sequence continues at coordinate 36,126 of JBASAY010000149.1, forward strand.
GTCGATGCTCAGGGCTTTCAGATCATCCTGGAAGGCCTTCATCGACTCGGACAAATGGTACAGCAGAGCAGCGTGGCTGCCCATCGTGCTGTCGTAACTTTCTACCTGCGAAGCGTGGGTGTCGAATCCACCGAGGCGGGCTACGAAAATCTTGGTCTGTGAGCCGCCACTCAACAAGCGGGCAATCATCCGCAGCTGACCCGCCAACCGGTTTTTTGTCTGCTTAAGAGGAGCGTTGTACGGATACTTTTCCGGATAGATAACCTCACTGGAGTTGCTTCCCTTTTCGTAGAGGTCACGGAGTCGACCGGCGTACTGGTTAGACTTCTCCTCAATATCCAGTATCCATCGTAACTCTTTGCCGTAGTGCGAGTTGGCAATACTCTCGGGGGGGTCTACCCCTACGCTGTTGATCAGATCGTAAAACTGGTCGGGGTTGCTGATGGATATGGCAGCAGGGATGCCGTTGGCACGGTGGAAGGCCAGCGATACCGAGTTTCCTATTTCAATGCCCAGCGGGTCGGGCATAGCATCGCTGGGATACGCTTCCGGGTAGCCCGGATACAGATGATCTAGGTAGCGCCCCGCCCAGCCCGAGTCGATTTTATCGTCATAATCGCCGCCCATAAACCAGATGTCGCGGCTGCGGAAATGAGAACCGTTGATATTTTCGTAGCCCACCCCCTGCACCACGGCGGCTTCCCCCCGGTCGTAGAGCTCCTTTACTCCGATCATATCGGGGTGCAGGGCCACCTGGTCTTCTACCGATAGGGTGCTGTCCAGCGGAACGAAACCACGCTTGCCCCGGTTCGGTATCGCAATGTTAGGACGCAGGTGATAGTACTGGCTGTACTGATCTATTGGAATAATGGTGTTGAGGCCGTCGTTGCCGCCGTGTAGCTGGATGATCACCAGTACCTTGTCGTTGGTACTGGTAGCGGCCAATCGTTGCAAGTAGCCGTTGTTGGCTAATGCCGAGACGGGCAGGCCATTGATGACAAAGGGGGCACTCGCCGCGACGGGCAATTTTCTAAGGAACGATCTGCGTTGCATGGGTTTGTCTTTGGGTTGAAATGGTTAATTGTCTGCCGTATCTCCGCGCTTCGGGCGGCTTTTACGACAGTTGGTACTCCGGCGACTGCAGCACGGTGTTGAATAGCTTTTCTAACTGGATTCGCACTGCAGAATCGTCGCCACTGCCCAGGTATTTTTGCCACTCAGTCTGCCAGTTGGCTTCTGAAAGATCGTCAAGCAGAATACTCTTTAGAAAATAGGTGAAGCGCTCTTCAGTGATCGCCTCAGGAAGCAAATAATCAGTAAGCTCTCGCACCAGTCGTTCTGCATCGAAAGGATCGGATATGTTGCTCGTGTTCTCCACGTAGGCAACAACGTCCAGCTGGGCTAACACCTGATCGTTATCACGAATGCCTTCGATTAGTTTTTTTGCAAACTCGTAGCGTCGCGCCAGGTAATTAGCGCTAATCCAGTTACGGTGGTAACCAGGCCCCTGGTGGTAGGCAGGGTAGCCTGCCACCTCAAAGGGTTCGTAGAAATAGAGACCCTGATCGGTGAGCCTATCCAGCACCACCTTGCCGTAGGTACGGTAATAGAACTCTAGGTCGCCCGAGGGTTTGGGAAGCGCCGTTCGGAAAAACCGCAGGGTACCCATAATCAGCTCCAGCGGCGACTTAATTATTGCTCCCGTGTTATCGTCCTCTACCACCGCGTTATCGTTATCGTAGAAGTGCTGACTGGTTAGCAGTGCGCTGAGCACGGGCTGTAGGTCGTAGCTGCTGTTCAGCAACACCTGGGCTAGTGGGGCAATAAAGGTCTGCTCTACCTCTTCGGTAATCTCGTAGTACACGAAGTAGCGGTAGAGTTTGCGGCACAGGTGGCGCGCAGTGGCGGGCTGCGCAAACACCATCTCCACCAGTTGGTCTATCTCTCCAGCAGCGGCGGCTTGCGTTGCCTTGTCGCCCACCATGGCCGACGGACTGATCGTTTGGTTCTGGAAGGCCGCGCTGAACTGCTTGGTGCTGGCATCGTGGCGGGCGGCAACTCCAGGATCTCCCTTGAGAACCGCTTGTGCCGTGCCTGTTTCAGCGTCAAGGTTAGCAAAATCTTTGTCCTGCTTCCATCCCGAAAACACCTTGGCGGCCGCCTGCACGTCTTGCTCGGTATAGGTGGTATAGTTGTCGGGACCAGCCTGCGCGCCTTTGCCGATAGCGTAGAGTTCCAGAAATTCTCGGCCGAAGTTCTCGTTTACGTTACCGACTTCGTTAAGGTGTCCATCCAAAAACCGAAGCATGGCGTTGTCGGTACAAATTTTTCGGGCCAGCGTTTTAATATTGCCCATCGCGTAGTGATGAAACAACCGTAGCTGATGATACAAGGCCGGTTTCTCTTCTACCCGGTTGGCGATGGTGGTAAAGTGAGTATGCAGAAAAAACGTCATCTTTTCGTGCATGGATAGCGGATGGGTAGCCATCTGGTTAACCCACCAACTGTACAACTGACGCTGTAGGTCGCCGCTGTCGCTATTGGCATCGGTAGGTTTGGGATTGACCCACGATTGCCCTGTGGCGGGATCTACCGGAGGAGGAGGCAGCGGGTTGGTTTTAAACAGTTGGTCCACGGCCGCCGGGGCGGTGAGCTTCGCGAACTGATCAATCTGCTGCTTGGTGGCACCCAAAGTAGCACGGCGAAGCAGATGAGCCGCGTTTTGGGTACCTAGTACATTGGTGTAGGAAGAGATGCCAGCCATAAGACGCGCGTTGGTTCGCCTTACGGTAGCAATTTTGGTGCGGACGCGCTTACCTGCTGCACAAGAAGCTCTCTAATTAGTACATTGTACGTATTACTTGTTCTATTTCTAATACGATTTACTATTTAATCTACGAAATGCTGGTTAGTAGCCATACTTACTACGCCATCGGGATCGGAGGCGTTGCCCGATTTCTTGTTCGCGCGGGTTGTCACCCGGCTTGTACAGAATGGTGCCCGATAGCGTTTCGGGTAGAAACTCTTGGGCTACAAAGCTTTGCGGGTAATCGTGCGCGTACTGGTATCCCGACCCGTAGCCCTCCTGTTTCGTGTAGGCGGTAGGCGCGTTGCGCAACGGCAGCGGCACGGGCAGGTCGCCGGTACGCCGCACCAGTTCTTTGGCTTTCTTAATAGCCACGTAGCTGGCGTTGCTCTTAGCACTGCTCGCCAGATACACCGTACACTGAGACAAAATGATCTCGGCTTCGGGCCATCCGACAAAGGTTACCGCCTGGAAGGTACTCGTGGCGATTACCAGGGCGGTAGGATTGGCGTTGCCGATATCTTCAGAGGCCAGAATAACAAGGCGACGGGCGATAAACTTGGGGTCTTCGCCACCCTCAATCATCCGGGCCAGGTAGTACAGTGCCGCATTGGGGTCGCTGCCGCGCACCGACTTAATGAACGCCGAAATAATATCGTAATGTTGTTCTCCGCCTTTGTCATACCGTACCACCCGCTGCTGGGCAACCCGCTGTACGTCTGCTTCGGTAATTTCATGACCGGTTACCGACTGAGCTACCAGCTCCAGCAGGTTAAGAGCCTTGCGGGCGTCACCCCCCGAGAGTGCGATTAGGGCATCAGTGGCCACCGTGCTGAAGTCTCGGTTTTTCAGATAGGAATCCTGCGTTAGCGCCCGACGAAGTAGGTTCTGTAGATCGTCAATAGTGAGCGGGTTGAGTTTGAACACCTGGCAACGGGACAGCAGCGCTGCGTTGACCTCAAACGAAGGGTTCTCGGTGGTGGCGCCAATCAGGGAGATTGTTCCGCGCTCGACGGCCTGAAGCAGGGCATCTTGCTGCGATTTGTTGAACCGATGGATCTCATCGATAAAAAGCACGCAGTGGTTCATGAGTTTGGCCTTATTGATGACCTCGCGAATCTCCTTTACCCCACTATTGATCGCACTCAGCGAAAACATAACTGCGTTAGATTGATGCGCAATAATTTCAGCTAAGGTCGTTTTTCCGGTACCAGGCGGCCCCCAAAAGATAAGAGAAGGAAGGGTACTGCCCCCCAGTAGCGTTGGCAACACCCCCTCGGCACCGGTAAGGTGGGGTTGCCCAACCACATCGGCGATCTTTTGCGGTCGCAGTCGTTCGGAAAGGGGGCGGTTAGCAGTCAATTTTTGGGTTCGCGTAGCTTTTGGTAGTCAAGTTAGAAATTAATTTAAAACGAAATAACATTCCCATAAATACCTCGTACTATTGGGAATTAGTTTAAGGATCCTATGAGCAGTAAGCAGAAGGTTAAGCAGCGTATTGCGAGCTTCATTCAACGGTTGGCCAATGAGAACAGCACCCCCCATGCTATTGCAATAGGCTTTACGCTGGGCACCTTTATTGCTATCCTGCCAACCCCCGGCTTTGGGGCATTTCTTGCGCTGTCGCTCACGCTTGTCTTTAAAAACATCAACCGTTTGGCGGTAGTAGTTTCCATTGCCTTTTGGAATCCTTTGATACTCATTCCTTTTTACTACGTATGCTACCTGCTGGGCAGCATTTTGTTGGATCACCCGATCCAGCTAGAAGAAGTCTCGTTATACCAACTGCTGTATCAGTATACCAATGCCTTCTTGCTCGGAAACATTATCTTAGCCTGTACTACCTCGATGGTCGCTTACGGCAGCATCTACTATCTGGTACGTCTTCAGCTTCGCCACCAGCAGTTGCACAAGCTGATGAACTGGTACCGCCTAAAGCGGTCTAAGGTGGCCTAATTCGTAGCGGGTTTGGCGATCCTCGCTTATTCTGTCATTTGCTAGCAAACGTACTCTTATGCGCACCAAACCACAACCAATAGCCGGTTGGGGAAACTACCCTATGGTAAACGCCCCAGTAGCTTCCCCCCGCGATGCATCTGATTGGCAGTCTTCTAGCCGCAACCAGGCGTTGGTGGTGCGCGGGCTAGGACGAAGCTACGGCGACCAGTCTATCGACGCTGAGGCTACCGTGGCTAACACCGGCCGGTTAAACCACCTACTTAGCTTTGATGACGACACCGGCGTTCTGGTGTGCCAGGCGGGGGTCAGCCTCGCCGATATCATTTCGACCCTGGCTCCCCGGGCTTGGTTTCCGGTGGTGAACCCCGGCACCAAGTACGTTACGGTGGGAGGAGCTATTGCCAACGACATTCACGGGAAAGGCCACCACCGCGACGGATCATTCGCGCGCTACGTACGCTCGTTCACCATTCTGTTGGCCGACGGCAGAACCGTGGAGGCGAGCCGCGAGGAGTATCCTGATCTGTTCTGGGCAAACTTCGGTGGGTTGGGCTTACTGGGCGTGATCCTTACGGTTACGTTGCAGTTGGAGCGCGTTGAAACAACCTATTACGCGCAGAAGGCCATCCGGGTGGGCGGGTTAGACCATATGCTGGAAGCATTGCAGGCCTACGACCAACACTACCGCTACTCGGTCGCCTGGATTAATCCGCAGGCGAAGCATCGGCGGTTGGGTGAAGGAGTGCTCACCGTTGGCAACCAAGCGAAGTTGCGCGATCTTCCGCGTCGGCATCGCTTACAACCTCTTAAGGTACACGCCAACCCCCGGTTACGCGTGCCCTTTTTTTTGCCTAACTTCTCGCTCAATCCCGCTACGCTCGTTGTCCTTAATCAGCTTATCGCTCAAATGCAGAATAGTCCCAACCCGATTAGCCACTACGACAAATTCTTGTTTCCGCTAGACTTTGTTCATCAGTGGAACCGAGGGTACGGTCGTCGGGGGTTTGTGCAGTACCAGTTCGTGGTGCCCACGGCGTCGGCGGCGGCCATTCGCCCCATTCTGCAAGCAATTGCTACCTCAGACTGCTTGCCTTTTTTAAATGTGCTTAAGAAAATGGGACCGGCCACCCATACCGATGCGAGTCTATCGTTTCCAGAAGAAGGATTTACCCTGGCCATCGACTTTCCGGTAACACGACGTCTGCCGGAGCTTGCCCGCACCCTCGATCGGATGGTACTGGAAGCGGGGGGCAAGGTTTATTTGGGAAAGGATGCGCTGCTTGATGCCGCCACCTTTAGGCAGATGTATCCAGCGTATACCGACTGGCTGGCCGTAAAGGCGAAGTACGACCCGGAAGACAAATTCACTTCCTCGCTCGCCAAGCGCCTGCGCCTGTTGGCTGCATTTAGTGGTTGAGTTCTAACTACTGCGTGTTGCTAGCCCGCACTTGGGCCACCTCTTCGGTCGTGATTTCCTCGTAATCATTGCCAAAAGACTTTCGTACGTAGGTGAGCACCGCGGCAATTTCTTCGTCACTCAGGAAGCCGTGCGCCGCCATCGCGTTGTTGTATTCCTCACCCTTTACGGTAATCGAGCCCTGAAGGCCGTTAATGACTACCGAGATTAACGTTTCCTTGTCTCCGGCCACCCACTTGGTTTGGGTAAGGGGCGGAAATGCTCCGGAAACTCCGTTACCATCTCCCTGGTGGCAGGCCAGGCAGTACTGGCTGTAAATCGTTTTCCCTTTCTCTAACGACTGAGTCTGAACGGCAGGCGTTGACTCAGGTTCAGTAGTGTCGGTGGACGCTGTTTCCTGTCCGCCGGAAGAAGAGCAAGCTGCTATAGCACCCACTCCGAGGATCAGCGCAACAGATTTGAAAATATTCATACTAGGCCTGATTGAATTTGATGAATGATACATAAGATTGGTTGCTTGCGTTGACCCGGGATGCTTACCGCATGGCTACGGGAGTTCCTTGATAAAACACACGCCAGATTCTGCCGCCCTCGTCATCAGAGATGTACAACGAACCATCGGGACCCACTGCCAAACCGGTAGGGCGGTACTCCGCCTCATTTGGGCTTTCAATTGCCTCACCCGATCCGGCGAACTGGTCGGCAAAACGTTCATATTCGCCGGAAGGCAGGCCATCGCTACCGAAGGGGACAAAGGCAACCAAGTACCCCTGTTGCGGTAGTGGAGCGCGGTTCCAGGAACCATGAAACGCAATGAAGGCTCCGTTTTGGTACGACTCGGGGAAAGTTTCACCCTGATAAAATACCAAGTCGTTGGGTGCCCAGTGGGCTGGGAAAGCCATGATCGGCTGTTCTTTGTCCGCACATCGCCCTATCTCCTGGCCATTGCCACCGTACTCGGGGGCCAGCAACTTTTTGCTCTGAATAGGATCGTAGTAGCAGAAGGGCCAGCCGAAGTCAGAGCCCTCGTTAACGCGCAAAAATTCTTCGGCCGGTAGTTCGGCGCTTTGTTCATTGGTATAGTAATCGGGCCAAAGGGTGGACAGTTGATCGCGGCCGTGCTGTAGGGCGTAGAGTTGATCCTGAGTCTCGTCCCAGTGTAGGGCAAAACCATTGCGAATGCCGGTAGCGTAACGCTGGCCGTCTTCCTGTTGGGTTTGGTTGGTCTGGTTGGCGTTAAACTGCCAAATACCTCCTTGTCGTTCTAACTGGGGGCAGGGGTCTTGTCCGGGCGATCCAGGGGTGCGCATCTGCTCTTGGCAGGCGTTAGAGGGGCCGCCCACTGTCACGTAGATGTGCCCGTCGTTGTCGAAGGCAAACGACTTGGCCGCGTGCTGGGGCTGCGCCGGAAAATCACCAATCACCAGCTCCGGCTGGGCGGTGGGCAACAGTTTGTCTGGGTCAAGCTTCACCCGGTAAATCGAGGTGTCCGTAGAAAAGTACAGATAGTCGTTATAGATATCAATACCAGAACCCGCTTGATCGGTAAAATACTCCTTAATGTCGGCCCGGCCGTCGCCGGTAGTGTCGCGCAGGGCCACCACCCCGCCACCGTTCTCGGTGTCCTTCAGCTTCACGTATACATCACCGTTGTCTCTTACCACCAAGTGACGCGCCTTTCCTAAATTGTCGGCCACCAGCAGGGCAGCAAAACCCTCAGGCAACACGATTGATCCATTGTCGGTATCGGCACTTAGGGCCGAGGGCGTTTCCGCCGTGGTTTCGGTGGATGTAGAGTTGCATGCGGTTACTCCAACAATAGCAAGGGCGGCCAGCCAGCCGGTAGACGACTTCAGCGAATCAGAAAAATACATAGCAAATAGATCAGTGGGTAAGATAAATACGTTTATTCTTCGGGGGTGGCGGCACTGTTGGCCTGTTCCTTGCTCGTTTCGCTATCGCGCGAGCTTTGTAATCCGCGAAATACCTTTAGCAGTACAAACACCAGCGCAACAAGCACGGCTACCGCAGCCAAGATAAGCAACCAACTGGGCCCCTCTTGCGGAGTATAGGGAATTCCCTCGTCGGTAGAAAGTTGTTGCAGCAGCAGGGTGAAAATCATGCTTAAAGTCGGAGAAAGAAGAATGTTCATACGAGTAATTTTTTTTGGTACAACTAGCTACTGGTTCTAATGTTCTCACGAAACAGTCTCAAAGTCAATAAATATAGATAACCAGTGGGTTGGTCGCTAGTTGCTAAACGAGTCTAATTCTTTGCTATGAAGAAAAAATATCTTATTCCTCTGATAATAGTAGCCGTACTGGTCATCTTACGCATCGCCCTAGAGCCAGCCGTCACCTACTACGCGAACAAAAGCTTGGAGGATGTGGCGGGCTACACCGGAAGCATTGCCGACGTAGATATTAATCTTTACCGAGGGGCTTATCGAATTGAGAACTTGCGGCTCGACAAAATTGGTGGTGGAGAACAGCCCCCCCTGTTTAGTGTGGACACCCTGGACTTATCCGTTGAGTGGGGCGCGCTGCTAGACGGCGCGATAGCGGGAGAAGTGATTTTATCTCACCCTACCCTCAACTTCATCACTTCGCAGGATGACGCCGATACCACCCAAAACCAAACCGGCGAGTCGGTAGCCTGGCAAGACCAGTTTAAGGACTTTATGCCGCTTACCCTCAATCGCCTGGAGGTAAAGCGCGGTGAAGTTACCTATCGCGACCGAAGTATGGACCCACCGGTAGATGCTACCCTTAGCCAGCTTAACCTACTCGCTACCAACCTAAGCAACGTAAACGATACCAGCTACCTGCCCGCCTCACTCACGGCCCGGGCCATCACCATTGGCGACGGGGAAGTCGACTTACAGATGCAGATGGATTTCCTTCAAGAAATCCCAAATCTCAAAGCCGATCTTAAAATCAACCACGTGGACTTAACCCAACTGAACGACTTCATCAAAGCTTACGCCAACTTCGACGTCCAGGAAGGTTCCTTCACGCTGGTTAGCGAACTTACGATCGACAGCGGGCGGATGGATGGTTACGTAAAACCCTTCTTCGAAAACTTGGATGTCTTTGATTTTCAGAAGGATGTAATAGAAGAGAAAGGCTTCTTGGGAAAGCTGTGGGAAGCACTGGTGGGCATAGGGGCCGAGGTGCTAGAAAATCAGAAGCGCGACGAGGTGGCCACCAAAGTGCCGTTGCAGGGTGACCTTAACAACCCAAGCCCCGACGTAACGGCTACGGTGTTTAACGTACTTCGGAATGCGTTTGTCGACGCGATTGAGAAGGAGTTTGATCGTCAGGCACAGCCGACGGGTTCGGGGGGCCAACCGTAAGCGCCGAAAGGGCCCGGGTGCGGCGCAGGCGGGCCCGCAACGCCGGACTTCCCCACCAACCGAGTTCCTTTTGCCAGCGGCGGATCAGCACCCAGCGTGAGGCGTTCCGGGCTTCGTGCAACCGGCCCAACCAGTAGAACGCTCCGCCCCCGGCTACCAACGACAGCAGAAAAAGAAAGTCCCAGTGGTGCAAACTCACCAGCGGCAACGCGCCGCCGCCCAGGGGGTTAGCCACCTGCCAGGTCCAGGTGGTCGTTACCAGAAAGCCCGACAGCCAGCCACTCAGGATGGGGGCTACCCCGGCGGCCACTGCGTTGGTAAAGCTCAGCATCGACAGGTACGCCACCGAGTGCATGGGCGGAGCCAGCTTGAGTCCGATGCTACTGGAGGCCAAACCGGTACCGGCCGTAGCCACTCCCATCAGGGCGTACAGCAGCACCAGCAGCGGTAGGGTGGCCGCGTGCGGACCCGGCATTGTAGTATACACCATACCCGCGATACACAGCAGATACAGCGGCGCGCAGATGCCTAGCACCGTCTTGTTACTGTAGCGGTCGGCGTAGCGGCCCCACCGGCGAAAGAAGAGCACGTTAAACACCTGAGAGAGGGTGGTTAGCGCAATCACATAGGTCATGCTTAGCCCCAGCTTCTCGAGCATATACACCGTAAAGAAGGGAGTGGCCAGATTTACCGCGAAGTTCCACGAGGCCATGTACGCCATAAGCGTACGAAAGTTCGCGTGCCGAAAGGGTAGCTTAATCAGCGACAGTAAGGGGGTGGGCTCAGGACGGTAGGTAGGTTCAGGGGTACGGGACAAGAAAAAGGTGCCAAGCAACCCCGCCACCGATCCTACCAAGAATAGCGCACCATACGCCAGCATTTCGGTGTGGTCGCCCCGCTGTTCGGCCTGACTGAGCAGCAGAATTGTGGCGACGCTCAGAAAGATCGATAGCGTTTGCACGATGGCCAGGCGCTTGGAAAGGAAGGCTCCCATGGTGGCGTGCGGCACCAGATCACGCATCCAGGAACTCCAACTTCCGTTCGACACTGCCCCCAGGCCGTGCTGCATCACCAGTGCCACCATTATCAGGTACACTCCGTACCCGTCGGCCCGCACGAAGGGAAGCAGGGCAATGAGCAGATAGGCCGACCGGCCGAACAGGGTGGCCAGCACCACCACCTTCCGGCGCTGCCGCCAGCGCTGTACCAGGTAGATAGACGCAACCTGGCAGACGTTAGAGAAGAGCGGAATAGAGGAAATAATACCAATTTGCAGGTGGGTAGCGCCCAACTTTAGCGCCAGGGCAACCAGCAGCGACCCGCTGGTTAAGATGATCATCGTCTGAGTGGCCATCCCCTCCCGGACGACCAAGCGCAAGCCACGTTGGGTATCGGAAGCAGATAGCGTATTTTGGTAAGGCATAAGCGGTAGGTTAGCAACCGCCTAGTGATTGCGAATTAGCTTCCAAAGTCGTATCATTCGGTGGAGAAGCCAACCTAAAAGCAGACACGTCAGAAATACCCGCGATTTGCACCTTCTACCGCTTGGCTCCGTCAAAATATTCTTATGGGCGCTATCAGCGTACTAACCCTCGTTCATGGGCGGAAGCGCCACCTGCTGAACCTGCTAGAGGGGCTTAAGCAATCGATCCGGCTCCCCGACGAAGTGGTGGTGGTTTATATGAACGAGCCCACCGACTACCAACTCCCCTCCCTCCCCTACCCGGTACGCTCCTTCCACGTGCGCTCGGAGCGTACGAACCTGCCGCTGGCGGAGGCGCGCAACCAAGCGGCCGCGCAGGCAACCCATGGGCAACTCATCTTCCTCGACGTAGACTGTATTCCGGAGGCCGACTTACTTACGAACTACGAACGGGCTCTAAACCAGTTTACCGGTCTGCTGATGGGTGATGTGCACTACCTTCCGGCCCAGGCGGCGGCTTCCGGATGGACGTTCTCCCAGTTGCGCTCCCGGGCGGTTCCTCATCCGGCCCGCCCGGCGGTGCGCGCGCTAGTGCAACCCGAAGACCGTTACGAATTGTTCTGGTCCTTGTCGTTCGGCATCCATCGGAGTGTTTTTAATCGCTTGGGTGGGTTTGATACCGGCTACCAAGGGTACGGTGCCGAGGATACGGACCTGGCGTTTACGGCCCGGCGGCAGGAGGTGCCGTTTGCCCTATGCCGCGCCCGGGCGTACCACCAGCACCACGCCGTGTACCGTCCGCCCCTGCCGCACTTGTCAGACATTGTGGCCAACGCCCGTTACTTTTACCAGAAATGGCAACGATGGCCCATGGAAGGCTGGTTGCAGAAATTTCAGGAAGCAGGGTTTATCGATTGGCAAGCCGAGGGCAGCCATCTGAAATTGCTTCGCCACCCACGGACTGACGAAATTGAGGCAGCGTATACCAATGCCCCGGCGGGGTTTTAAAATTAGTTTCGTCGGCTATTGATTGTGTCCCTCCGCCACCCGCTCAATGTACTTAGCCGCCTTTTTTGCCCCTTCTGCGTCAACAATGTTAGCGAACGCGGTTGAATCTAACTTCCGGGCCCGCGCCAGAATCTCCGACCAGTAACGAGGGTCAGGCCAGTCGAAGAGTACCAACGCCCCCCCGGTGCGGGCAAGCGCCTCTGCCTTGCGCCGCTGCTCGTCGAAGGGGCGCTCCTCAGGAATGCTCACGTAGGGAGTGGCCGCCGTAGCGACTTCCATCACCGTATTGTTACCCGCCGAGCCTACCACCACGTCGGCGGCAACCAAGTACGGAAACGTATCATCAACTGCCCCTACCAGCGTCATATTAGTAGGCATTTCGTCTACCCCGGCTGAAGTTGGACCCACCACCCACCACTGCCACGCCGGACACGCCTGGGCAGCCTGAGCGATGGTTTCCAGGGGGTTTCCCCGCCCCCCCCAGCCGCTCATTACCACCACGGTTGATTGTTGGGCAGGTATGCTGAATTGCCGGCGGGCTTTAGTCTTGGTGAGCAACCGGCCCGCGTAGCGACTGAACCCACCCGCGTAGTAGGTCTTCTGGCGAATCCAATCGGGCATATCAGGCTCTTCCAGGGCCGTCGCGTAGGGAGCAAGTAGTCCATTACTGCTTCGGTAGGCAACCTGGTGGGGAGGGTCCGTGCGCAGTCCGCTCTGCCGCACTACTACCGTAGGCACTCCCAACAAGCGGGCAAACAGGGTAACCTCTACCGACACATCCACCACCAGCAGCCGGGGATTGGTAGCCGCCGCCCACTGTGCCAACTGTAACATGCGTTCGCGGATGCCGGGCACTCCCAGCGGGGCGTAGTGAAACACGTTGGGCCAGTCTTGCGCTGCGGGCTGGCCAGTCACTGTGTCCGGAGGCAAGTTAATCACTGATACTTGCTCACCGGTCCAGGGCGCCTCTACGTGAGGTGAGGAGCTAAAAATGGTAACCGGTTGATTAAGGTGGGCTACAATCTGGCGGGCTCGGTTGGTGTGCCCCCGGCCGTGGTGGTGCACGTAGTAACCGATCCCGGTCGGACCGATTTTGTCCGGACCTACCCTGCCTGACATGCCAGGGTAACTGGGTGAGCCAGTTCGGTATACAGGTCGACGTACTGGTTGACCATCCGTTCCATAGACGCTACGTCTTCGGCGCGCTGCCGACAAGCGGTTCTACTGAGCGTTGATGCCTGCCGGGCTGCCGCAGCCAACGAGTCTACGTCGTCGGGACGCGCAAAGCGCCCGGTGTTCACATCCAGGATTTCGGGCAGGGCCCCACGGCGAAACGCCGCCACCGGAGTACCACAGGCAAGGGCTTCAGCTACCACCAGGCCGTAGGGCTCCTCCCAGCGGGGAGTACACAAGAATACGCTGCTCATTCCAATCAGGTCGATGAGCTCGCGGTGCCGCAGGTGGCCGTGATAAGTATCTTGGGGGGTGAGCAACGGCCGCACCTCCTCATCGTAGTAACGTTGGTCGCAGATGGGGCCGGCCAGGTGTAGCCGCAATCCAGCCTGATGCGCCGCCCGAATGGCCAGATGGGTTCCTTTCTCGGGCACAATCCGCCCGAACCATACAGCGGTATCCGGCTCGGCCCGCGCGCTAAACCGCCACTGCCCCAGATTGATCCCATTGTAAATTACCGGACACTCATCCAGGTAGTCGCTCCACGAGCGGGCGTTTTGGTGCGATACGGTAACGTAGTGGCTGCGGGGGTTCTGTCGCTCGCAGCGTACCGCGCTCTGCAACCACGAAAAGGGAGGGGTGTGCAGGGTCGTCACCACCGGCACGGGAAGGGTTCGACACATGGACAGTGGCAGGTAATGTAGCGAGTTATTCTGGATGATGTCGAAGTCTGCTGCAGTATTTGCCAGCCGAAGCATAAGTTCTAGGTAGGCGTGATGCTCACGAACAAACTGCTCGCTAAATTCTTGCGGGTTGGGCTCAAACTGCCGGTGCCCTTCGTAGCTCAGCGCGCTCAGGTTCATCGGACTCAGGTTAAGGCATTCGTCAGAGTCAGAGGAAGCAAACACCTGTACCTGGTGCCCCCGGCGAATAAGTCCGTCGGCGAGCGCGTAGGTGTGCATTTCCAGTCCGCCCGCAAAAGGCTCTTTGATAGGATACTTCAGGTGCGAAATGATTCCGATCTTCATAGTCGTAAAAATTTAGTGGGGCAAAAAATACAAGCTGGCCCGGTCGTCATAATAGACCGGCTACCCACCTAAAATGTTTGCTGATTAGCCTAAATTATGCCATCCTCTAACATCTGCGGGCCTGGTGCGTTGTTGTAGGAAAAATAGCTACGCAAACCTATGCCAACCCGTACCCCTCCTATCCAGGATTTATTCGACGACGTTAAGGATTACGTGACCACCCAACGGAATCTTTTGTTTACCGTAGCCTCTAAGAAAGGGGCCGACGTATTTTACGTCATTATTACCAGCATCATCTTTCTGCTTATCCTGTGGTTCTTTCTGATTATCTTCAGCTTTGCGGTAGCCTACGGTTTAGGCTACCTGTTAGAGAGTCTCTTCCTTGGTTTTATGCTAGTTGCCTTGTTCTATGTAGGACTTGGTGTACTGATGTGGACGTTCAAAGATCGTCTTATCAAAACCCCCTTGCTCAAACTGTTTTTTAACCTGCTTGCCGCCAATAAAACTCCCGACCATGAGCGAATTACGTAGTCAAGAAGAGTATGAATCTATTAAAAACCAGCACCGGGCCATTGCCCGCGAAAAGGAGAAGAAAATTAAGCGCGACCTCAGCCGATTATTGAGCGACGCTACCCCGCGTTACTTGCGCGAGAAGTTGGTAACCAGCTGCATTATTTTTGGCTCGGTGTACTTGGTAGAAGAAATTATTTTTAAGAAGCGCGTTCCCGGAATTGTGAAGTTCGCCGGGGCGGTGTCGGCGGCGGCGTTTGCCCCTAAGATATACCGCTCGCTGTACCGAAACTTTGCTGCCCCGCGCCCCACCGTCTATCCACCGTCCAGCAACGGCAGGGCTGCTGAGGTGCCACCCCTTCAGTAGACTGTTAGTCGGCGTACTCAACGTAGACTTCCCACGAGGGCATATCAGTGACTGAGACAGCCAAAGCAGTACATTTCTGAAATAGTCGTACCGCTTCGGCTTTTTGGTCCAATACCTCTTTGATATCAAGTCGCCAAATGTGGTGTTCGGCGGTGGGTTTGCTCACGGAGGCTCCTTGCAACTGTTGCTCTAGCAGCACGTACTCAATCACGCGCAAGGGGGCAGCAAAACGCTCTATGGCCTGCCGAATAATTTGCCAGGTAGCCAGCAGGTCCGGTTGATCGTGGGTAATCTTAGGTAGCAGTACCGTGTCGGGTTGCAGTTCTTGCAGTTCGTTGATTACCAGCCGAGTAGATTCGTCAAACCCTGGGTCGCTCTGGTGGGGAAAGTGCCCCTCCTGAATGCGAAGGCACGTGCTTGCCTCCTCACTAACGCCCAACTGGGCAATAGCGACCAGGGAGGCTTCTCTGCTCACTTCAAGCGGATCGTGGGTAGGTCGCAGCATCGTAGTGGCTCCACCTAAAAAGAGCGTTCGTACCCGGTAGCCCATCTGGCGAAGCAGCGCCAGGCTACCCCCACACCCCAGTATCTGATGGTCCGGATAAGGAGCTACGGCCAGGGTAGTTCCCCAGTCGTACACCTGGGCAGCAGGATACAAGAGCGGCTTAACGCGGGCTGATTTTTGAACTTGCATCGTATTAATAATTCACACTAGGCTTCTCTAAAAAGTAGCAACAGCGCACTAATGGAGGCTGAAATTCTGCTATTTTCAACAATATACGGGATGTAATTGAAAAGAAAAGCGGAAGTAAATAAAATTATCTTCTACAGGTTTGTGGTTAGCCGAGGCGATACGTTTGTTTATCAAATCTTACAAGCGATCGGTTGGTAACCAGTAAGGTTTCCAAAACGCAAACTACCCCTCATTGTTTTTAATAGTGGCCAGCAACCGGGCGGCAATCCACTTGTAATCAAGCTTTTACGCAGTAAACCTTAGCCACTCTACCGGTTCATGCGGGCAATACGATCTTTAGACCTGACCAAAAAAATGTCTACTACGCGAGGAAACAGTACATTGGCCCAACGATTGACCTTCCCCAGGATAGTAAGTGTCGTTTTAAAACGGCGCCTTCTAATTAGGCGCAGCACCGACTTTGCTACTGCCTGTGGGGTTTGTGCCCGGCCTTGGTCGCGTTGCCGGAGAGGAATCCTGGTTCCATCAGCATCAATTACCTGCTTCCCGTGGTCGTTTTGAGTGATACCAACGTACACGATACCGACGTGGATGCGGTCTTCCCAGAGTTCTACCCGCAACGATTCGGCCACGGAGGTAAGGGCCATTTTTGAAGCGCAGTAGAGGCTCGTCTCCGGCAAACCGCGGATGCCAGCCACGCTCGACACAAACACTACGCTTCCGTGAGTTTCCTTTAGGGCGGCCAGGGCGGCCCGGGTGGGATACAATGAGCCTAATACATTGATCCGCAACATGTCTTCCATGACCGCCGGGGCCAGGGAGGCGAAGTACCCCCGCGACGACATACCCGCATTGTTGATCAAAATGTCAATTTTTCCATAATGCTGCAGCGTGGCATCAACAAGGTACTGAGCCCCCGCTACCGTAGCCACGTCGGCCACAACCGCCAATACGGTTACACCGAGTGCGCGAAGGGACTGCTCGGCCCGCTCAAGCTTTTCGGCATTTCGTCCGTTGAGTACCACCCGGCCCCCCTGCTGCCCGGCCATCCGCGCCGTTGCCTTTCCAATGCCGGACCCGGAGCCAGTGATGATGATGACCTTACCGTGAAACGGTTTCTTTTGCATGACGCACAAATTGCATGGAAGGATTGTAGTGCACCGATAAGTAGTCGTTGCTTAATGATAGGATGACGTGCACCACCACGGCCACCCAGATGGTACCGGTGGTTAGGGTGATGTAGCACACCAGTAGTCCAAATGGAATAGCTCCGATGGTTTCAGCGGGCCCCTTAGGGAGGTGGGTGGTAGAGTACAGGGCGATGTTAATGGCAATCGCGGGCCACACTCCTAATACGGCGGTGCATACGCCAAGCAGGATACCCCGAAACATAAGCTCGTAAGCAAATAGATACAAGATGGTAGCCATGCTGTTGACGAGCACCAGGCGGGGGGTCCAGTGCGCCCGGCGGATCATCGGATAGTAGGCGAGGTTCTGAGGACACCGGGCCGCCCGGATATTTAAGGGAAAGATCACGAGCGACAGCCCCAGTACCCAGAGCAGGGAGGTAACCGTATTCTTAAAGCCAAGACCGTAGTCTACCAACGAATAAGGAAGTACCCAAAGCACCACCAGCAGGGGAATTACCCCCAGAAAAACAACCCCCAACAGTTTTTGGGCGACGACCCATCGTACCGGAGCCGCTTCTTCTTCATTGCCCGTTACCCAGCGGCGCACCGTGGGCGACTCAGCCAGAAACCAGTACGTAACAAAACCAACGGTGAGAAGTAGAATTGTCAGCACCACCGGAAGATCACCCGGCTGCCAGTCGAACGTATCATTCATAGCAGATCATCTAAACGTGGACAGACCACCGCCCCAAAGATAAGGACCAACGGACGGAAAAGAGCAAATAGGCAGAAGAAAATACTTACTTGATAGAGGTTATTCTGATAATTTTCTTGGAGGCTTGTGTTGACACGAGCCTTAAGAATTTATCAGAATAAAGTTCAATGATTACTCTTACCCTAAAACCTTATAACACTTCAACCAGACGAACAGCGGCAGTTGATTTTATTCTAGCGGATATTCTAATAGTTATAATTTAAGCAAATCATATGACGTAACTCCCGAAAATCGTTTGTCAGAACAGCGTTCGTGATTCTTGTTCGCTAAATCTGAAGCGTAGGTAGCATATTTTTTTTCCTTGAGTACTGAACTTTTGTTCGTAATCGGTCGTGATCTGCTGTTCCGCTCCGTAGAGCGGCGAGTCGTACAAATCGTGCGTATGCTCCAGACCCAACACGTCATTTCTCTCCTGCAGTCCCTCCAGTGTGAAGTCGAACAAAGGTTGGTTGTCGGTTTTTAGGTGTACCGTTCCGCCGGGTTGAAGGATATGCCGGTATAAGTCCATGAACCGAGGGCTGGTGATGCGGCGCTTGGCATCCCGGTCGCGCGGCCGGGGGTCGGGGAAGGTGATCCACAGTTCTGCCGCCTCGCCCGCCGCCACGTAGCGGTCAATATCCAGCAGGCGGATGCGCAGAAAGGCTACGTTGGTCAGGGCCTCTTCTTCGGCCTGGGTGCTTCCTACCCACAGGCGCGCGCCCTTCACGTCTACTCCCACAAAATTTCGTTCGGGGTACTGGCGGGCTAGTCCCACGGTGTAGGCTCCCTTGCCGCACCCCAATTCATAAGTAATAGGGTGCTGGTTACCAAAGAACGCCGACCAGTTTCCTTTGATATCTTCAATAATCGGTTTACCCGGTTCTACCACGTTCCGTCGCTCGTTGTTCTCCCGAAACCGTTCTAATTTGTTTCTCATAGGGCGGATAGTTCGGCTACCACAAAAGAACTTCCCCCTACCCAGACCAGTTCGTCGGGCAGGGCCTGCCGACACGCTTGTTCGTAGGCCTTCTGCACATCCTCAATCACTTCTCCGGCCAGCGCATACTTTTTGGCCGCCGCTGCTAAGTCTACGGCGGGCAGGGCACGGGGGATAGCCGCCTGGCAAAAGTAATACTTTCCGTCGCGCGGCAAAAGGCGAAGCAACCCTTCCAGGTCTTTGCCCTGAGTTACTCCTAGCACGAAGTGGTACCGCTTGGCGCCATAACGTGCTAACTGCTCAATAGCCAGGTGCCAGGCGGCGATATTGTGCCCGGTGTCGGCGATGCGCAGCGGGCGGTATCCCAGCACCTGCCACCGCCCCTTTAGCCCCGTGAGTTCTGACACATGGGCCAAACCCGTGCGGACCGCGGCGGCCGAAATACGCCACCCCTGCTCACGCAGTAGGTCAACCACGCTGAGCACGCCGCGCACGTTGGGCCACTGGTAGCTCCCCCGCAGGGTAACCAGTAAGTTTAGCTCCTGCTGGGTATGCCGGTGGGTGATCCTCAGTTGCTGCCCTTCAGCCTCTTCTTCGGTGTCTACAAGTTGGTAGTAGTCTTCGGCATAAATGAGGCGAGCCTCCCGCTGTTCCGCCACGCGCTGGAATACCGCTTCGGTGGCCGGATGGCGCTGCCCCACCACCACCGGCACTCCAGCTTTAATGATACCCGCCTTCTCACCCGCAATCTCGGGTAGTGTTTCGCCCAGGATGTCGGTATGGTCGTAGTCGATATTGGTAATTAAGCTTACCACCGGGGTGATGATGTTGGTAGAATCCAATCGTCCGCCCAGCCCTACTTCCACCACCGCAATGTCTACTTGGTGCTGGGCGAAGTGTTGAAACGCCATGGCTACCGTCAGCTCAAAGAAGGACGGAGATAATTGAGCGATAAGTTTTTGATGACGCAGGACAAAGTTCGCCACGGCTTCTTCGCTAATCTCCCGGCCGTCGATTCTGATTCGTTCGGTGAACGATTTCAGGTGGGGTGAGGTGTACAGACCGGTGCGGTAGCCCGCCGACTGCAGAATAGCCGCCAAACAGTGGGCGCTGCTTCCTTTGCCGTTGGTACCCGCAATGTGCACCGCCGGAAACCGCTCGTGGGGATTACCAAGATGCGCCACCAAACGACGGATATTGGTTAGATCAGCTTTGTACGCTGATCTACCTACGCGCTGGTACGCGGGGAGCTGCTGATACAAAAAGGCAACCGCCTCTGAATACGTCACCGGACAGTGTAAGATTGAGGTTAAATAATACCCGCTATACGCGTACGAAGGGGGAAAGTTACCGCTACTGCGTAACCCATCACCGCGAGGGCATTGATTGGGAGGTGTAGTATTTGATGGGTTTCCTAATTTTTTTTCAGCCGATTTATTCCTTGCTTGCCCGCGCTTCCGTTCGCTTGTTCACGCCTCTCCCTATGCTTTTTCAAGATCTTCTTAGCAAAGCCCGAGACCGGTTTACTTCTCCGAACAACTACGCGTACAACAGTTACGATAACCGCGAAGGGTACTACCAAAGCCTGCTTACCGAACGAAGCGGCGAAGCGCTTCTGCACTGGTTGGAGCTAAAGCACCGGGCGGTTTTAAACGCGCGGGTAAAGGTTAACTTCCGGGGTATCGACTTCAAGAGCAATCCCAAAAAGGTTCGAGAACTACTGGGCAAGCCCCGCTTCGTTATTGCTAACGCCCGGGTCGACAAGCACGAAATCTACTTCTACCGCTTTCGGGTTGCTTACCTGCATTCGGTGGCGGCCCTGCATTTTTTAGACCAGCGGTTCTTTATGGCCAACCATTCGTTTCGGCGGCTCACCAGTCAGAATTATCAGCAGATCGTCGATGTGCTTTCTACGAAGTACGGCTTGCTCCCCCCACCGGAATGCGTGGCGGTCAAAGACTCGGACAGCAATACGGTACTGATGACGGATAGCTTGTACCCCACGGTGAACTACGTTTCGGGGCATCCGTGTTTTCAGGAATACCTGGAAGGGCTTCTTGACGAGAAAGACCAGCGTAAGCAGACCCAACAAACCCAGCAGGTTTCTTCCCTGCTAGACTTTCTTTAGCATTCCGTAGCATCTTTGCGCGACAATACGCTAATTTGCCACCCGGCACGTTCGTAAGGAGGCTGAGCACCTGGTTGCTTCCGTAGTTTTTTCTCCTTTATTTCTGCTGGCTTTTGCTATGACAAATAATGATCATCGGGCCGTCTTGCGCGGCGAAAACTTAGTGAAGAAGTACAAGCGACGCACCGTGGTTGATCACATTTCGGTGACGGTGGGCCAGGGCGAGATTGTTGGACTGTTGGGTCCCAACGGGGCGGGCAAAACCACCACTTTTTACATGATCGTAGGGCTGGTGAAACCCAACGAGGGAAAAATCTTCTTAGACCAAACCAATATTACCGCCTTGCCTATGTACAAACGGGCCAAACGGGGCATTGGCTACCTGGCCCAGGAGGCATCGGTGTTCCGGAAGCTGAGCGTAGAGGACAACCTGCTGGCGGTGCTGGAGATGACGTCTATGAACAAGGCAGCGCGCCGCGAGAAGGTAGACGCCCTGCTTGAGGAGTTTAGCCTTACCCACGTGCGCAAGAACTTAGGCATGGTGCTATCCGGGGGCGAGCGGCGGCGTACCGAAATTGCACGGGCCCTGGCGGTTGATCCGAAGTTTGTACTGCTGGATGAGCCCTTCGCCGGAGTCGATCCTATTGCGGTGGAAGAGATTCAGACCATTGTGGCTCAGCTTAAAAATAAGAATATTGGCATCCTGATTACCGACCACAACGTGAACGAAACCCTGTCCATTACCGACCGGGCCTACCTCATGTTTGAAGGAAAGCTACTCAAGGCAGGAACCGCTGAAGAGTTGGCCAGCGACGAACAAGTGCGTCGGGTCTACCTGGGGCAGCACTTTGAGCTACGGCGGAAGTTTTAACCAGACCACCTATGGAAATTATCAATTCGGTGATGACCTGGCTGATGAAGAAGCGTATTCATCAGATTGAGTTGTTTATGAAGTACCCCCAGGAGGTACAGGCCGAGTTACGCAGTGCGTTGGTAACCAAAGCCAAGGATACCGTATTCGGAAAAGAACATAAGTTCGGCAGCATCCGCAGCTACGCCGACTTTAAAGAGCGGATTCCGGTGGTTACCTACGAGCAATTTTTTCCCTATATCGAGCGGCTCATGCGGGGCGAGCAGGACGTAGTGTGGCCCTCTCCCATCAAGTGGTTTGCCAAATCGTCGGGTACCACCAACGCCCAAAGCAAGTTTATCCCCGTTTCTCCCGAGGCGCTGGAAGAATGCCACTTTAAGGGGGGGAAGGATATGATGGCTACTTACGTGAACAACAACCCGGCAAGCCGTCTGTTCACTGGCAAGTACCTGGCCATCGGGGGAAGCCAGCAGGTAAACCGGCTGGACGAAAATGCTAATTCATTTACCGGCGATGTGTCGGCGGTAATTATGAAGAACCTACCGTTCTGGATGCACTTTTCGCGTACCCCCAGCATGGACATCGCCCTGATGGACAACTGGGAAGAAAAAGTAGAAAAGATCGCCCAGGCCACGGCCCACGCCGACGTGACCTCGATGGCGGGAGTGCCCACCTGGACGCTGGTGATTCTGCGCCGGGTACTGGAGATCAGGGGGGCCAGCGACGTCCGGGAGGTATGGCCCAACCTGGAGGTGTTCTTCCACGGGGCGGTGTCGTTTACCCCCTACCGATCGCTGTTTAATACGCTGATTCCGCACTCCGACATGCACTACGTAGAAACCTATAATGCCACCGAGGGCTTCTTTGGCATTCAGGACCAGTCGGACGTGCACCAACTACTGCTAATGCTAGACTACGGGATTTTCTACGAGTTTATTCCCCCCGAAGACTTTAGTAGCGAACACCCCAGAACCCTTGACATCAGCGAAGTAGAAGTGGGAGTGAACTACGCGGTGGTGATTACCACCAACGCCGGATTGTGGCGCTACAAAATCGGCGACACCATTAAGTTTACGTCCACCAGTCCGTATCGATTTGTAATTAGTGGGCGCACCAAGCACTTTATCAATGCCTTTGGCGAAGAACTAATCATCGAGAACGCCGAGCAAGGCATTGCCGCTGCCTGCAGTGCTACCCACGCTCAGGTAGAAAACTTTACGGCAGCCCCCCACTTTATGGGTGACGGTGGGCAACGGGGGTGCCACGAATGGATTATCGAGTTTAGCCAGCCGCCCAGCGACCTGGATACCTTTACGCGCGTGCTTGATGAAACGCTGCGGAGCATCAACACTGATTACGACGCCAAGCGCACCAAAGACATTGCCGTGACCGCTCCCCTGGTGCATCCGGTAAGCGTAGGCACGTTTCATCAGTGGATGAAAAAGCGGGGTAAGCTGGGGGGTCAGAACAAAGTACCCCGCTTAGCCAACGATCGGGCGTACGTAGAGGATATATTGACCATGATCGCCTGATAGAAATCTTTAGCTACTCTGACGGATCGGGGGGGGCAATTTCGTTATCGGGCCGAGCAAAATCGCGGGGGGTGGGTAAATCCTGTAGGCTGTTAATGCCAAAGTAGTCGGTGAACTGCTCTGAGGTACCGTAGAGGATCGGTCGGCCGGGGGTGGTATCCTTGCCCTTGATCTCGATGAGTGACTTATCCAGAAGCTTCTGTAGGGCGTAGTCGCACCCAACCCCGCGAATCTGTTCCACCACCGCCTTGGTGATGGGCTGTTTATAGGCCACAATAGCCAGGGTTTCTAGCGCTGCGGTAGATAACCGTTTTTTGGATTGCTGTTTTAGCAGGATGCTAATACTGGCCTGATACGCGGGTCTGGTCAGGAAGCGGTACCCCCCACCGGTTCCAAATACTTCAAAGGCAAAAGCGCCGTCGGCATACTTTTCCTGAAGTGCTTTGATGCAGTTAGTGATATCTTCTTCGGATACGGCCGCGTCGAACATTTCGGATAAGCACCGCTGAATCTCAACGACGGTAATAGGGTTTTTCGCGCTAAAGATCAGCGCTTCGATGTGCTTGATGAGGAAGTCCACGCCGGTTTGTTTACTGCTGCTTGAGTTTAGCCTCGATGGAGTGCCGGGTGTGGGGCACCGCTCGGAGCCGCTCTTTGCTAATAAGCTTCCCGGTATCAATACAGATGCCGTAAGTGCCATTTTTTATGCGCGCCTTGGCGTTCTCTAGCTGCCCGATAAACTTCTGCTGTCGGGCGGCCAGTTGACTCAGACTTTCCTTTTCCAGGGTGTCGGCTCCATCTTCCAGAAGTTTGTTGTTGCCCGCTGTATTATCGGTGCCGTTGTCGTAAATACGACTCAGTGAGCTTTTGATGTTATCTAGTTCGGCCCGGGCACTCGTCAGCTTCTGATCGATAATTGCCTCAAACTCATTCAATTCATCCTCTGAATATCGATTTTTCTCTTCCGATTCCATGATCATTACAATAAGGTAGGTGCTGTATTGATCTCGCAAAATTAGGCATCGGATCGTTAAGTCAAAGTAGAACGGGGTTTATTTTACCTATCTGCCATTCACAAAACGCGTCCTGGTAGAAGGCTGTCAAGTGAAGCTGACAGCCAATCCTACGCATCTGCCTTCTGGCGAAGGGCGGTAGCACCGCGTTGCTACCCCACGATGGATGGGGTTTCGCTAAAAACCGTGCACTGCTCTTCGTACAGTTGATAATCCAGACGGTCGCTAGGCACCTCAATGTCGTCAAAGGTGATCGCCTGGTCCAGGGGCACATCGCGTTTCAACTGCACCCCTTGCGCCAATCCGATAGGCAACAGGTTCTCGGCACGGCATACCGCTGCGTTTTCACACTCTCCGTAGGCTGCGAAGCCTCCCATCCCATCTAGCATTTCTCCCGCCCGCAGGTTACGCTTGGCAATAGCCGCTACTTCTACCACGGGTCCGCCCAGGGGTGCCATCACCGGGTCGTGGAAGTGGGCCACGCGCGCGATTGAGTTAGGCACTTCAAAGAAGCATAGATGATACGGGGTGTAGAAGCTGTACATCGGCCCTTTTCCCATCTTGAGGTAGCTCAGGTAATCCTTTACCATAGGGTCGTCGGTGGCGGCGAATACGTAGATACCTGGCCCAGGGCTGGGACCCACCACGTAGTCGATAATGCCACCAGTGGCCCGCAGCTGATCTGCGTCGTAGATGGCGGTGAGAGTGTCAATATGGTCGTTAGAACGGTAGGTGCTCATCCCCCGCTGGGCTACACCCATGCCCGTAGCGTTGGCCACCGACGCCTGCTCTAGGTTTACTTTGGTACCATCGGTAAAATTAGTAATCATCTCCGCGCTCTGGTTCACATTGCGCGCGTAGGCAGCCATATCAGTGGGGTTCTTATGCTGATCCAAGAAGCCTTTGATGTTTCCGGCCACCAGGGGGGTAAGTCCTAGCCCCTTCACAAAGCGGTACTGATTCATGATTACCCCGGGCTGGTCACCGTCGCTTTGGCTCAGGATGATCCCGGCGCGGTCGGCGTATTGCTTTAGGATGGGTCCGAGAGTAGCATCTACCTCGGCGTTAAGCAACACAACGGGCTTACGGTGCTGGGCGGCGGTGAGTACCACCTGAGCGGCAAAACCGATGGTACCGGTAGCCTCAACAATGATATCTATATTTTTAGCGTGGCACAACAGTGCGGGGTCGTGGCACACGGTGTACTCGCGAGAATCTATATTAAGATCAAGGGCAACGACATCATCTACCGTGCTGATATCGGTGACCCCTGCCTGATGATAGCAGCGTAACGCCCGGTCGAAGTTACGGTTTGCGATAGCCGCTACCCGCATGCCGGGTACGTACCGTTCGATTTGGTTGACCAACCCGGCTGCCATGTACCCGGCACCTACTAGACCAACTTGAATAGGATTGTCGGTATCCTCTCTGAACTTTAAAGCACTGTCTACCAGAATCATAGTATAGTAGTTTTATTTAGTTTTTTCTTACATCCAAAGAAACGAAATAAATATGATTATTTCAAATAAAATTTTACTTAAGCTAACAAAAGGTGAGTTTTACCACTTCTGTACATTAGTAATTCCTTAGCGTTAGTTTGTAACCTTACTACGACTATAAAGTAGCATCAGCTAAACAGTGAGAGCAAAAAAAAGTGACTACCAATTAGTATGGTAGTCACTTTCAATTATTTTTCGCTAGAATGTATCAGCCATCTGATCCGGGATATCCTGAGTTCTGCGCATAGCCTCCCTCGGTGCGGTCGATCTGCTCCTGCGGGATAGGGCGCACTGTATGATAGTCCTGAATGTTAGGGCCGCCTTCCGGGTTGTGGGCTCGCACTCGTTCTACCAGCGTTCCGGTGCGGGTTAGGGTAAACCAGCGGTGGCCTTCGCCGTCCATCTCGCGGGCGCGTTCTTCCAACAAGAACTCCAAGGTTGCCTCCGCCGGGGTAATAAGCATCTGCTCTTCCATCCCCTCCCAAGCGGCTCGCCGACGAATTACATTGATATCTTCTGCGGCCCCAGCGGTGTTACCCTGCTGCAAGCGCGCTTCGGCCCGTAGCAAGTAAGCCTCGCCCAAGCGCATGAGCACAAAGTCGCGCTGCCCCTGCACGTGCTGCCGATTGGGGCGGGTGTTGTCTAAGAACTTAGCTAGGGTGGGGTACAACTTCTCGTTGTAGAACCAGATATCACCGTCGTAGACCGGGTCGGGAGTAAGTACCACGTAGGGCACACTCTTTTTCGCAGCCTCATCCCAGCGCTCGTTCTGGCCGGGGCCGGGAACATAGATGGCGGTATCACCGAGCCCGAACAGAAGATTACCCGCCTCGTCGGTAGGGATGTTGCCCTCACTGTTAGCGTACCATACACTTTTGTAAGTTTCATCGTAGCGGCGGTCCATACCGCGGTTCCACAAGCTGAGGTGGTAGGGCGTGGGGCGGAAGCGCTTCCACGGACGTCCGTTCTCGATGTCGCGCGTCATACCGGGCAGTTTGTCATACTCCATCAAGAAGTACAGGTGCCCCCGGTGTCCATCACCGTCCAGTCCTTCATCTACCTGTCCCTTGGAGTTTTGCACCGCGAAAATAATCTCAGCGTTGTCTTCAGCCCCACCTACGTCGGCAGGTAGCGACAGTTCGTCTAGTCCCCACAGTTCGCGGTAGGTCTCGGCCAGTTCAAATCCGTAATCGTTAATCACCGTGGTAAACAGGGCCTCGGCGCGGGCCGCATCGTTGGCCTCAGCAAAGGACTTGTAACTACGGGTAAGCAGCACCTCACCCAACAGATATTCAGCCGCCGGTTTGGTAACCCGCCCCTGATCGCTTTGCTCAGCTGGAAGTGTAGCGATAGCTGCTTCCAGGTCGGGAATAATTGCGGTGGCGTAGATTTCAGCGGCGGGAGTTTTATTAGCGGTAATTTCTACACCCTCGGTTTCTTCTAAGCTTAGATGGATATCTCCGTAGGTGCGGGTAAGCACAAAGTAGAACAAGCCTCTCAGGAAACGTACCTCAGCAATACGCTGGTCAATTACCTCCTGATTTAAATCTAAACTCTCTGATCGGTTGATCACCGCATTTGCCTGGTTAATTCCGCGATAGAAACTACTCCAAGTGCCTTGCATATAGCCTTCTTCAGAGTCTAGGTCTGTATCGTAGAAATTAATTGGCTTGTGCCCCCCGTCCGAACCGTTGGTATGCACGTCGGTGCCGAACACCGTCATAGTAAAGCCCATTTCGCTACCGTAGAAATCCTTCATGGTCGCGTAAGTGGCCCGAACAGCATCTTCCCAACCCTGTGGGGTGGTGTAATAGGTGGCGGCCGACACATCGGAAACCAGTTCTTCTTCCAGATAATTCTCACACGATTGGGTTGTCCAAGCGAGAAGTCCTAGGGTTAGTGCGAGTAATTTAGTTTTCATAATTTTCATTATTTAGATAAGAATTGAGCGCTAACGCCTAAGATAAATAGCCGGGTGCTAGGGATGGTTCCTGAGCTGATTTGTGGTTGACGAGTATCATCCGGATCACTGGTTTCAGGGTCGAACGCATCGTACTTCGACCAGAACCACAAGTTTTGTCCCGATGCGTAAACTCGGAGGTTGCTCATTCCGATTCGGTTAGTTAGGCTTTCAGGAAATTTGTATCCCAGGTTCACGTTACGCAGTTTCACGTATGATCCATCAAAGTAGGTTGCGCTTGATCCGTCTCGCGGGCGTTCTTGGTTCTGATTAGGACGGGGGAATGCATTGGTCGGATTGTCCTTGGTCCAGTAATCGACATCTAGGTTATTGTAGCGCGCGAACAGCGTGTTGTTGCTATCGTGAAAGCGACTGCGAATGGTATGACCCAAGCGGTAGTAAAAGAAAAAGCTAAAGCTAAATCCCTTATACTCAAAACTGTTGGTGATTCCCCCCAGAATATCAGGCAGATCAGTACCAATGATTTTTCTGTCACTCGGGGTAATTAGCCCATCTCCGTCCTGATCTTTAATTTTGATCTCACCGGGCACCTTGTTCTCGCGGTCACGCGCTAAATCTACCTCATCTAACTGATAAATACCTTCCTTTTCGTAATCAAAGAACACCTTAATAGGTTCTCCAATAAACCAGCCGTTTCCTACGTCGTCAATGGGATTACCTGCCTCATCGGTTAGGGCGAGGTTGGTGATCTCTTCAGAAACTCGTGAGGCGTTAAAAGAAAGGTTCCACTTGAAGCTACTGGGACTATTAATGATATTAGCCGCTACAAAGAACTCAACTCCTTGGGTTTGGGTAGAGCCAGTATTTTGCAGAATACTATTATAACCCGACGTATTGGGCAGGTTACGCTGTAGTAACAAATCATTAGTATTAGCCCGGAAGAAATCTAAGGAGCCAAAAACGCGTCCTCCGAAGAATCCGTAGTCCAAACCAACGTTCACCTCAGACGTGGTTTCCCAGCCCAGCTGTTCGTTGGGTATCTCGGCCAGTCCGTAGCCAAACGCTGGGCTCTCATCCCAGGCGTAGGTGGTGCGGCGCAATCGCCCAAAGGTTTGATAGGGAGCAACCGAGGTGTTCCCTACCAACCCATAACCCGCCCGCAGTTTGAGTTCTTGCAGGAAGTCTGAGTCAGCGAAGATAGCTTCATCACTGATGCGCCACCCCGCCGAGATACCGGGGAAGTAGTTCCACTTATTGTCGCCCGCCAGTCGCGATGAGCCATCGGCTCGCAGGGTTGCCTGGATATTGTACTTATCGGCAAACTTGTAATTGATCCGCCCCATATACGACGCTAGCTTCCACGTAGAAAGACGGCTACTTAAATCCCCCTTTACTTCGGCAGTGCCGACGTTGTAGAAGAGTTGCGATTCGTAGGGCAGGTTAGCTACGTTTACTCCGTATCCCTCGAAGCGAGAAGACTGAACACTCTGTAATAGCGTTACCTTAAACTCATGTTGATTATTGAAGTTCTTTTCCCATGTTACCAAGTTCTCCAGTGTGAAGCCAATACCCTGAAAGTTGTCTACCGCTGCTCGGGCCGGACCGCCTCGGTTAGTATTCGTCTCACTAGCTGCAAAAAAACCAAGTCTTTCCAATCGGATATCAGGTCCAAAGGTCGCTTTATACCTGAGGCCATCGGCTATCTTCGCTTCTAAAAATAGCGGAGCGAAAATACGTATCGCTTTCCTCTCGTCGATAAAGGCATTTTCTACCAGTTCGTTAAGTGGATTGGTTCGAATGCCATCGTTGGTAGGAAGAAATCGTAAGTTACCTTCTTCGTCATAGGGTACGCCCAGTGGATTGTTCGACAAGGCCTCGCCCATGATGCTTCCATTACCGAAGTTTTGCGTAGAGTACGAAGTAATAGTAGATAACCCTACCTTAAACACATCATTGATCTGATGATCCAGATTAATGGTACCGTTGATGCGCTCGTAATCTAATACGCTGATGATGCCCTCTTCCTTAAAGTAACCAAGCGCAACATTGAACTGAGTCTTTTCGGTACCACCCCGCACGCTCAGTTGATGGTTGGTCTGATAACCGTTCTGCAATACCAAATCCTGCCAGTCGGTAGAGCGGCCTTGAGCAATTGACTCAAGTTCAACCGGATCATCAAATACCAGTTCGTCGGCGGGCAGTTCACCGTTGTAGTCTACCAACCGTGTTTCTGGGTCCCAACGACGGGATTCACGCTTCAGGGCGGCAAACTCGGCGCCATCCATCACATCGGCCGTGCGCAGCACATCCGATATGCCGTAATAGCCGCTGTAGGTCACCTTGGTTTCGCCGGGCTCGCCCCGTTTGGTGGTGATCAATATTACGCCGTTGGCCCCCCGCGATCCATAAATAGAGGTAGAAGCGGCATCTTTCAAGATTTCCATCGACTCAATGTCCTGCGGATTGATATCGAAGATAGCGCTGGTGCTACTGGTCTGCGGAATGCCGTCGATTACGTATAACGGATCATTGGAAGCTGATATAGAGCGCCGTCCGCGAATCCGGATCGAGGGGGCTTGTCCGGGACGTCCGCCCCCTGACATTACGTCTACCCCGGCTACCTGGCCCTGAATGGCTTGCACGCCACTGGCGACGGGGATTTTTTCAATATCCTCGGCGCTTACCGAAGCAATGGCGGCCGTTACATCGCGGGAGTCTTGCGTGCCGTAGCCTACCACCACCACCTCATTGAGCGACCGTAGATCGGGCTCCATGCGCATATCGATGGTGGTGCGGTTACCAATTTCTTCTTCGCGCACGCCGTAGCCTACCGAAGAAAACACTAAAGTTTGCGCATCGGCGGGCACCCGTAGGGAGTAGCCGCCCTCAATGTTGGTGACGGTGCCAACTGTGGTGCCTTTTACCACCACGTTGACGCCGGGTAGTGCGCCCCCGTCTTCATCGTCGGTGATGGTGCCACTGATGGTCGTTTGGGCGTAGGTGAGGCCGGTGGTGCAGAGCACCGCAATAATTACCGACCAGCACCGCATGGGTACATGTCTAAGCATAAGATTAGGATTTAGGTGTAATAAACAATAGGTACTACCTACGCCCATTCAAAGAATACAAATCGGTTTGATATTGAACCGATACTATAATTTCAGAATAATCGCAGGATGTTTTGCTAACATTGCCAATTTACCTGACATAAGCAAATACGATTTATAATTTTTTAAAATGAACGCATTTCGTGACAAACCTCGCTTGTTTGTTCATCAGCCACTGATTATTCTGTACTTTTGCGCTTTAGCACTCGCGTCATTCCACCCATGAAAAATCCAGAAGTACAAGTATATGCTGGTCCTGATTCGCTCGATGACTTCAATCTAGATGAAGTTTATCGTATGTCCGAAGTTACCGTGAACGGACAGCCCGCAGTTTACGGAGCCCGTACCGTGGGTTTGAAGTCGCGCACCAAGTTCGACCATGCCAACTCCGATGCGGGCTTCATGGGTTACGACTTCGAGGCCATCATGCGCAACTTCGATATCTTCGGCCACGGTGGCAATGCCCACGACCTGGAGCCGCTCCCCACCGTGCAGATGGCCGAAAAACTCTACCGCGACACCGGCCTAATCGGCTCTTCAGAGATTATGCTACCGGCCATTCAGTTGGCGTGTATCAAAAAGTCATTCCCGAATGATCCGTTTCTAATCTGGAACTCGGCGGTAGACCAATTGGGCTGGCACGTGCGGCAGATGGCCGGCTTCGCCCAGGAGCACGGCTGGATGGTAGGACTCAAGAACGGTAAGTGGTTGGGAGAAGAGTATAAGAAATCAGAAACCGCCGAATTTTCGGGGAAAACCAGCATCGAAACGGTATGGGACGGGCTGGTGGACTACGCCTCAATGGCTCCCAAGACGATTTTAATTCAGCGCGGTTGCGATCTGCCCGCCAAAGGAGAGTACCGCAACCTGCCTATCCACCACGCTGCCCGCCGTACCAAGCAGCGGCACCTTGACAAAGGAGTTTCTTTGTTCTTTGACCCCAGCCATTCGTTGGGTCCGAAGATGCGGGACAAGATTGTTGAAAAAACCGTGGAGGCAATGAAAATGAAGCTCGACGATGAGCACTACCTGTACGACGGTATCCTTATTGAGGTGGGCACCGCCAAGTGTGACACCCACCAGCACATTTCGGTGGCTGAATTGCAGCACTTGGTCGATGAGCTCGGTGAATTCCGGGCGCTAGCCAACCGAAAGATGACGGCAGCGGTATCCGAGAAGTAGCGATTTGCGCTACGTGCTGCCCCTGTACCGATTAGGAGGCGACACCTTCCTTGCGGGCTAAGGCTTCCTCAACGTACTGAAAAGTACTTAGAATCTCCGGTTTTCCGTCTACGATGGCCACATCGTGCTCAAAGTGGGCCGAAGGCTTGCGGTCGGAAGTTACGATGGTCCAACCATCGGAGAGTTGCTTGATGCGCCGCGAGCCCATATTGATCATCGGCTCGATGGCAATTACCAGTCCGTTTTTTAGTTTGGCTCCTTTGCCGCGCTTTCCGTAATTGGCCACCTCGGGCGACTCGTGCATATGTTTACCCAAACCATGCCCCACCAGCTCACGCACCACCCCGTAGCCGTTCTTTTCGGCGTGCTGCTGGATGGCGTACCCTACGTCGCCCAGGCGATTGCCCACGCGGGCCTGCTCGATGCCTAGGTACAAACACTCCAGGGTAACGTCCAGCAGACGACGCGTTTCGGGAGCAATCTCACCAATGGCAAAGGTGTAGGCGTGGTCGCCGTAGTAACCGTCTTTTTTGGCCCCACAGTCGATTGAAATAATGTCACCCTCCTGAAGGGGGCGGTCGTTGGGCAGGCCATGAACCACCTGTTCGTTGACTGAGGTAAGCAGGGTGCTGGGACAGTCGTAGAGTCCTAAGAATCCGGGCACAGCGCCCTGGTCGCGGATAAACACTTCGGCTTGCTGGTCGAGGTAGCGCGGGGTAACTCCCGGACCAACTTCCTCGGCCAACATCCCTAATGTACGAGAAACGATCAGGGCGCTCTGGCGAATCAGTTCAATCTCCTCGGCCGATTTGTAGTGTATCATAGTAAATCCCTCTACCCTTAAAGAAAGTTGGCTCTAAAAGGTTTGAGGAAATCACTAAAATTCGGACTTAGTTGGGCATGATTTCGCCCTTGTAGTTGGCGCGCAGTTTTTTCATCTCCTCCATCATGGTTTGCATATTGTCCTGAAGGTGGTCAATGTCCGGGCTAACCTCGGGAAGATGAGAGCGCAGGTGCCATTCTACCTTCCAGACCTGCAGCAACTCTTCCTCGGGGATGTCAAAAGTTTCGTGCTTGGGGTTGTCGGACAGGCAGCGCAGCACTCCGTACTGGTGCAGACGGTTGCGTACCCGCTTCACCTGGATACCCTTTTGCTGCGAAACCACCACGTACACTTCACCGTCGCTCAGATAGCGATACTCATCACTGTCCAGCAAACGACAGATTACCCAGTCGTCCGGTAGCAACGTGGGCTCCATACTATCCCCACTCACCTGCAGGGCGTAGCACTGCCCCTCCTTAATCATGTAAGAGGGCAGCAGGATGCTGTCTTGCTCCTCGAACCACTCCTGCGACTGGTAACCGGCTACAAAGGTGGCGGCCGCCTTGTGGTTGATTAGCGGCACCGTGGTGTTGCCCGCCGTATCCTGAGTGGCTACTACCACCACCTCGCGGGTCTTTTGGGGCGGGGCTTCGGCAGAATCGGTTGACTTAACAAACGGATGCCCAGCTCCGGTAATAATGTAGGCGCTGTTGATCCCGAAAGTATCGGTAGCCCGGTTCAGAATTTCAATGGTTACCGAGCGACGGTCGGCTTTAATGTCACCCAAATTGGACGGGGAGATACCGATGCTAAGGGCAAACTCCCGGTCGGAGTTGATTTGGTTACGACTTTTAAGCATAGCGATACACTCGAAGAATCGCTGATTGACAAATTTTTTGTACTGATTATCAGGCATTTGCGGATGATTATGCTTAAATAAAGAACAATTAATTTGGATAATGCTTAAATAAAGCATTTACTTGTACTTAAACAAAGTACTAATATGAAAAATATCCGCGAAATAAAAAAATATTTGTGCTCAGAGCACTACCAACAACTCAGCGAACTCACTGGCTATTCGGTAGTTTATATTGAAGATTGCCTCACCCATCGGCGCAATAACCAACTTATCGTGCAGGCGGCAGCTACGCTGATGAGCCCAATGCGGGTTAGTGCTTAGGCTTTCTGAGGCTCCTCAATGAGTTTAAAGTAAGCATCAAACTCTTTTTGCCGAAGTTGATACGCCTCTTCTCTTCCCCAATTCGTCGATACTTCGTACAAACCATTGTAATAACGGCCATTATACACCTCGCCCACACTAAACGGGGCACGCGCTCCTATCAACGGTTCCCGATGACACTCATAACTGATTTTAAAGGGGTCTTTACGACGACGCTGTCGCCATACTAAAAAGTCACTGTTCTTCATAAATAGTACGTAGGTAAGATTTGAATAATAATGTCTAAAATACGGACTATTTATTACTTTTCAAATTTTTGCTTTTCTATTTACCCCTGACGTACTGCAATAGTTCAACGTATTGGCCTTTCGGACAGCAGAACGCTCTCATGTGGCAGTATCTTGTTGATTGTACTTTATTCCTTGTTTGTCCACTACATTGGGGAATTTGTTTCTCACTCTGCTTCCATGCGCAGTAATCGCTAACTCTTAGATTACTCTCATTTACCTGACAAGTAATTGACTACAAGCAATTTACACTGACTTCAATCCGATAGATCAATTGCTGGCAAAGTTATTTCACGTACTTAACTGGCAGATAGCTGTCACTATTTATTATTCCCAATCATAACTTACAATACCATGAGTGATCAAAATAAAGCAGTCGTTAAGAGCTTACATACATTGGTTCAACTAAATGAAGAAAGCGATCGTGGCTATAAAGAAGCCTCCGAAAATATTGATGATCCTGAACTTAAAACCATTCTGTACCGCCTTTCTCAGCAGCGCGCAGAGTTTCGGGGTGAAATTCAGGAAGTGCTTATCAAGGACTACAGCGATGATGAAACTCCTTCTGATTCGCTCCTAAGTAAGATTCACCGGGGTTGGATGGATTTTAAAACTAAATTGTCACCTAATGACAACGAAGCCGTACTAGACGAATGCGTTCGTGGTGAGAAGCATGCCATAGAAACCTACAATGAGGAGATGGCTACCAAGTTTCCTAAATACATCCAGGAAATGCTAACCAAGCAATTAGACTTGGTGAGGGGAGCCCTTAGTCAGGTGCAAGAGTTTAAGGCATCTACTAAAACCGCTTAAAACTTCATTCACTAAAACACAAAAGCAGAGACAAAAAATTTGTCCCTGCTTTTTTTATGTTCGTATTTATTTTGTTGGCAGAGGATTTCTACTGCTGCCTCTAGACAGGCTGGGCAGCGCGCCGGTCTGACTCAATCGTTCGGTACGGAAATACCTTCTTCTCCAGGAAGTAAGCCGTAAGAATAAGGGCCAATGCCAATATAGCCCCCACAAATTGCCCGTCTCCCGCGTTCAGGTGAGCCCCTAGGGCGAGGAGGGCGTTAAATACAAATCCGGCATAGGCCCACTCTTTGAGCACGACGGATCGCTTGGTCCAGATCGCCACCAATCCTAGCAATTTGGCAATCGCTAAGGGGTAGATCAAAAAAGTGGGGAAGCCCAATGCAGTAAATCCTTCCACCACCGTTTCGTTCTGAAACAGGTAGTTAAAAACTGAAAATAGCATTAAGGCGGTGAATAATCCTAGGGCTACGTAGTAACCGATGCGTGCTCCTTTCATAATTGTTGGATTAAGTGTAAATACAATTGTTGTACATACAACATAAATACGAAAGTTGTCATCCTAGGTTACATCGTCCCCTGTTATTTACTGGCGGTACTGCTCAGTTTTAGATACACCCCGTTAGACCAGCCAAATCCGTCCTGCACCGGGTATTCTCCCCCACCGGCCTCTAGGTTCACATCATCCACGTTGTACTTTTCTACCAGCTTGCCGGTATTGTCGTACACGCGCTCGCAGTTGGCCCGCCACCGCTGGCTCACCTCAGCGGCCAGACGATCGTAGCCGTACTGCTGCAAACCGTACACCGCCACCCACTGCAGGGGCGCCCATCCGTTGGGGGCATCCCACTGCTGTCCGGTATTGCGCAGGGTGGTGCGTAGTCCGCCGGGACCTAAAAACTGGTCCTCTAGCCCTTGGGCCACCGCCCGGGCCTCACTCTGTCGCGCCATCTTAAAGAACAAGGGATAAACCGCCGCCAACGTACGCTGCTTGGTCGTTTCTTCCTTTACGAAGTCATAATCGAAGTAAAAGCGGTCGGTGGCGTTCCAGCAGTACTGCTGAACGGCCCGGCGGCGTTGTTGCGCTTTTTTAGCGAGCCGGTCTCTTTGGGTAGCACTACCCGTTCGGTCATAGGCATCCGCCAGCGTTAGCTCCAGGTGGTAGATCAGCGCGTTA
This sequence comes from Tunicatimonas sp., assembly GCA_049650865.1. Lineage (GTDB taxonomy): Bacteria > Bacteroidota > Bacteroidia > Cytophagales > Cyclobacteriaceae > Tunicatimonas. The sequence continues at coordinate 72,220 of JBASAY010000149.1, forward strand.
AGGTCTACCGGGATTAGCTCGGTGGTGCGGATGGTAGCGAAGCGCTCGCCGTCGGCAAACCAGCGGCTGCTGAAGTCCCAGCCCGACTCGGCCGCCGCCCGCAGGTTGCGGTATACCTCTTCAGCGGTTCGGCCCTCCGCTTCGGCGGCCAGGGCGATGTCTTCCTTATAAGCTTCAGGACGAGGTACCGGACGGTCGTCCCAGTAGCGGTTGAGCACCGCCTCCCCTACCCGCACCACCCGCCGATGGGCGCGTACCGAATCCGTTAGCTGATCGGCTCCGCTCATCCAGAACTGATACTCTTTCTCTAGCTGGGGTAAGTATTCGCCGAGCACATCTTCACCCTTACGTTCGGCCAGCAGCCGCACCATCAGCGAGAAGTAGGGCGGTTGTGAGCGACTGGTATAGTAAGCGCGGTTGCCGTTCGGGATAAACCCGATGGTGTCGATGAGGTAGGCAAAGTTTTTTACCATCGCCTCGATCAAGTCGTCGCGACCGTCTTCGGCCAGGCCGAGCATGGTAAAGTAGCTATCCCAGTAGTAAATCTCGCGAAACCGGCCGCCGGGCACCACGTAGGGGTTGGGCAAGCCGATGAGCGACGAATTGCCGCCTGCCGAGGGGGCGCGGGTCAGCACCGGCCACAGCTCCTCAATATGCTCCTCAATGTTGTTGGTGGTATCTGTTTGGAAACCCGACGAAGGATTGGGCGGCAGGGAGAAATGTTCCAGCACGAACGCTTCCAGATCAAAATCCGGCTGATCCTTCCGGGCATCGTAGTCGGCTAGGATTGCTTCCGGCCGCTGCTTCGGTAGGCAGTCAGGAAAGGTTTTAGAATCCTCAAACACCGGGGCCAGCTGCACCGCCCGGAAGAGGTCTCCGTACAGATCGTCAGGACCGGACTGGGCAAATCCAACCACGCTAAACTGATAAAAGCAAAGAATAAGTAACCAAGGGCGCATACGGGCAAAGTTTGATGAGACAGTGCCGCAAAGCTACCAAAAGTTTTGGTTCTCTGCCCTACAGCATCAACCCAATGCCCAGTGAAACGCGTCGGTAGGTTCGTTTTTCTTCTACCGCGGAGTCTATCCACCACGGTAGCTGGTAGTTCATTTCGGTTTGTTGCGACTTCAACCCTACGTGGATAAGGAGCGCCGACTGCCTGAAATTGATCTGATAGCCCACGCCCCCCTGTAGCATCCAGCCTCCCTGAGCCGATAGGTCCGTAAACCGCCCTTCAGAGTCGCTGGCCCAGCCCCGGCTTCGTCCGGCATTGGCAAAGTAGTAGGGGCTCAGCTTCCACTTCGTCAGCACCCCCCGCACGCTCACGTACACCGGCAGCACGTAGATCGGGTCGTAGTAGTCTATGCCAACTCCTAGCCCTACTCCCAGGTGCGGGTTGAAGTGGTAGCCGTTCACGGTGTGTACGCCCACGCCGGTGGCCGACGTGTAGGGACGATTATTCTGCATTACATTCAATTCTCCCTGGTGAAAAAACTGCCGATTCTGTCGCAGAAACTGCCGGGGTGCCGCCGGAACCCGCTCGGGATCAGTACCGAAGTAGACGTAGCGGATCTTCCGGTAGGGAATGTGAAGCAGCGGCTGATTTTCGCGCATCAGCGTCAGGTAGTCTTTCTGCACCGTCACCGCCATTTCACCCGTCAGGGACGTACCGTTTTTCAAATCTACCGTTACCGTACGCGGAGCCTGGGCCGCTGCCGTCCATGCGGAAAGCAGCAGTCCGATCAGCAGCCAGGATCGAACGGTGCGTCTCCTCCTTTTTGGTAAATCAAGCTGTTCGTTCATCGCGATGCGGTGGGAGGACGTACAATATCCAGTTTACTTAGTTGCCGCACCTGGGTGGGGTCGGAGTAATCGTACTGGTACAAGCCGTCGTCGCCCACCATCATCAAAACTTCCCCTAAGGGTATCACGTCGTAGGCGTGTACGTCTTTGAAGTGCGCCAGCCCGGTGATGTCGAGAGATTTGGTGGCGTCGAATACTTTTAAACCGTATTCACCCTCACAGATGAACAGGGTGGTACCGCTGATACCCAGCCCGTGGGGGTTGTCCATCGGGTAGGTCTTCACCAGTTCGGGGCGGGTCACGTCGCGAATGTCGATCACGTCGAGCTGGTTGATGAAGCCCTCGCAGGCGTTGCCCGAGCGCAGCGTCACGTAGGCCATGCTATCGTTGGCCACCACCGGGTCGCAGCTGGTGGCGTGCTGGAACTCGGATATCAGTTGCGGCCGGTCCGGATTGCTCTGGTCATAGATAAACATACCGCTGCGCGAGCCGATAAACAGCTTGTCCTTGAAGGGAAAAATGGTTTCGATGGAAAAGCCCACCCGCACCGAGTCGCCCTTGATCGGATCAGTCGGGTTTTCAATAGAGAACACCTTGATCTGCCAGTCGTCGATGGTGTACAAGCGCTCATCGGCAATAGCGAAGCGGGCCATAGAACCGCCGATGCCCGCGCCGTCGGAAGACACGCTGCTCCCCACGGTATTAAAGTCGCCCGACGCCAGGGAAAAAACCGATTCGTTGCGGGCAATCCCTCCGCGGAACCGGAACAGGCCCGGGGCGTTTAGGGCGGTCAGCTCGTCCTCAAACACCTCTACGGCTTCTTCTTCTTCCCAGCGGGTGATCACCCCCGCCTCCTCATCCCAGTAGAATCCCCAGCTGTTGTAGGACGGAAACGCCCGCTCGAGTCGCTTCACCACGCGCACGTTGTTCACGTTGCTGATGTCGACAGCCAGTAGATCCACGTAGCTGTCGGCGTACAAAATGTTGCCCAGCACGGCCATGTCGAAGTTGCCCGGTATGTTGACAAACCGCTCATTGACCGGATTTTCCGGATCGCTGTTGTTGATAATGTGCACCCCTTCACCGGGTTGATTGATGAAAACGTAGGGAGCGCGGTAGTAGATCTTGCCCGTGCCGGTGAGCGTACGCGGCGCTTCTACGGCGAAGCTGCTGCGGATTTCGGCCGTGGGAGTGTAGACCGGCCGCATAAAGGTGTAACGATGCGTGATTTCTACGTTGTCGGAACAGGCCGTGCCGAGCAGCAGTAGAGAAGCGACCAGCCAGAGGCCG